>NZ_VKJP01000777.1 GCF_007280575.1 Streptomyces benahoarensis
CGGCCGTAACGCCCCGTTACCGCCGTAACGCCTCCGCCCGGCCGTAACGCCCCCGTCCCGCCAACCCGAGGAGCACGATGGACCTGCCTCCGGTCATCAACTTCGCCCAATGGGTACGCGACCACGCCGACGACCTCAAGCCACCGGTGAACAACCGGCAGATCTGGGACGGCAACAGCGACTTCATCGTCCAGGTCGTCGGCGGGCCCAACGCCCGCACCGACTACCACCTGGAGCCGTACGAGGAGTGGTTCTACCAGGTCAAGGGCGCCATGCACATCAATGTCATGGCCGACGGACGGCCCCGGCGCATCGATGTCCGCGAGGGCGAGATGTTCCTGCTGCCCGGCGGCGTCCCGCACTCCCCGCAGCGCCCCGAGGCGGGGTCCGTCGGCCTCGTCGTCGAACGCGTCCGGGACGAGGGCACCCTGGAGCGCTTCCATTGGTACTGCCCCGGCTGCCACGCCCTCGTCCACGACGTCGAACTCCAGGTCCGCGACATCGTCCGCGACCTCCCCCCGGTCTTCGCCGCCTTCCACGGCGACACCCGGGCCCGAACCTGCCGCGCCTGCGGCACCCTGCACCCCGGCAAGAGCGGAACCGCACCGTGAACAGACCCACCCCCGGCACCCTCGACACC
>NZ_VKJP01000778.1 GCF_007280575.1 Streptomyces benahoarensis
GCCGGGGGAGGGCGCCCCGACTGCCGCCTTGTCGCCGGACGGCGCGGCCCTTGGCGGCGTGGCTTCCGTCGTGGATGCGGCGTCCCCGCCCGCCCCGGAGGCGGACGGGGGCGGGGCGCGCGATGCCGTGGCGGGCGCCCCCGGCGGGCGCGCCGCCGTCGGGGCGCCGTCCGCCGGGCCCACGGCGCCGTCCGCCCGCCCGGCCGCGGGACCCACGGCGCCGGGTACTCCGGACGAGGCCCCCGGGGCCGCAGGGGACGCATCCCCGGCCGACGCTCCCGACCCCGGCGCCCCCGGTCCGGCCGGACACGGTTGCCGGGTCACGCTCCGCGCCGAGGCGTTCAGCCGTCCCCACCTCCTCGCCGACCTGACCGAGGCCATCGCGGTGCAGGGCGCCGCCGTCGTCGCCGCCGCCGTCGAACCCCCCTACGAGCAGCGCGTCCGCCACACCTACACGCTTCGGCTGCCCGACGCCGCCGCGCTGCCCGCCCTGCTGCGTGCCATGCGCCAGGTCCCGGGCGTCTACGACGTCACCCGGGACGGGAGGCCCCGCCGGGCCCCGGCGCCCCGTCCCTGACGGGACGGCACCCGCCGCCGCGTAGGGGCGCGCCCGCCCAGGGACGCGCCCCACGCCCCAC
>NZ_VKJP01000779.1 GCF_007280575.1 Streptomyces benahoarensis
GCCGGACGATGCGAAGGGCCGACGAAGTCTGGGGCCACCGCCCGCCCGAGTCCCGCCAGACTTCGCGTCGTCGACAGGCGGGGTCCGGCCGATGACGCGATCCGCGGCGTTTCCCGAAAACCAGGACGCCCTGCTGGCCCTGGGCCGCACCCTGCGCGACAGCGGCTACACCTTTACGACGGTGACCCCCGCCACCCATGCAATCGTCAACGCACGGTCGTGCAACGCCGAAGCGCGCAACCTGCGCGACGTGATCGGCTGGAGCCGGCCGTTCCGGGCCGAGATCCTGCCCGGAGAGGTCCTGAGCCGGCTTCGGGACGCCGGGGCCGTGGTCGAGGACGGCGCGCTGTTGCGCCCGACCGTCCGGTTCTCCAGCCTCGACGGCGAATTGCTCGCGCATTCCTCCTATCCGCCGACCGCCACCGATGCGGTGTTCTTCGGGCCGGACACGATGCGCTTCGTCGCGGCGGTGGTGGCCCATCTGGAGGCGCGGCCGAGTCCGGTGCGCCGGGCGGTCGATCTCGGCTGCGGTTCCGGGGCTGCCGGGATCTGCATCGCCAAGCGGTCGCCCGGGGCCGAGGTGGTGCTGGTGGACATCAACCCCGCCGCGCTGCGGGCGGCCCGGGTCAACGCC
>NZ_VKJP01000079.1 GCF_007280575.1 Streptomyces benahoarensis
CCCTGCCACCGAGCCCTGGAGCGGACACCCATGAGCGACCTCGCCGTCCAACCCGCCGTCATCGACCTCAACGCCGACCTCGGCGAGGGCTTCGGACGCTGGCGGCTCACCGACGACGACGCCCTGCTGTCCGTCGTGACCAGCGCCAACGTCGCCTGCGGCTTCCACGCCGGGG
Source organism: Streptomyces benahoarensis (assembly GCF_007280575.1). GTDB lineage: Bacteria > Actinomycetota > Actinomycetes > Streptomycetales > Streptomycetaceae > Streptomyces > Streptomyces benahoarensis. The sequence continues at coordinate 176 of NZ_VKJP01000079.1, forward strand.
ACCCCGGCACGATGCGCCGGGTCTGCGAGCGCGCCGCCGCCGGTGACGTCGTCATCGGCGCCCAGGTCTCCTACCGCGATCTGGCCGGTTTCGGCCGCCGCGCCATGGACGTCCCCGCGGACGAGCTGGCCGACGAAATCTCGTACCAGATCGGCGCGCTGGAGGTCTTCGCCCGCGCCGCCGGGGCCCGCGTCGGCTACGTCAAACCGCACGGCGCGCTCTACAACCGCTGCGTCCACGACGCCGAACAGGCCGCCGCGGTCGTCGCCGGGATCCGCGCCGCGGGCGAGTCGCTGCCGGTTCTGGGCCTGCCCGACTCCCGGCTGCACGAAGCAGCGCGCGAGGCCCAACTACCCGTCGTCGACGAGGCGTTCGCCGACCGCGCCTACACCGCCGGGGGTACCCTCGTCCCGAGGAGCGAGCCGGGCGCGGTCATCCAGGACCCCGAGGAGGTCGTCCGGCGCGCGCTCTCCATCGCCCGCGACGCCACCGTCCGCTCCCACGACGGACAGCCGGTCACGGTCCGCGCCCGGTCACTGTGCCTGCACGGCGACACCCCCGGCGCCGCCGCGCTCGCCCGCCGGGTGAAGGCCGAACTCGGCTCCGCCGGCGTGATGGTGCGGAGCTTCGTATGAGAGCGCTGCCCGTCGGCGCGCACGGGCTCCTCCTCGAACTGGACACCGCCGACGAGGTCGGCGCGCTCCACGCGGAGCTGCTGCGGCGCGCCACAGCCGGAACCCTGCCGCCCGTCACCGAGATCGTGCCCGCCGCCCGCACCGTCTTCCTCGACAGCCTCGACGACCCCCGCGGCTTCGCCGCCGACCTGGAGACCTGGGACCTCCCGCAGCTCACCGCCGCCGACCGGCCGGGCGTGGAGATTCCGGTGGTCTACGACGGCCCGGACCTCGCCGATGTGGCCGCGCTGTGGGGCACCACCCCCGACGAGGTGGTGCGCCGCCACGCCGCCACCACCTTCCATGTGGCGTTCTGCGGGTTCGCCCCCGGCTTCGGCTATCTCACCGGGCTGCCCGAGGAGTGGCACGTGCCGCGCCGGGCCACCCCGCGCACCCGCGTCCCGGTCGGCGCGGTCGCGCTCGCCGGGCCGTACACCGGCGTCTATCCGCGTTCCTCCCCCGGCGGCTGGCAGCTGATCGGCCGGACCGACGCGGTGCTGTGGGACCCGCGGCGGGAGAACGCCGCCCTGCTCACGCCCGGCACCCGGGTGCACTTCGTGCCCCGGGACAGGGCCCGCGACACGGAGACCGTCCGATGACCGATCACGCCTGCCTCGTGGTGCGGGCCGGTGCCCTCACCACCGTCCAGGACCTCGGCCGCCCCGGCCACGCACACCTGGGCGTACCGCTCTCCGGCGCCCTCGACGCCCCGGCGCACCGCCTCGCCAACCGCCTCGTCGGCAACCCGGAGCCGACGGCCACCCTGGAGACCACGCTCACCGGGTGCGCCGTACGGATGCGCCGCGCCACCACCGTCGCGGTGACCGGCGCGCCCTGCCCGGTGACCGTCGACGGGCGGCCCGCGCCCTGGGGCGCCCCGGTCCACGTCCCGGCCGGTGCCGTCCTCGACGCCGGGCCCGCCGCCCGGGGGCTGCGCTCGTACCTGGCGTTCGGCGGCGGCGTCGCGACCGAGCCGGTGCTCGGCAGCCGCGCCACCGATCTGCTCTCCGGCCTGGGCGGCGATGCGCTCACCGACGGCGCGGTGCTGCCGCTCGGCGCCGCACCCCCGGCCCCGGCCTGGGCGGACGCGGTCCCGCACCCGGGTCCGCCCACCGAACTGCTGCTGCCCTACCGTCCCGGGCCCCGCGACGACTGGTTCACCGCGCACGGCCACCGCACCCTGGCCACCGGGCGCTTCCGCGTCTCGGCGGCGAGCAACCGCATCGGGCTGCGCACCGAGGGCCCTCCCCTGGAACGCGCGAAGGACGGCGAACTCCCCAGTGAAGGCATGCCGTTGGGCGCCCTCCAGGTGCCGCCGGACGGGCTGCCGGTCCTCTTCCTGCACGACCATCCGACGACCGGCGGCTACCCGGTGATCGGCGTGGTCCCCGCCCGCCATCTGGCTGCCGCCGCGCAGGCCGTACCGGGCACCCCGATCCGTTTCCTGCCGCTGCGCGGGGCGTGAGGGCGGGCGGTCCGACCCGGCGTGCGCCCCGGGCAGGCCGCCTCACGCTCACGCCCCGGCCGGACCGCCCGATCCGCCCGGTCCGTCCGGTCCGTCCGGCGCGCCGTACCCGCCCCCGCCCGGCGTCCGCACCACCAGGACGTCGTCCGGGCCCACCTCGGCGGTGTCGCGGCCGCGCAGCTCCTCGGTGGTGCCGTCGGCGCGCAGCAGGACGTTCTCGCCGAGCGCCCCCGGGGCGCCGCCCGCCATGCCGTACGGCGGGACCCGGCGGTGGCCGGTGAGGAGGGCGACGGTCATCGGTTCGAGGAACCGCAGCCGCCGCTCGACGCCGTCGCCACCGTGGTGGGCCCCGGCGCCGCCGCTGCCGGACCGTACCGCGAAGGCGTCGACCCGCACCGGATAGCGCCACTCCAGCACCTCGGGGTCGGTGAGCCGGGAGTTGGTCATATGGGTCTGGACGGCGTCGGTGCCGTCGAAGTCCGGGCCCGCGCCGGAGCCGGAGGCGACCGTCTCGTAGTACTGCACCCTGTCGTTGCCGAAGGTCAGGTTGTTCATCGTGCCCGAGCCCTCCGCCTGGACGCCCAGCGCGGCGTAGAGAGCGCCCGTGACGGCCTGGGAGGTCTCGACGTTCCCGGCGACCGTCGCCGCCGGGTAGGACGGGGCCAGCATGCAGCCGTCCGGTACGCGCACCTCGACCGGTTTCAGGCAGCCGCTGTTGAGCGGGATGTCGTCGGCGACCAAGGTGCGGAAGACGTAGAGCACCGCGGCCATCACCACCGAGCGCGGGGCGTTGTCGTTACCCGGCTGCTGCGGTGAGGTGCCGGTGAAGTCCAGCACCGCGGTGCGGGCGGCCCGGTCGACGGTCAGCGCCACCTTGATGTGCGCGCCGCTGTCGGTGACATAGTCGCAGTCGCCGTCGGTGAGGCGGGGGATGATCCGGCGGACCGACTCCTCCGCGTTGTCCTGGACATGACCCATGTAGGCGCGGACCACGTCCAGGCCGAACTGCCCGGTCATCCGGCGGAGTTCGGTGATGCCCTTCTCGTTGGCGGCGATCTGGGCGCGCAGATCGGCGAGGTTGGCGTCCGGCGCCCGCGAGGGGTACGGGCCGGACGTCAGCAGCGCGCGGGTCTCGTCCTCGCGCAGTTGCCCGTCGCGGACCAGCAGCCAGTTGTCGAAGAGGACGCCCTCCTCGTCGACGGTACGGCTGAACGCGGGCATCGAACCGGGCGTGATCCCGCCGATCTCCGCGTGGTGGCCGCGCGAGGCCACCAGGAAGAGCAGTTCGTCTCCGGCGTCGTCGAAGACCGGCGTGACGACGGTGACGTCCGGCAGATGGGTGCCGCCGTGGTACGGGTCGTTGACCGCGTAGACATCGCCCGGCCGCATGGTGGCGCCGCGCCGCCGCAGCACCTCCTTGATCGACTCGCCCATCGAGCCCAGATGTACGGGGATGTGCGGGGCGTTGGCGATGAGGTTGCCGTCCGCGTCGAAGAGCGCGCAGGAGAAGTCGAGGCGTTCCTTGATGTTGACGGAGTGCGCGGTGTGTTCCAGCCGGACGCCCATCTGCTCGGCGATGGCCATGAAGAGGCTGTTGAACACCTCCAGCATCACCGGATCCGCCGCGGTACCGACGGCCGCCCGCTCCGGACGGGGCTCCGCGCGGCGCAGCACCAGATGCCCGGCGTCGCCGACCGTCGCCCGCCAGCCCGGGTCGACGACCGTGGTCGCGTCCTCCTCGGTGACGAGCGCGGGCCCGGTGACGGTGTCCCCCGGCCGCAGCCCGGTGCGCGCGTGGAGCGGGGTGTCGCGCCAGGCGCCGCCCGTGTACATCCGGACGGTGGCGGCGGGCCGCATCTCGCCCGTACGGGGGCCGAGCGGCTCGGCGCCGGAGCCCGCACCGCCCGCGGCGCCCGTCGCCTCGACCGTCACCGCCTCGGCGACCAGCGGTTTGTCCATGGTGAAGGCGTAGCGGGCACGGTGCAGGCGGGTGAAGGCGGCGGCCATCTCGTCGGTGGTGGCGAGCGGGACGCCGAGCGTGGCGTCGGTCCCGGCGTAGCGGATCAGCACCCGGGCGCGAGTGGTGACGCTCTCTGCGGGCACGCCCTCGTCGACGAGTTCACGGCGGGCGAGCGCGGCCAGTTCGTCGCAGACGGCACGGACCCGGTCGGCGGCCGCCGCGCCGTCCAGCTCCGTCTCGACGGCGCGTTCCCGCATCGCGGTGGCGTCCGCGACGCCGATGCCGTACGCGGAGAGCACCCCGGCGAGCGGCGGGATCAGCACCGTGTCGATACCGAGGGCGTCGGCGACGGCGCAGGCGTGCTGGCCACCGGCGCCGCCGAAGCTGGTCAGCGCGTAGCGGGTGAGGTCGTGGCCGCGCTGCACGGAGATCTTCTTGACGGCGTTGGCCATGTTGAGGACGGCGATGTCGAGGAAACCGGCGGCGACCTCCTCCGGCCCGCGGTCGTCGCCGGTCTCCCGGGCGGCCCGCGCGGCCAGGTCGGCGAAGCGGGTGCGGACCACGTCCGCGTCGAGCGGCCGGTCGCCGCGCGGGCCGAAGACCGCCGGGAAGTGGCCGGGCTGGATCCGGCCGAGCATGACGTTGGCGTCGGTGACGGTGAGCGGGCCGCCGCGGCGGTAGCAGGCGGGCCCGGGGTCGGCGCCCGCGGAGCCGGGGCCGACGCGGTAGCGGCGCCCGTCGAAGTGGAGGACGGAGCCGCCGCCGGCGGCGACGGTGTGGATGTTCATCATCGGCGCGCGCATCCGCACCCCGGCCACCTCGCTGCCGAGGACCCGCTCGAACTCGCCCGCGTAGTGCGACACATCGGTGGAGGTGCCGCCCATGTCGAAGCCGATGACGCGGTCGTGGCCGGGCCCCGCCTCGGCGGCGGAGCGGACCATGCCGACGACGCCACCGGCCGGACCGGACAGCACCGCGTCCTTCCCCCGGAAGTGTGCGGCCCGCCGCAGCCCGCCGTTGGACTGCATGAACATCAGCCGGACGCCCGGGAGTTGCGCGGCCACCTCGTCGACGTAGCGGCGCAGCACCGGCGAGAGATACGCGTCGACGACGGTGGTGTCGCCGCGCGGCACCAGCTTCATCAGCGGGCTGACCTCGTGCGAGCAGCTGATCTGCGCGAACCCGGCGTCGGCGGCGAGCGCGGCGACGGCCTTCTCGTGGGCGGTGTGGCGGTAGCCGTGCAGCAGGACGACGGCTGCGGCGCGCAGCCCGTCGGCGCGGGCCCGGGCCAGCTCACCGCGGAGCGCCGCGGTGTCCAGCGGCCGCACCACCCGGCCGTGCGCGTCCAGCCGCTCGGGCACCTCGATCACCCGGTCGTACAGCGGCTCGGGCAGCACGATGTGCCGGTCGAAGATCCTGGGGCGGTTCTGGTAGGCGATGCGCAGGGCGTCGCGGAACCCCTCCGTGATGAGGAGGACGGCCGGCTCGCCGGTGCGCTCCAGGAGGGCGTTGGTGGCGACGGTGGTGCCCATCTTGACGACGGCGACCCGCTCGGCGGGCACCGTCTCCCCCGGCGCGAGGCCCAGCATCCGCCGGATGCCCTCGACGGCCGCGTCGCGGTACCGCTCGGGGTGGTGCGAGAGCAGTTTCGCGGTGACCAGACGGCCGTCCGGCCGCCGGCCGATGACGTCCGTGAAGGTGCCCCCGCGATCGATCCAGAACTCCCAGCGTCCGGTCATCCGGCCATTGTGGCAGCGGACGCGGGGCGCGCCAGAGGGCGTCGTGGGCGCGGCACCGGGGCCCGGCCACGGGTGCGGGGCCGGATGTGCCGGGGCCGGTGGGTGCCGGGGCCTTTTGCCGGTCCGGGCACGGCCGCCCGGACCGGCGTCGGGGTGCTGCCCGGCCTCGGGGGGCGGCTTCCGCCGGTCCCCGCCCGGGCCGGCCGTCCGCTCAGACCGCGGAGGCGTCCGGCCCGAACCGGCTGCGGACGGCGGTCTGCACCTCGGCCTCCTCGGCCGGATCGGCGGCGAGTCTGCGGAGCTGTTCGACGACCCGGTCGTCGCCGGTCGCGGCGTGCCGGGCGGCCAGCTCCCGGGTGGTCTCCTCGCAGTCCCAGAGACATTCCACGGCGAACCCGGCGGCGAACCCGGGATCGGTCACCGCGAGCGCGGCGGCGGTCCGCCCACGCAGCTCGGAGGAGGCGGTCTCGCGGTAGACGTGGCGCAGCACCGGCGCCGCGCAGCCGACGCCGAGCCGCCCGACGCCGTCGACCAGCTCCCACAGCGCGTCCGCGTCGGGGCCGCCGACGCGGACCGTACGGCGCAGCGCGGCGAGCACCACCCCGGCGTCGCGGGCGTCGCCGCGGCGGGCGAGGACGGCGGCGGCCGCGGCACCCAGCTCGTCGCCGCGGCGGGCCCAGCCGCGGGCGCGGGCGAGGACGGCGTCGGTGGACCGCATCCGGGCGAAGGCGGCGAGCGCGGCGGCGGTGGGCACCTCGCCCGCGGCGGGGTCACCGGCGGTCGCCTCGATGAGGTCGAGGGCATCGGGGTCGCCGCGTTCGGCGAGGTGGTGCAGGACGGCGGCGCGGGCCGCGTCCGGGCCGACCCGGGCGGCGCTCAGCAGTACGGGACGGTCCTCGGGCCCGGCGACGGCGCCCAGGCAGCGGGCGGCGGCGAGATACCGCTGCTCCACCGCGCCCGGCGCGCCTTCCTCGGCCCAGCGCAGCACATCGGCGACGCTCCAGCCGGGCCGCGGGCCGCGCGGGCGCAGCTGACGCTGCCAGCGGTCGAAGGAACCCTGCTCCCCGGCGGCGGCCAGGCGCTCCGCATAACGCGGGTCCTCGGCCCACAGCCGCCAGGGGCGGGGTTCGAAGGCGTCGCGGACGGCGGCGGCCAGCGCGGCGTCGCCCTCGGCGGTGGCGGGGAAGCGGGCGAGCACGGCGGGCGCGAGGGCGGCCAGGCCCGCGTCGTCGTCGCGCAGCGCCAGCTCGTCCAGGGCCCACCGCCAGTTGCTGCCGATCGCGGCGTAACCGCGCAGCAGCAGGCGGGCGGCGTCCCGGCCGTAGGCGGCGAGGTGGCCGAGGACGGAGAGGGCGAGGCCGGTGCGCTCCTCGGCGGTGTCGACGCCGTCGTCCGGTTGGAAGAGGTGCCGTTCGATCGCGTCGAGTCCACCGTCGAGTTGCATGTAGAGGCGCGCGTAGTACAGGGAGCGGTTCTCCACCTGCCAGTCGCGGCGGGCATCGCGCAGCACACAGTCGTCGAGCGCCGCGAGGGCCGCGGCCCGCGGCGCCGCGAGGGCGTGCAGGGTCCCGTCGCCGCGGCCTCGCTGGAGGAGGCCGAGCAGGGTGCCACTGGGCGCTATGTCTGGATCGAACATGAGGTCAGCATCCGGTGCGGGGGACTGGCTGGCAACGGGATTTCCGCCGACCGGCATTCTTGCCGGTGACCGCGGACCGTATGCGTCGTTCCCAGCATGGATCGGTGGGCACGGCAGCGCGACGGCGGGCGCAGCCTAGCTTGGAATCTGTCATTCCGCCGATTCGGCCGGTGACGCCCCACGGAGGCCGGGGGCATATGCCGACCGCAACGCCGTATCGGGTCATGCCAAATCCCTTACGGACCGTCGCAGCCTGTGCAAGAGTCGTCACCCGGCCCTCATACCAGCCCCCGGGCGCGCTCTGTCGGCCAGGACAGGACCGCCGTGGCCGGCGCCGCCATATCTCGGAGAATCGATGCCGTCCCCCCTCTTCGCGGACCACCCGTCCGCCCAGCCGCCCGCGCGCGACACGGTCGAGGCCCTGATCACCCAGGCCCGTCGGCTGCGCGGTGGCCTCGACGCCGTACGCGAGTCGGCGGCGACCGACGATGCGACCATCGATCCGCAGCTGCGCTGGCAGCGCGCGCTGTGCGACCTCGCCGTCCACCACCTCGACGACGTCGGCGGCCATCTCGACCAGCTCAGAGAGGGCCTGCCCCCGGAGGAGACCGACGGCGCCGCGTACGCCGGGCCGCTCGCGCCGCCCGCCGAGGAGGAGCCGCCGCGCGGTTCGCTGCTGAGCCGGGTGGGCAGCGCGGAGTGGAACCTCCTCACCGACGAGGTCAGCTGGTCCGGGGAGCTGTTCACCATCCTCGGCCGGGAGCCGTCCGACGGCCCGCTGACCCTCGACGAGCTGCCGTCCCTGGTCTTCGCCGAGGACCAGCAGCATCTGGCCACGATGGTCACCGACTGCCTGGTGGACGGCCGCCCCATCGACGGCGAGTTCCGCGTCGTACGCCCCGACGCCCGGGTGCGGACGGTGCACATGACCGGCGAGCCGGTGCTCGACGCGGACGGCTCGACGGCGTGCATGTGGGCGGTGCTGCGGGACGTCAGCGAGCTGCGGCGCAGCGAGCGGGCGGTGCGCGAGAGCCGCGATTCGCTGCAGCGCAGGCGACATGCGGCGCGGACGGAGCACCGGCTCGCGGTCGAGCTGCAGGAGGCGGTGTTGCCGCCGTGGCGCGGTCCGCTCCGCTTCCCGCAGGGCGGCCCGGTCGCCCTCGATCTGGCCGGGCACTACCTCCCCGCCGCCACCAGCGCCCTGATCGGCGGCGACTGGTTCGACGCCCTCCCACTCCTGGACACCACCACGCTGTTGAGCGTCGGCGATCTGACGGGGCACGGCGCCGGCGCGACGTCCGGGATGGCGATGGTGCTGGGCGCGCTGCGCGGGATGGCGGTGGCCGGTCACCGCCCGGGGCCGCTGATGGGCTTCCTCAACCAGCTGCTGGACTCCGCCGCGCAGCCCGCGCTGGGCAGCGCCGTCTGCTGCCGGTTCGACCCGGCCACCCGGGAGCTGGAGTGGGCCCAGGCCGGGCACCCCGCGCCGCTGCTGTTCCGCGGCGGCACGGGGCGCGCGCTGGACCCGCCGGAGGGCGTCCTCCTCGGGGCGACCGCGAACGCCGCGTACGGTCAGCGCACCGAGCGGCTGGCCCCCGGCGATCTGCTGGTGCTGCACACCGACGGTCTGCTGCCCCGCCGTACACACGGCCCGGACGCGGCCCACGAGGCGGCCGAGCGGTTGCTCGGCCTGGCGCCGCGCTTCACGGCGGCGCGTGACGCCCAGGAGTGCGTCCGGCTCGCCGTCGAGGAGTTCGACGGCGCCGTCCGCGAGGACGATGCGTGTCTGCTGATCGCGCGGGTCAGCTGAGACGACGGTGAACGGCCGGCCCGGAGGGCGGGCGTACGGTGACCGGATCCGGCGGCCCGGTCACGCCGCCCCCCGGCCGTCGGTCTGCTCCGGTGCTCCGGCCCGGTGGCGCCGACGTCGTTGTCGTACGGCATCGGCTCAGACCGAGAAGGTGATGCCGAGCCGGGTGTCGAGCGCCGTCGCCGGGGCGGGCACCTTCGCCTTGCCGCGCGGCTTCGGCATCACCTGGTCGATCTCCGCGCGCAACTCCTTGATCCGGTCATTGCCGGAGTACTGCCCGGTGAGGCGGTACATCTCGCGCAGCCGGTCCCAGGTGCGGTGCGAGGAGTTCTCGGCGATGGCGGCCAGCGCCAACCGGGCGTAGCGGTCTGCCTGTTCGGGGTCGTCGCCGATGAAGCAGGCCGACGCCATCGAGAGGTAGTCGAAGATCTGCGACCGGCGGCGGCTGCTCTCCCGTAGCCGGAGAGCCTGTTTGGCGTGGCTCTGCGCGAGACCGGCGGCCGCCGGGTCGTGTTCGGCAAGGGTGCGGTAGGCCAGCGCCTCCATGCCGTGCAGATCGGCCTCGTCGAACATCTGCATCCAACCGGGCGGCGGCACATCGCCCTTGTCGGAGACGAACAGCTCCTCGGCCTCGCCCAGGGTGCGGCGGACGGCGTTGCCGTTGCCCTTGGCCGCGTGGGCCCATGCCTCGATGGTGCGCAGCATGGCGCGGGTGCGGGGCAGCGCCTGTTCGCCGGAGCCGGAGGAGGCCAGCTGCATCAGGTCGAGCGCGTCGTCCGGGCGGCCCAGGTGGACCATCTGGCGGGCGGCGCGGGACAGCGCCTCACCGGCGCGCGGCCGGTCGCCGCCCTCCCGCGCGGCGTGCGCGGCGATGACGAAGTACTTCTGCGCCGTGGGCTCCAGCCCGACGTCGTGGGACATCCACCCGGCCAGCACGGCGAGGTTGGCCGCCACCCCCCAGAGCCTGCGCTGGAGGTGGTCGGGGTGACGGTAGGCGAGCATGCCGCCGACCTCGTTGAGCTGGCCGACCACGGCCTTGCGCTGGAGCCCGCCGCCGCGGGCGGCGTCCCAGGCGCGGAAGACCTCCACGGAGCGTTCCAGCGCGTCGATCTCCTGGGAGCCGACGGGCGCCGCCTCGTAGCGGTCGAGGCCGATCTGGTCGTAGCGGTGCGACGATTCGAAGCCGGAGACGGTGAGCGGATCGGGGTGTGCCGCGGCACCGGAGCGCGGTGCCGGGTCGGTGTGCAGCCAGTTGTCCATGGCGCCGGTCAGCGCGGAGCCTGCGGCGAGCGCCGCGCCCGCGCCCACCAGACCGCGTCGGTTGAGCATGAGGTCCATTCCCGTGAATTCCGTGAGGACCGCGGCGGTCCGCTCGGGAGCCCACGGCAGCCCGTCGTCGGACTGCCGCCTCCCCGTACGGCCGCTCCGGGCGAACCCGAGGTCCTCGGTGGTTACGACACGGCCGAGGCGCTCGGTGAACAGCGAGGCCAGCACCTTCGGCACCGGATCTCTGGGGGTCTCCCCCATGTCGATCCAGCGCCGCACCCGCGAGGTGTCGGTCGCCAACTGCGGATGGCCCATGGCCGCCGCCTGCCGGTTGACCAGTCTCGCCAGTTCGCCCTTGGACCATCCGGCCAGTCCGAAAAGGTCCGCGAGACGGGTGTTCGGCTCCCTGCCCACGTCAAGCCCCCAGGTTCCTCGACTGCGTTGACAGTAACCGCCGTTGACATGGGCTGTGAGCATTCGCCAGGGGTTCGCCAGGGTGCGCCACATGGTCTGCCACCCGCGCCGGTGTGTTGTGTAGACGTGTCGCCCCCGGCCCGGTGGCGGGACCGCATTCCCCAGGGTGCGAGCCCTGCTCCAGGGGCACGCCGAACCGGCCTTCTGCACGAGGTCCGTCCGGCGGGCTCCCGCCACCGGGCCGGGAGCGCACCACTCGTCGGCGCACGAAGGGATCCGTCTCACCCATGTACGCAGCATCGTCCGCCGTGACCTCCCCCACCCGGACGTACCGTCACCAGCCCGCGGGCGGCCGGCCGTACCCCGATCCGGCCGCCGGCGCGGGGACGGTGCCCGGGCTTGCGGGCGGCCGGGTCCGGCAGGCGGGCGTGGTCGCCCAGCCGCTGAGCGGGCGGCTCGATCTGTCCGGCCCCCAGGGCGCCCCGCTGCGCGCCGCCGTCGCCGCCGTGCACCGCATCTGTCCGGAGTTCCATCCGGTCCAGGTGCTGCGGCGCGGCGGCCGGTCCGTCCTCCTGGTGGGCACGGCGGGACGGACCACGGCGGTCGCGAAGTGTTTACTGGACCGCTCCCCCGCCTGGGTCGAGCGGTTCCGGCAGGAAATAGTGGCGTACCGGGCGTTCGTCCGGCACCGTCCCCCGGTGCGGGTACCGCGGCTGGTGGCCGCCGACCCCGACAACTGCACGCTGGTGGTGGAGCGGATGCCGGGCCGCGTCGCCGCCCTCCAGCGCCACCCCTCCGAGGCTCCGGCGCGCGGGGACGTGCGGGCGGCGCTCGGCGCGATCTGCCGGATCAATCTCTGGCGGCCGCCGCCCGGGCTCTTCGACGCGCCGCTGGACTACGGCCGCCGGATCGCGCGCTACCACGAACTGGGGCTGCTGACCGACCGGGACCTGGGTGACCTGCGGAAGCTGCTGCGCGGCATCCCGCACGTCCAGGGCCAGTTCTCGCACGGCGACGCGCTGCTGAACAACGTCCTGCTGTCGCCGATGGGCCCGGTGCTGCTCGACTGGGACAGCGCCGGGTGGTACCTGCCGGGCTACGACCTGGCGACGCTGTGGGCGCAGCTCGGTGAGGCTCCGGCGGCGCGCCGTCAGATCAGTCAGCTGGCCCAGGCGGCGGGCCCGGCGGCGCGGGACGCGTTCCTGGTCAATCTGATGCTGGTACTGACGCGGGAGATCCAGCGGTACGAGAGCGCGGTGCAGCGCACGATGCGGGAGCCGGTGCCGGAGGGCACTCCGGCCGGGGGCGTGCCCGGCGCCCTGTCCGCGGGCGAGGAACAGCGGCTGTTGCTGCGACGGCTGCACGACGACGCCCAGATGGCCCGGCGGGCGGTACGGGCGGCGGTCGGCACCCGCTGACGACCGGCCCTGGGGGCGGCGCATCCGGAAGGACGGATGCGCCGCCCCTTCGTCGTGCCGGGGCACGGGCGCGATGCCGGGGCCAGGGCGCGCCGCCCCGTGGCGCACGGCCGCGCTCCCGGTTCCGTGGCCGCCCGGCGAAGTGGTCCGCGGCCGCCACTGGTCCATTCCACGGACGCCCCGCAGGCCGCGGGCCGATCCCGGGAAGACTGCCTCCGTACCGCGCTGACATGCGAAATCCCGCTGTGGCGAGGTGATTGACGGATCGTTGGACAGCCGATACCTCTAGGCCGGTCGGGTCTCATGAGACGAGTCCCGTCCCGTTCGGACGTCTGCGCATCACCCGTCACAACGCCCCGGCCGGGGCCGGTCCCAGGAGGTTGCCTTGCGAAGACTGCGAAGAATCCGGAGAGCCGAACCGGAGGGCGGACGACGCACCTCCCGCCCGGCCGTCCGCACCGCGACGGCCCTCGCCGCCGGGGCGCTGCTGCTCCCACTGGTGTCGGCCACCGGTCCGGCCGGGGCCGCCGAGCCCGCACCGGACACCCTCCAGCGGGCCTTCACCGAGGCCGCCGCCCGCTACCACGTACCGCGCAGTGTGCTGTTGGGCGTCTCCTACCTGGAGTCCCGCTGGGACGCGCACGGCGGTGCGCCCAGCGTCGACGGCGGGTACGGCCCGATGCATCTGACGGACGCCCGGGCGGCGGTGGCCCGGCCGGCGGCGCGCCGCAGCGAGGCGGACGACGACCCGCGGGGCGACACCGCGCGGCCGGTCGCGGCCGGACGCCGGGTCGCCGCGCCGCAGCCGCTGCCCGCCGAGCTGCCCGCGCGGCTGCGGACGCTGCCCCGGGCGGCCGAGCTGACCGGCATTCCGGCGGCGAAGCTGCGCACCGATCCGGCGGCGAACGTCCTCGGCGGCGCGGCGCTGCTCGCCGCGGAGCAGCGCACGCTGGGGCTGCAGCGCGACGCCGGTCCGGCCGGTTGGTACGCCGCGGTGGCGCGGTACGCCGGGGCGGGCGACGCGTCCGGCGGGCGGGTCTTCGCCGACGAGGTCTTCGACACGCTGCGGCGCGGTCAGGCGCGGACGACGGACGCGGGGCAGCGGGTGGCGCTGGCGGCGCGTCCGGCGCTGCGCCCCGACGCCGGACAGGCGAAACGTATCGCCCCGGCGGTCCTGCAGGCGGCCGATCCGGCGGCGCGGCCCGAGTGCCCGGCGACGGTGGCGTGCGAGTCGGTCCCGGCGCCGTACGAGAAGTTCGGGAACGACGACTACGGCAATCACGACAAGGCGGACCGGCCCAAGGACCTCAAGGTCGACACGATCGTCATCCATGACACCGAGGGGTCGTGGGAGACGTCGCTGAAGCTGGTCCAGGACCCGACGTATGTGTCGTGGCACTACACGGTCCGCTCGTCCGACGGGCTGATCGCCCAGCACGTGCCGACGAAGGACGTCGCCTGGCAGGCCGGGAACTGGTACATCAACTCCCATTCGATCGGCATCGAACACGAAGGGTTCCTGGCGGCGCCCGACGCCTGGTACACGGAGGCGATGTACCGCAGCTCGGCGCGGCTGGTGACCTATCTGAGCCGGAAGTACGGGGTGCCGCTGGACCGGCAGCACATCCTGGGCCACGACAACGTGCCGGGCACGACGACGTCGACGATCCCGGGGATGCACACCGACCCCGGTCCGTACTGGGACTGGGCGCACTACTTCACGCTGCTGGGCAAGCCGTTCGTGGCGGGGCGGCGGGCGGCGGGCGATCTCGTCACGATCCGGCCGGACTACGCGACGAACACGCCGCCGTACACGGGCTGTGAGAAGGCGGGCGCGCCCTGTGCCGCGCACGGGTCGGAGGCGGTGCGGCTGCGCGTCGCGCCGAAGGCGGACGCGGCGCTGGTCAAGGACGTGGGGCTGCGGCCGGACGGCAGTGCGTCGACGATCGACGTCAACGATCTGGGGGCGCGGGCCAGCACCGGCCAGCACTTCGCGTTCGCCGGGCAGCAGGGCGACTGGACGGCGATCTGGTACCTCGGGCAGCGGGCGTGGTTCGAGAACCCGGCGAAGCGGCCCACGGCCTTCCGGACAGCGGGCGCGACGGTGACGCCGAAGGCGGGCCGGGCGACGATCCCGGTCTACGGGCGGGCGTACCCGGAGAAGGCGGCGTATCCGGCGGGTGTCCCGGTGCAGGAGGTGTCGCCGCTGCCGTACCAGCTGCACGCCGGGGAGCGGTACGCGGTCGGCGGGAGCGTGCGCGGGGACTACTTCTCCGCGTCCGGCTTCGACACGGCCACGCACGCCGTCGTACGGGGCGAGGACCGCTACTACGAGATCCAGGTCGGGCACCGGATCGGGTATGTGCGGGCTGCGGACGTCGACGTCCGGCGGGGCGCGGCGTAACCGGCTGCCGCAGGGGCCGGGGAGTGGTGACGCTTCCCGGCCCTCGGCTCGTCAGTGCTGCTGGAAGAGTTCGGCCGGGAGCGGCTTGAGGAGGGCGTAGAGATCGTCCGTGATCGGGCGGTCCCAGCTGGCGATGGTGACCAGCACGCCGTCGCTGCGGTCGAACTGGGCGCAGGAGACGCGGCTTTCGGAGCACTTGATGCGCTTGACGATGAGGAGGTTGTCGTCGTGCATGACGGGGGTGTCCTCGCTCTCGACGACCTCGACCGGCTCGTCGTTGCCGAGCGCCGCCAGCAGCTGGGCGACCTCGAAGGGCACCTCGCCGTCGGCCAGCTCGCGGGCCGGGGAGCCCTCCGGGAGGTTCCCGATGACCATCGCGGGGCCGCGGCCGCCGAACAGGTCGTAGCGGAGGAAGACGCCCTGGCAGGTGCCGTCGGGGGCGGGCAGCAGCCCGGCTCCGAGATTGCCCGGCCAGTCCCCGGGATCCATGGCGAGGACGTCGAAGTCAGGCCCGGCGGGCGGGCCGCCGGGTGCGGCCGTGGCCCGCGGGTGCGCGTGGGCGCCGCCCCGGCCCGCCTCACTCCGGCCGGTCGGCCCCCACCAGCCACATCGAGAAGAACTGTGCGCCGCCGCCGTAGGCGTGGCCCAGGGCGCGGCGGGCGCCGTCGATCTGGTGGTCCCCGGCCCGGCCGCGTACCTGGAGGGCGGCCTCGGCGAAGCGGAGCATGCCGGAGGCGCCGATGGGGTTGGTGGACAGGACGCCGCCCGACGGGTTGACGGGCAGGTCGCCGTCGAGGGCGGTGACGCCGGACTCGGTGAGTTTCCAGCCCTCCCCCTCGGCGGCGAAGCCGAGGTTCTCCAGCCACATCGGCTCGTACCAGGAGAACGGTACGTACATCTCGACGGCGTCGATCTCGCGGCGCGGGTCGGTGATGCCCGCCTGGCGGTAGACGTCGGCAGCGCAGTCCCGTCCGGCGCGCGGGGAGACGAAGTCCTTCCCGGCGAAAAGGGTGGGCTCGCTGCGCATGGCGCCGCCGTGGAGCCACGCCGGGGGGTGCGGGGAGCGGGCGGCGCCGGTGCGGTCGGTGAGGACCATCGCGCAGGCGCCGTCGGAGGAGGGGCAGGTCTCGGAGTAGCGGATGGGGTCCCACAGCATCGGTGAGGACTGCACCTTCTCCAGGGTGAGGTCCGCCTCGTGGAGGTGGGCGTAGGGGTTCTTCAGGGCGTTGCGGCGGTCCTTGTAGGCGACGAGGGAGCCGATGGTGTCGGGGGCCTTGCTGCGGCGCATGTAGGCGCGGACGTGCGGGGCGAAGAAGCCGCCCGCCCCGGCCAGCAGCGGCTGCTGGAAGGGGATGGGCAGGGACAGGCCCCACATCGCGTTCGACTCGGACTGTTTCTCGAAGGCGAGGGTGAGGACGGCGCGGTGGACGCGGGCGGCGACGAGGTTGGCGGCGACCAGCGCGGTGGAGCCGCCGACGGAGCCCGCGGTGTGCACCCGGAGCAGGGGTTTGCCGACGGCGCCCAGCGCGTCGGCGAGGAACAGTTCCGGCATCATGACGCCCTCGAAGAAGTCGGGGGCCTTGCCGAGGACGACGGCGTCGATGTCGCGCCAGTCGAGGGCGGCGTCGTCGAGGGCGCGGCGGGCGGCCTCCCGGACGAGTCCGGCGAGCGAGACGTCGCGGCGGGCGGCGACGTGCGCGGTCTGGCCGATGCCGACGACGGCCACGGGTTCCTTGCTCATGACTCCCCCTCCAGGACGGCGACGAGGTTCTGTTGCAGGCACGGGCCCGAGGTGGCGTGGGCGAGGGCGCGGCCGCTCTCGCCGCGCTGGATGCGGGCGGCGGCCTCGCCGATGCGGATCAGGCCGGTGGCCATGACGGGGTTGGCGGCGAGCGCGCCGCCGGACGGGTTGACGGTGACGCCGTCCCCGAGCCGCAGGGCGCGGCGCAGCACGATCTCCTGGGAGGTGAACGGGGCGTGCAGTTCGGCGAGGTCGACGGGGCGGTCGAAGGCTCCGGCGCGGTCGGCGGCGAGGCGGGTGGAGGGCGAGGCGGTGAGGTCGCGGACGCCGAGGGAGTGGGCCTCCACGCGGTGGTCGATGCCGCGGATCCAGGCGGGCCGGCCGCAGAGCGCGCGGGCGCGGTCCCCGGCGGCGAGGATCACGGCGGCGGCGCCGTCGCCGACGGGCGCGCAGTCGCCGCGGCGCAGCGGGGCGACGACATGATCACCCTGCGGGCGGGGGCCGCGCAGTGGGGCGTGCGGGTTGTCCGCGGCGGCGGCGCGGGACCGGGTGGCGACGGCGGCAAGCTCGTCCTCGCAGGTCAGGCCCGCGTCGAGGAGGGCCTGGGCCTGGAGCGCGGCGAGGGCGACGGAGTCGGGCCACAGCGGGGCGAGGTAGTACGGGTCGAGCTGGCGGGTGAGGACCGCGCGCAGATCGCCCGGGGAGGACTTGCCGTAGGCGTAGACGAGGGCGGTGTCGGCCTCGCCGGTGAGGAGGGCGACCCATGCCTCGTACAGCGCCCAGGCGCCGTCCGTCTCGACATGGGATTCGGAGATCGGCGGCCAGGCGCCGACGGCGTCGAGGGCCATGGTGAAGGAGAAGGCGCGTCCGGCGAGGTAGTCGGAGGAGCCGGAGCAGGTGAAGCCGATGTCGCGGGCCTTGAGGCCGGTCCGGTCCAGGACGTCGTGGAGGACGGGCATCACCATCTCGGCCTCGGAGACCTCGTGGCTGTCGGCCACATGGTCGCTCTGGGCGAAGGCGACGACGGCGATGTCGCGGGGCAGGGCCGGCATCAGATCAGCTCCTTGTAGCTGTCGTAGTCGGCGTCGGGTTCGCCGGTGGGCCGGTAGTGGTCGGGGTAGCGGCTGCCGTCACGCCAGACCGGTTCGACGCGCAGTCCCATGCGGACCTGGTCGTACGGGATGCCGCCGATGCGGGCGTGGAGGGGCAGTCCGGCGCCGTCGAGGGCGATGTGGGCGTAGACGTAGGGGACCTCGATGTCGAGGTTGCGGGCCTTGATGTTGACGATGCAGAAGGTGGTGACGGTGCCGCGGGGGCCGACCTCGGCCTGTTCGGCGGTGGCGATGCCGCAGGTGGGGCAGGCGCCACGGGGCGGAACGTAGATCTTGCGGCAGGACGGGCAGCGTTCGCCGAGGGTGCGGCGTTCGCCGAGGGCCCGCAGGTAGCGGGACTGGGCGCGGCCGGGCGCGTAGGTGTAGTCGAGCCGGGCGGGGGCGGTGATGCCGATGACGGGGTCGTCGAACTCGCCGCTGTGGGCGGCCGGTTCGGCGGGTTCCGGGGTGGGCCCGTCGTCCGGGGTGAAGCAGGCGATGTCGGTGACGGCGCCGGTGCGCTCGGCGGCCCAGCGGATACGGACCCGCATGCCGGTGCGGACGGCGTCGGGGCCGGAGACGTCCAGGGCGTGCAGCAGGGCGGTGTCGGCGCCGTCGAGGCGGACGAGGACCCAGGCGAAGGGGGTGGCGAGCGGCTGGCCGCGGCGCGGGGACGGGTTCCAGGCCCAGGTGGTGACGGTGCCGGTGGGGGCTACCTCGACGAGATCGCGCAGCTCGGCGCCGGTGTCCGGGTCGTACTCGGTGGGCGGGACGACGGTGCGGCCGTCGGTGGCCTTGATGCCGAGGACGGTGCGTTCGCGCAGCCCGGTCAGGAAGGCGCCGCGGACGGGGCCGAGTGACCGGGTGAAGGGGAACTCCACGACGAGGGGTGCGGTGAGGGCCTCCTCCGGCTCGGCGGGGGGCGCGGTGGGCTCGGGCGTGACCTCTGGCATGCGGGCTCCTTGGGTGGGCGCGTGGCCGGGGGCGCGCAGGGTGCGGCGTGCGCCCCCGGCGGTGGGGCGCGCGCTGGGCGCGAGGTGTGGGCCGGGGCGCGGTCAGGCGCGCCGGAAGACGGGCGGGCGTTTCTCGGCGAAGGCCCGGGCGCCCTCCTTGGCATCGGCAGTGTCGAACACCGGCCAGCCCCGGGCGAGTTCGGCGGCGAGGCCGTCCGCCTCGGACAGGTCGGCGGTCTCGTACACGGACGCTTTGACCGCCTCCACGGCGAGCGGCCCGCAAGCGTTGATCCGCTCGGCGATCTCCAGGGCCTTCGCCAGCGCCCCGCCGTCGGGGACGACATGGCCGATCAGGCCGATCCGGGCGGCCTCGGACGCCGGGTACGGGCGGCCGGTGAGCAGCATCTCCAGGGCGTGGGTGCGGGGGATCTGGCGCGGCAGGCGGACGGTGGAGCCGCCGATCGGGAAGAGTCCCCGGGCGACCTCGAAGAGGCCGAAGACGGCGCTCTCCCCCGCGACGCGGATGTCGGTGCCCTGGAGGATTTCGGTGCCCCCGGCGACGCAGTGGCCCTCGACGGCGGCGATCACCGGTTTGCGGGGGCGGTGGTGGCGCAGCATCGCCTTCCAGTGCAGGTCGGGGTCGTCGCGCAGCCGCTGGCGGTAGTGGTCGCCGGCCATGCCGTCACCGGCGAGGGCCTTGAGGTCCATGCCCGCGCAGAAGGTGCCGCCGGCGCCGGTGAGCACGACCGAGCGGACCGTGTCGTCCTCGTCGGCGGCGCGCCAGCCGTCGTGGAGGCCGACCAGCATCGGCAGCGACAGGGCGTTCTTCGCCTCCGGCCGGTTGAGGGTGAGCACCAGGGTCGCCCCCTCGCGGTGCACGGTGAGATGTTCCGTCCCGCCCATGTCCGTCCTCCCGTCTGTGGACGCAGAACAGGGTGCAGGAGCGGTACGGCGACTTCAAGAGTTTTCTGACACTCAGTCAGTTTTCTTCGCCGTGGCCCTTCCCTGCTGCCGTGGCCGACGCTCTAATGGCCGCCGAGCCGCCGTCCGGCACGGTCTGGAGGAGACGTGGAGTACAACCTGGCCGACCTCTTCGAATCGATCGTCGACGCGGTCCCCGACCGCGAGGCGCTGGTGTACGTCGACCACCCGGGCAGCGGCGCCGAACGGCGGCTGACCTACGCGGAGCTGGACCGCGCCGCCAACCGCCTCGCCCACCACCTCACCGCGCAGGGCGTCGCCCCCGGCGACCACGTCGGACTCCACCTCTACAACGGCGTCGAATACCTCCAGGCCCTCTACGCCTGCCTGAAGATCCGCGCCACCCCCGTCAACGTCAACTACCGCTACGTGGAAGATGAGTTGGCCTATCTCTACCGGGACGCCGACCTGGTGGCGCTGGTCTTCGACGGGGAGTTCACCACCCGGGTGGCCACCGCCGCCCCGCACGCGCCCGCGCTGCGCCATCTCGTACGGGTCGGGCCGGCGCCCGAGGGCGCGCCGGAGCCGGAGCCGGTGCCGGTGGCACTCGCGGACGCGGAGGCCGCGGGGTCCCCCGGGCGCGGGTTCGCGCCGCGCTCCGCCGACGACCGGTTCATCATCTACACCGGCGGCACCACCGGGATGCCCAAGGGCGTGGTCTGGCGCCATGAGGACCTGTTCTTCTCCGGGATGGGTGGCGGCGCCCCTACGGGTGAGCCGGTGCGGCGGCCGGAGGAGGTCGCGGAGCGGGTGGCGGCCGGGGGCGACGGCATCGTCTTCTTCCCGACGCCGCCACTGATGCACGGCACCTCCACGCTGACCGCGTTCATCGCCTTCCACTTCGGCCAGAAGGTCGTCCTGCACCGCAAGTTCGCACCCGAGGAGGTGCTACGCACCGTGGCGCGGGAGAAGGTCACCAGCGTCTCGCTGGTCGGCGACGCGATGCTGCGGCCGCTGACCGATGCGCTCGCCGGTCCGCTGCGCGGCACCGACTGCTCCTCGCTGTTCAGCGTCTCCAGCTCCGGCGCGGTGCTGTCGGAGACGGTCCGCGCGCAGTTCACCGCGCTGGTGCCGCAGGCGATGCTGCTCAACAACTTCGGCTCGTCGGAGTCCGGCTTCAACGGCACGGCGACCGACGACTCCGGGCCCGAGCGCGGGTTCCGGGTGCGGGTCAATCCCCGTACGGCGGTGGTCGATCCGGCGACGCGGCGGCCGGTCGCCCCGGGCGAGGTGGGCCGGATCGCGCTGCGCGGCCACGTACCGCTGGGCTATTACCACGACCCGGTCAAGAGCGCCGAGACGTTCTTCGAGGCGGACGGCGACCGCTGGGTGCTGCTCGGCGACATGGCCACCGTCGACGCGGACGGCGTGGTCACGGTCCTGGGCCGCGGTTCGCAGTGCATCAACTCCGGCGGCGAGAAGATCTACCCGGAGGAGGTCGAACAGGCCCTCAAGGCCCATCCGGACGTCTACGACGCGCTGGTCGCGGGCGTACCCGACCCGCGCTGGGGCAGCCGCGTCGCGGCCGTCGTCCAACTCCGCCCGGGCGCGGCCCCCCTGGACACCGAGGCCGTACGCGCCCACTGCCGCTCCCGCCTGGCCGGGTACAAGGTCCCCCGCACGGTGGTCGTGGCCGAGCACATCCAGCGGTCGCCCAGCGGCAAGGCGGATTACCGGTGGGCGAAGGCGGTGGTGGGGGG
>NZ_VKJP01000007.1 GCF_007280575.1 Streptomyces benahoarensis
GGAGGAGGCGGGGGCGTGCCCCCTCCCATCGGCCGGAACGGGAGCACCCGGCCGGGGGTGCCGTCAGTCTCGTCGCTCATGATTCCTTCCCAGAGGGTTGACAGGCTGTGACCACCTCGCGTACGCGCGCGCGTGTCCGTGCGCCCGTGTGCCCGCGCCTCCGCATTACGCGTACGCGAGGCGGTCACAGCCCCGGATTGACCGGTGAATTGATTGAGGCGACGCTCACTGCTCGTAACGGGAGACCCAGACCGAGATCGTGCGCGCCAAGTCGTTCCAGACCTCCTCGTCGCCGCTCTTCTCCCTCGTCGCGGCGACCGCCCGAGCCCGCTCCATCCACGACTCGGCCAGCCCGCGCGGCCCGCGTCCGGCCCGCTCCGCCTGGCGCTTCTCGAAGTGCGCCCGCCGGTTGGCCGCCTGACGCTCTGCCTTGGTCTGCGCAGCCATCAGGCACCCCGCCGCAGGCCGTCGAACACGTCCCCGAACTCGTCCGTGGCCGCGGCCTTCGCCGGGGCAGTGCTGGTCTGCCCGGACCCGATCTCGGGGCGGTGGCCGGCCTTTTCCAGCTTCCGCTGGCGCTTCGACTCCCGCTTCTCCGCTCGCTTCTCCGGCAGCTCCTCGTAGGAGCGCTGGTAGCGCGCGTTGAACGCGACCAGGTCACCGACGGCGGCCTCGACGTCGTCAGCGGCCTTGAACAGCGGCTTCGTCACGTGCCGGGCCCGCAGCGCGGCCTGCCCCGGCAGGTCGCCCTCGATGCTGTCCATCTCCCCGACCAGCGCGGCCATCTCGCGGGCCAGGCGCCGCAGGTCGTCGACGATCGGCAGGAGCTGCGCCCTGCGCTGCTCCAGGTGGATCGCGCGGCTCGCAGGAGACGTCAGGTGATCGGGGGTCCACTTCTCGGCGCTCATGGGGGTGTCTCCTCTACTGTGGGCGCGTGACTTCCGGTTCCGGCAGTCGCGACGAAGGCCAGCCCGATATCCCCGGGCTGGCCTTCATCGGTGGTGCCGGAGGCGGTTACGCCTCCGTGCGGGACGGGACGTCGGGGTCGGACGAGGGGTAGCCGCCCTTGATGAGCGCGACCGCCTCGGTGCGGTGCTCGGACGCGGTGCCCTCGGACTTCACGCCGATCGCGTCGGCGATCTCCTGGTTGGTGACCTCGCGCTCGCCCGCGGCCAGGAGCATCCGGGCCACGGTGCGGACCCGGCGCTGGCGCTGCGTGAGGTTGGCGTAGTCCTCGGCTTCGACCGCCCGCCGGGTGGCTTCGGCCGCTCGACGGTCGGCTTCGGCCGCCTTCCCCCGAGCTTCGGCCGCCAGCCGGTCGGCTTCGGCTGCCTTCCCCCGAGCTTCGGCCGCCCGCTGGTCGGCTTCGGCCGCTCGCTTCCGGTCTTCGGCCGCCGTCCGGTTGTCGGCCTCTGCCTTCGCGAACTTCGCCGCGTTCTTCTCCTCAGCTTCGGCCGCAGCCTCGTTCGCTTCGGCCGCCTTGCGCCGGTCTTCGGCCGCTCGCCGCTTGTCCGCCTCCACCTTCGCCAGCCGCGCCGCGTTCTGCTCCTCGGCGTCGACGGCGAGGTCCTGGGCAGCAGCCGCGGCCTTCCGCGCTTCGGCTGCTTGCCGGTCGGCTTCGGCTGCCTTGCGGCGGTCTTCGGCTGCCTGCTTCTTGTCGCCCTCCGCCTTCGCGAACTTCGCCGCGTTCGTCTCCTCGGCTTCGGACGCCTGCCGCACTGCTTCGGCCGCCTTCCGCCGGGCTTCGGCCTCACGCTGCTGGGCTTCGGCCGCCTCGCTCGCCGTCGTCGCCGTTGCCGCGTGGACCTTCGCCTCCGACTTCGCGCGAGCCTCGGCGACCGCGCCCCGAGCCTGCTCCTCCGCGATCCCCTCGGTGGCACTGAGATCGGCGGTCAGGGCCACCATCTCCTTGCGGTGGGCCAGGCGCTTCTTCTCCGCGTCGTGCGCCGCGCGCTCCCGCTCCAGCTCCAGATCCCGGGACCTTTGCTCGGCCTGCTGCTGGCGCCGCAGCTCCTCGCGGGCCATCTGGTCCGGCAGAGCCATCGCCTCATCCACCGTCAGGCCGAACGGCTCCAGCTTCTTCGGCAGGCGCTCCAGGGCCTCCTGGGAGCCTTCCTCCAGCTCCGCCTCCTTCAGCTCGGCCTTGTACTCCGTCCACGCGTCGAAGATCGCCCGCTCCCGCTGGCGGGCCACCACCACGCTGTACGGCAGGCCCCAGATCTTCATGACCCGGTAGATCGCCCAGGTCGAGCTGAAGGCAAGCAGCCACCGGCGCACCGGGATGACGTCGTGGTCGCCGGGGAGCGCGGCCTGGTGGACGAGGATGCGGCGCCCACCCTCCACGCCGATGACGAACAGGATCGGCATCAGCCCGTGGGCGAGGGCCTTGTCCCAGTGCTCCGTGATCGAGCCGAAGCTGCGGGCGTTGAAGTACACCGACGCCACAGTCATGCCGTGGGCGAGGATCCGCAGCTGCGGCCACGAGGTGCGGATGCACGCCATGAACAGGTCGAGCACCAGGCAGCTGACGATGGCGACGTCCACGCCGACGGCGAAGGCCTGCCCGTCGTGGACGGAGAACCCGAAGAGGGTGTGTCCGGCCCGGGACAGGTTCCCGAAGGACAGGTAGAAGCCGATCCCGCCCATCGTGCAGCCGCCGAGGATGGACGCGACGCCGAGCCCGATCTTGATCTTGCGGTTGACCTCCACCCCGTCGTCCGACGCCACATCGGGGTGGGTCTGCGACGCCTCGTCCCAAGTTCCCGAAGCATCGGGCCGAGTAGCCGAAGGCGTGGGCCAAGTGCCCGAAGGTTCGCTGTGAGTGCCCGAAGGTGGGGCCGGGGCCAAGGGCGCCGGCGCCAAGACGGGCGGCTCGATGATGGCTGTCACTTTCTCTCCATCCGAAGGTTCTGTGTGAGTGCCCGAAGGTCACCCGCGAGTGCCCGAAGGTCCATCAGCCGCGGGCTTGTCGTCACTCTCTTCGCGCACCGCGCGGAAGCTGCGGGGCATTTGCTCGGCCTCGCGGCGCGCCTCGGCGAGACGGTGACCGAGCTCCTCGACCTCCTGCTCAAGCTCGGCGACCTGGTCGGCGGCGGCGTCGAGGCGCGCCTCGGCCCGGTCGGCGCGGTCCCCCTGCTCGGTGTACTCGGCGAACCACTTCTCGGCCTCGGCGGCGAACGCGGTGGCCTCGCCGTCGGCGGCGGCAACGGCGTCACGCATCCACGTGAGGTGAGACGTACGGACCAGGCGCACCGGGAACCAGGCGCACCGGACGGCGAGGGCGGTACGGCGCGGGGCCGTCATTCCGTCACCGCCGCGGGCTTGTCGTCGGCGGCGACCAGGCGACGCCTGAGCTCCCCGTGGATCAGGCCGTGGGCGTACCCGGCGGCCGCACCCTCGACGGTCGCGGAGAGCCCGGCGCCGACCAGCACCTCCGCCGGGACGTCGGGCAGTGCGGCCACGCAGGCGCGGCAGTCCTCGTTGAGATGCCGGGCCAGCACCGCCCAGTTCGTGACGTCGCAGGTGAACAGCGTCCCGCGGTCCGTGTGGCGGTAGCGCTCGGAGAGCTCCTCGAAGTGCGGCGGGTTCTCGGTCTCCGGCAGCTGGAACGTACCGGCGATCCAGCCCACCCTGCGGTCCCTGTCCGCCGGGGTCGGCCGCCACGGGCCCTCGCCGATGGACGGGTCAGCCGCGCGGGCGGCGGCCTCAGCGGCCTCGCGGGAGCGGTGGACGCCGTGCACCCGGCCATCGCGGACCAGCACCTCGACCGGCGCCTCAGCGGCAGTGAAGTAATAGTCGATGACGTCCAGGAGCTGCTTCTCGACCGTCCGCAGCTTGGCCGCCTCCGCGACGACCTGCGTCAGGTCGGTCGCCAGCTCGGTCGCCCGCTGAGCCTCCGCGCGCAGGTCGTTTTCCAGCACGGCGGCCCGCTTCTCGGCCAGGAGGGCGTTGTCGTCGACCGTGCCGAGCAGGTCGTCGCGCTCACTCTTGATGCGGCCGAGCCGCAGCTGCACCGCGGAGACGCGGGCCTTGGCGTGGTCACGCTGACCGGTGAGTTCGGCCAGACGCCGCTTGGTGATGAAGCGGATCATGCGGGGTACCTCCTATAGGTCGAAAAGGGGGATGGCAGCGGCGGCCTCGTCGGCTTGCTGCTGCTCGCGGGCCTTCTTGTGGTGGGTGCCCCGGGCCCGATTCGATCGGGCACCGTCGCGGCGTTGCCGGGGCTGTGATGGCTAGCGGTCGCCGAAGGTGCACACCGGGCCGCAGGCGCCGCGCTGGTGCGGGCCGCCGGGAGCGAAGTGCCGGTCCATCTCCGAGCTTGTCGGGTAGCCGCCCGTGTCCCGGCTGGTGTTCCAGCGGACCGGCCTGGCGCCTTCGGCCAGTTCCTGGCAGCGGAGGCAGTCGGCGACCCGTCGGCCGAAGTTGGGCTTGTGGGAGTGCTTTGTCGTCATTGGGGTGTTCTGCCTTTCAGGTTCGTGAGGATCTAGAGGAGGGGGCCGCGGGCGCGGTCCATCACTGCACCGCGGTCTTGCCGGAGCCGCCGGTCGAGCGCTGGTTGTCCTCGGCGACTCGCCGGGACAGCTCCTCGCGGTCCTCCGGGTTCGACATGTCGCCGCTCATCGGGTCACCTGCTCGGAGTCGGACTGGTCGAGGAGAGCGGCGAGGGCGGTACGGCGCGGGGCTTGCCCGGCGAACAGGCGGCGGCGCGCGGCGCGGGCCTCGTGGACGGCGGCGGCGACGGCGGCCGGGTCGAGGGCGACGCGGGCGCCCTGCTCGTCGATCTCGAACAGGACGCGCGGGCGGCGGGCGGCGATCACCCCGGCGGCGGCGTAGCGGTAGCTCATGCGGCCACCGCCTTCGCGGCCTCGGCGGCGGCGGTCCAGCCGATGCGGGAGGGGGAGAAGGAGCGGCGCTCACCGCGGAGCAGGTCGAAGGCCCGGATGTACGGGTTGCCCTTCTTCGAGGTGCGCAGTTCGGCCGACCGGAGGGTGATCTCGCGGACGGTGACCTCCTCCTTGGAGGCGGAGAGGTAGGAGAAGCGGGCGGTCTTGCCAGCCGTGCCGATGAGGCGGCGTGCGGCGACCTTGCGGCGACGTTGGGCCTCGGCGGCGTGACGCCGGGCCTTGGTGAGACGCTTACGCATGTGGTGCCTTCCTGGTGATGTCAGGCGGTGCCGTGGGCCTCGACCGGTTGCCCCCGGTCGGGGCCCTTCTTGCGTGCCGCCCGTCTCCCTTCGCGGGTACGTCCGTGGTGACCGTGACGGGGGCTGTGGTGCCGACTTGGCCTGGTCTTGATGGGCGGAGGCGTCGGCTGGCCACCCCGGGATTTAGGGGCCCCGGGTGCCTTCGGAGGTATGCCAAGGCCCTCAGCCTCAGCCCCGTGCAGTCGCCTGTAAGCGGTCCTGCGGTGGCTTCTTCGGGTCAAGCCCGCGTGCTCCGCCGTGGGTGACCTGGGCCTTTCAGCCGGACCTCCTTGGCGACATGGCCAATGTAGACCACTAGCGCTCTTTAGCGCTAGTGGTAGCGCTAGTTCGACACGTGAGCTAGCCTCGTGGTGCACCGCTGCTCACGCGGAAAAAGGGCAAAACACCAGGAAGGAGGTAGCTATGTCGGAGAACACCGGCTACTCAGATATCGCGGCGCACTACCGCCGGAAGATTCAGAGCGGGGAGCTGCGACCCGGCGACACGATGCCGTCGCTGCGGCAGGTCTGCGAGCAGTTCGGCGTAGCGCAGACGACAGCCAACAGAGCCTTTCGAAAGCTCAAGATGGAGGGGTTGACGCTCGCAAAGCCGGGTGTCGGCACCATCGTTGCGGGGCCGATCAGCAACAACATCGGGACGCGAGTCCTCCTGCACGCAGCCACAGGGAAGGCCCTGGACGACGGCGAGACCTCGCAGATCCTAGAGATCGGCACGACGGGCGCTGACGAACTCGTTGCGCCACGGCTCGATGTTGCGCCGGGCACGCCAGTGCATGTGCGGCGTCGAGTCGTGAGCCGGGGAGGTGTGCCGGTACACCTGAGCAGTTCCTTCTATCCGGCCTACGTGATTGCTGTGACGCCCGAGCTGGCCGAGCCTGTCTCCACCGGCGGTTCCCGGGAGCTGGCCGCGGAGCGTCTAGGTATTGCACAGGACCGGGTCCTGGAAGAGGTCACGTCTCGGCATGCCACGGAGGCGGAGAAGCGTGCACTCGGCTTGACCGCGGGCGAGGTGATCGTGACGCAGGTCGTGCGGACCGTGACCCTCGTCGATGGCCGCGTGGTCGAGGTGGCGGTGAAGGTGGCTGGCGGGACCTCCGTTCTGCGCTGGTCGACGTCCCTGCGGCCCGATCAAGAGAACTGAGGGCATCGCGGCCCGAGCGATCGTCACCTGACGTCCCGCTTGCTGAGACAGCGCCCCTCTCCAGGGAACTGGAGAGGGGCGCTGCTGGTATTGGAGACAGTAAGGCGGGGCCACCCCTTCCAGGTCGGCCCCGCTCGATTCGGCTGGTTACCAGCCGCGGTTCCTCCACTCCGTCAGGTGCGGTCGTTCCGCGCCCAGCGTCGTATCGTGCCCGTGGCCGGGGTAGATCCAGGTCTCGTCGGGGAGCTGATCGAAGAGCTTCGTCTCCACGCCGTCCATGAGGGAGTTGAACTCCTCCGGATTTGTTGTCCGCCCAGGACCCCCGGGGAAGAGGCAGTCCCCGGTGAACACATGGGGAGCGCCGTGCGGGTCGTCGTAGATCAACGCGACGCTGCCCGGGGTGTGGCCGACCAGATGCCGCGCGGTCAGCTCGACCCGGCCGACGCGCAGCACATCGCCGTCCTCGACCGGCACGTCCGTGGGCACCGGAATACCCTCGGCGTCGAACCGCCCCGCGTACGTCCGGGCGCCCGTCGCATCGACCACCTCACGCAGGGCACCCCAGTGATCGCCGTGCCGGTGCGTGGTGACCACCGAGGCGAGGCCGCTGTCACCGATCAGGGTGAGCAGGGTGTGCGGCTCCGCCGCCGCGTCGATCAGCAGCTGCTCATCGGTCGCCCGGCACCGCAGGACATAGGCGTTGTTGTTCGTCGGACCGACCGCGACCTTCGAGATCATCAGGTCGGTCAGCTCGTGCACGTCGGCCGGTCCGCCGACCTTCACTGCTCCGCTGTAGGCCATGACGCCAGCTTAGAGCGGGGGTACGACAGGCAGCGCGCCGCCGTCGGCGGTCAGCTCGTCCCCCTCGCCGCGCCCGGTGAGCCAGCCGAGCAGCGCCGTGGCCGGCCCCGTCACCACCAACGGCGCGGCCCCCTCGGCCGCCCGGCCGGTGCGCCGCGACCGCCCGTCGGCGGTCCGCAGCTCCAGCGCCGGAAGCTTGGCGTGTCCCGCGAACTTCACGCCGGTCAGAAAGTCCAGCTCGGCGGCGACGAAGGCGGCGGGCAGCCGGTCGAGGGTGTAGCCGATCCCCAGGTCGACGTGGTGCAGTTCCACCTCGCCGAGCCGCCGCAGCGGCAGCCGGTCGGCGCGCTCCACCACGCCGTTGCGCATCTCCACCCGGAAGCCGCGCCGGTCCGCCGGAAGCGCCCGCGCGGCGGCGGTGAACCCTTCCCCGCTCTCCCGCAGATCGTCCAGCTGCGCCGCCAGCGGACGGACCGCGTCCCGCCGGATGTCGGCGTCACGGGTTGCCGCGTCGGCGTACATCGGCGTGGGGACGTCCGTACGCGCCCAGGTGAGGAGGTTGACCAGGGCGTCCGCGTTGCGGGACAGATGGGCCAGGACGTGGCCGCGGGTCCAGTCGGGGAGCAGGGACGGTTCGGTGACCGCGGCATCGTCGAGACCGGCGACGGCGGTGAGCAGCCGCTCGGTGGCCTCGTGGACGGCGGCCACATCGTGCGCGAAATCAGGCGCGGTATCGGTCATGCCCCCGACGCTAGCGCCGGAGCGGCGGCTGCGGGAGACCGCCGGAACCGCCACACCGTGCCCCCGCGCGCCCCGGGACGACACCGGTGCGCCCCGGGGAGAACCACTGCGTACGGGCCGCCCCAGGGGCACGGCGCCACGACCTGCCGTGCCTCTGGGGCTTCATACGTATCCGGCCGCCCCAGGGGCCGCACCGCGCACGCCGATCGGAGTGCGCCCCCTCCTGCGGAAGTGCGCCTCACCGGGCTCCGGATGCGCCGCTACGCCGGGCCGTCGCAGGGGTCGCCGAACCATCGGCGCAGCGCATCATCCAGCCCGTCCAGCGACGCGGGGGCGCCGTCCCCGGGGGCCGCGTCCACGGCCCACGCCGTGCAGCCGTCGGGGCGTACCAGCAGCCCGGCGGGCGCGGGCCCGGTGGTGCGGGCGGTCAGCACCCGCACCCGGTCCGCGTACCCGGAGGCACGGCCGCGCAGCGCGCTGTCGTCCGCCAGGTCGAGCAACAGGCCGCCCCCGGAACGCAGCCGGTCACCGAGCCGGGTGCCGTCGGAGAACAGCAGGTCGGGGGCGCTGCGGCCGGTCAGGGGATGGTCACCGGGCAGGTCGAGGCGGTGCAGGACGCCGGAGATCCGCTTCGCGAAGAAGGCGGTCGCGTCGACGGTCCCGGCCAGCTCCGTCAGCACCCCGCGCAACGCCCGGGCGTGCGACTCCGGCCGCATCAGCGCCACTTGGGCCCGCGTCCACTCCAGCACCCATGCGCCGAGCGGGTGCCGCTCCGCCGAGTACGTGTCCAACAGGTCCTCCGGGGCCCACCCCTGGACCGTCGCGGCGAGCTTCCAGCCGAGGTTCACCGCGTCGCCGATCCCGAGGTTCAGCCCCTGGCCGCCGAAGGGCGCGTGCACATGGGCGGCGTCGCCCGCCAGCAGCACCCGCCCCCTGCGGTAGTCGGGGACCTGCCGGGCGTTGTCCGTGAAGCGGGTCGCCGTCAGCACCTTGGTGACCGTGACGTCGACGCCCGAGGTGTGCCGCAGCGACGCCTGCAACTCCTCGGCGGTGACCGGCGCCCCGCGGTCGGCGGGCGGACCGTCGAACTCCACCGTGAGGATCCGCCCCGGCAGCGGCCCGTGCGCGTAGATGCCGGTGTCCGTCCCGTTCCACCCTGCCTTCAGGCCCTCGCCGCCGGTCATCTCGACAAGCGCCTGATGGCCGGTGATCTCCGGCGGGGTGCCCGGGAACGGGAAGCCCGCGAGACGCCGGACCGTGCTGCGCCCGCCGTCGCAGCCGACCAGCCACCCGGCGCGCAGCACCCCGTCGGCGGTGCGGACGGTCACCTGGTCCGCCGCGGCGTCGAAGCCGGTCAGCTCCACTCCGCGGCGGACGGTGACGCCCAACTCCGCGGCGTGGTCGGCGAGCAGCCGCTCCAGCGCCGCCTGCGGGACGAGCCCGACGTCGTCGGCGGGACCGGCGGCGTGGAAGTCCGGATCGTCGGCGTCCAGAAGGTCGCCGCGGAGCATGATTCCCGCGAAGTGCCCGGCGAAGCGCGGCGGTTGCGCGACGCCGTCGGCCCCCGCCGCCTCCCGCTGCCGCAGGAACGACGCGAACCGCTCCAGGGCCTCGCGCTGCACCTCCTCCAAGGCGGGCAGCAGACCGCGCCGGTAGAGGGATTCCGCGGTCGGTGTGTTGATCGCCCCGGCCTTGATGGTGGCGTCCACCTCCGTCAGCCGTTCCAGGACGACGACGCCGACCTTCGGCAGCGCGAGTTCGCAGGCCAGCATCAGTCCCACCGGCCCGCCGCCCGCCACGACGACCTCCACCTCCGTGTCCGGTCCGGTGCCCGCTGTGGTGTCCATACGCATGTCCCATCCCTGTCCGTGTCGCTGTCGCCGAGGCGAGAGTGTAGTGACTAAAAAAATATGCCGGGTAAAATATTGCGTATGAGTGCGAAGGAAGCAGCGGACCGGGCCGGTGCGGGGGTCGGACGCGAGAGCGGAGCGGCCGACGTGGACCCGGAGGAGGCGGGTCTCACGCTGCGGGAACGCAAGAAGCGGCGGACGCGGCAGCGGATCTCCGGCGAGGCGACCCGGCTCTTCATCGAGCGCGGCTTCGAACAGGTCACCGTCGCCGAGGTGGCCCGCGCCGCCGAGGTCTCCGCAATGACGGTCTTCAACTACTTCCCGCGCAAGGAGGACCTCTTCCTCGACCGCGTCCCGGAGGTCGCCGAAATGCTCGTCCGCGCGGTACGCGACCGGGGGCCGGGCGAGGTGCCGCTCGCCGCGCTGCGGCGGCTCGCGACCGGGCTGGTGGCGTCCGGGCATCCGCTGACGAAGGTGGGGGAGGGGTTCGGGAACTTCTGGCGTACGGTGCTCGACTCGCCCGCGCTGCGGGCCCGGGGGCGCGAGGTCCTGGAGGAGCTGGAGGAACTGCTCGCGGCGGAGCTGGGCCGGGCCACCGGCGCGGCGCCGGGTGATCCGGAGCCCCGGCTCGCGGCCGCGCTGATCGTCGCCGGGTGGCGGGCCGCGTATGCGACGGCGGCGCGGCGGCAGCTCGATGGTGACCCCGCGGAGGTGGTCGCCGTTGAGCAGGCGGCGGTGCTGGAGCGCACCTTCGACGCGCTGGAACGGGCCCTGCCGGTGCTCGGCCGGGAGCGGCGGCCCGGCTGACCTGCGCGGGTGCGGGCGGGGTGGGGAGCGGCGGTGATCGGGAAGGATCCGGCGCCGCCACACGTTCGAGTGAAGCAGGGCAACGACGACCAGAATTCGAATGCGCGTGCTATAGGCTCGTGTGTGGCATCACTCAGACAGTGCCGTGGCGGTCCCCATACCCTTGGGAAGGGGTTCCGCTCCGCACCGCCGCCTCTGCTCATCACCGAGCGGCGGACGCGGTATCGCGGCTCCCCGCCCACTCCAGAAAGGTGCCGACCGGCGTGGCCGACCGTCTCATCGTCCGTGGCGCTCGCGAGCACAATCTCCGCAACGTCTCGCTCGACCTCCCCCGCGACTCCCTCATCGTCTTCACGGGGCTCTCCGGGTCGGGCAAGTCCTCGCTCGCCTTCGACACGATCTTCGCCGAGGGGCAGCGGCGCTACGTCGAGTCGCTGTCCTCGTACGCCCGGCAGTTCCTCGGGCAGATGGACAAGCCCGATGTGGACTTCATCGAGGGCCTGTCGCCCGCGGTCTCCATCGACCAGAAGTCGACCTCCCGTAACCCGCGCTCGACGGTCGGCACCATCACCGAGGTCTACGACTACCTCCGCCTCCTCTTCGCCCGGATCGGTAAACCGCACTGCCCCGAGTGCGGCCGTCCGATCGCCCGGCAGTCGCCCCAGGCCATCGTCGACAAGGTGCTGGAGCTGCCCGAGGGCAGCCGCTTCCAGGTGCTCTCGCCGCTGGTGCGGGAGCGCAAGGGCGAGTTCGTCGACCTCTTCACCGACCTCCAGACCAAGGGGTACAGCCGGGCGCGGGTCGACGGCGAGACGATCCATCTCGCCGAGCCGCCGAAGCTGAAGAAGCAGGAGAAGCACACCATCGAGGTGGTCGTCGACCGCCTGACGGTGAAGGATTCCGCCAAGCGCCGGCTGACCGACTCCGTCGAGACCGCCCTCGGGCTCTCCGGCGGCATGGTCATCCTCGACTTCGTCGACCTGGAGCCCGACGATCCGCAGCGTGAGCGGATGTACTCCGAGCATCTCTACTGCGCCTACGACGACCTCTCGTTCGAGGAGCTGGAGCCCCGCTCCTTCTCCTTCAACTCCCCCTTCGGCGCCTGCCCGGACTGCACCGGCATCGGCACCCGTATGGAGGTCGACCCGGAGCTGATCGTCCCCGACGAGGAGCGCTCGCTCGACGAGGGCGCCATCCACCCCTGGTCGCACGGCCACACCAAGGAGTACTTCGGCCGCCTGGTCGGCGCCCTCGCCGACGCCCTCGGCTTCCGTACGGACATTCCGTGGGCCGGGCTCCCGCAGCGCGCCAGGAAGGCCCTGCTCAACGGCCACCGCACGCAGATCGAGGTCCGCTACCGCAATCGCTACGGCCGCGAGCGCGCCTACACCACGCCGTTCGAGGGCGCCGTGCCGTTCGTCAAGCGGCGTCACAGCGAGGCGGAGAGCGACAGCAGCCGCGAGCGCTTCGAAGGCTATATGCGCGAGGTGCCCTGCCCGACGTGTGAGGGCACCCGGCTGAAGCCGATCGTCCTCGCGGTCACCGTGCAGGGGAGGTCGATCGCCGAGGTCGCGGCCATGTCGATCAGCGACTGCGCCGACTTCCTGCGCGAGATGACGCTCAACGCCCGCGAGAAGAAGATCGCCGAGCGGGTCCTCAAGGAGGTCAACGAGCGACTGAAGTTCTTGGTCGACGTCGGTCTGGACTACCTCTCGCTCAACCGCGCCGCGGGCACCCTCTCCGGCGGCGAGGCCCAGCGCATCCGGCTCGCCACCCAGATCGGCTCCGGTCTGGTCGGCGTCCTCTACGTCCTCGACGAACCGTCGATCGGCCTCCACCAGCGCGACAACCACCGGCTGATCGAGACGCTGGTGCGGCTGCGCGACATGGGTAACACCCTGATCGTCGTTGAGCACGACGAGGACACCATCAAGGTCGCCGACTGGGTCGTGGACATCGGCCCCGGCGCCGGTGAGCACGGCGGCAAGGTCGTGCACAGCGGCCCCATGAAGGAGCTGCTGACCAACAAGGAGTCGATCACCGGCCAGTACCTCTCCGGCCGCCGGGCCATCGCGACACCGGAGATCCGGCGCCCCGTCGACCCCGCCCGGCAGCTGACGGTGCACGGTGCCAAGGAGAACAACCTCCGCGACATCGACGCCTCGTTCCCGTTGGGCGTGCTGACCGCCGTCACCGGTGTCTCCGGATCCGGTAAGTCCACGCTGGTCAACGACATCCTCTACACCCACCTGGCGCGCGAGCTGAACGGCGCCAAGACGGTGCCCGGACGGCACACCCGGGTGGACGGCGACGACCTCGTCGACAAGGTGGTCCACGTCGACCAGTCGCCCATCGGCCGTACGCCGCGCTCCAACCCCGCGACGTACACCGGCGTCTTCGACAACATCCGCAAGCTGTTCGCGGAGACGATGGAGGCGAAGGTCCGCGGCTATCTGCCGGGGCGTTTCTCCTTCAACGTCAAGGGCGGCCGCTGCGAGAACTGCTCGGGCGACGGCACCATCAAGATCGAGATGAACTTCCTGCCGGATGTGTACGTGCCGTGCGAGGTCTGCCACGGCGCGCGCTACAACCGCGAGACGCTGGAGGTGCACTACAAGGGCAAGTCCATCGCTGAGGTGCTGGACATGCCCATCGAGGAGGCGCTGGCCTTCTTCGAGGCGGTGCCGGCCATCGCCCGTCACCTCAGGACGCTGCACGACGTCGGGCTGGGCTATGTCCGCCTCGGCCAGTCCGCGCCGACCCTCTCCGGCGGTGAGGCGCAGCGCGTCAAGCTGGCCAGCGAACTCCAGAAGCGGTCCACGGGCCGTACGGTCTACGTCCTGGACGAGCCCACCACCGGGCTGCACTTCGACGACATCAGCAAGCTGATCACGGTGCTGTCCGGGCTGGTCGACAAGGGCAACACGGTCATCGTCATCGAGCACAACCTCGATGTGATCAAGACGGCCGACTGGGTCGTCGACATGGGCCCCGAGGGCGGCAACGGCGGCGGCGTGATCGTCGCCGAGGGCAACCCCGAGCAGATCGCCTCGGTCCCGGCCAGCCACACCGGCAAGTTCCTGCGGGAGATCCTCGGCGACCGGGTCAGCGACGCCGCCACCTCGGGCGCCCCCGCGGCGGTGAAACCGGCGAGGAAGGCGACGGCGAAGAAGACCGCCCCCACGGCCACCAAGGCCGCCGCCAAGAAGACCGCGGCGAAGAAGACCGCCGCGAAAAAGACGTCCGTCAGGGCCCGCCGGGCCTCCTGACACCTCGTCGGCACCCGGGCCGCCGCCCTCGCCCGCTCCCCGGAGCGGCAGGGGCGGCGGCCCGCTGCGTATCTCCGGGCCGGGCGAGGGCCGCCGCACCCAGCGGGCACATGAGCCGCGCCGCCGCCCCGTACGGCCGAGGGCCGCACGTGGTCGACGCCCTACCCGTCCAACTCCGCCGCCCACGGCGGCTGTGCCCCCGCGCGGGCGCAGGTGAAGGCGGCCGCGCGGGCCGCGAAGGTGAGGATGTCGCGCCAGTCGCCCGCGTCGAGCATGGTCACCGCCGGGCGCGAGAGCGCGTCGTGGACGCCGAGCCGGTGCAGCAGCGCCGCATTGACGGTGTCGCCCGCGCCGATGGTGTCCACCACCGGGACCCGCACACCGGGCACCGACACCGCGGAGCCGTCCCGCGTCCACACCGTCAGCCCGTCGGCGCCACGGGTCAGCACCACCGCGGCGGGCCCGGCGGCCAGCCACTCCAGGACCGCGGACTCCACGGACCCGTCGCCGTCCGCGTGCTCCGGCCCGGCGTCCGCGAGCCACCGCGCGTCCTCCTCCGACAGCTTCAGCAGCGTCACGTGCGGGAGCCAGGAGCGGAACCGGGCGCGGTAGGCGGCGGGATCGGGGATCAGACCGGGCCGGATGTTCGGGTCCAGCGCGGTGAACACCCCGCGCCCGGCCTCGCGGCGCAGCAGCGTCTCGTACGCCGTCGCGCCCGGCTCCAGCACCAGCGAACAGGTGCCGAAGGAGAGCGCGCGCACCGACGGGGGCAGCGCGTCCGGCACGGTGAACAGGCGGTCGGCGGCGCCCCCGGTGTAGAAGCCGTAGCCCGCCGAACCGTCGGGACCGATGTCCGCCACGGCGAGCGTCGTCGGCTCGTCGCCCCGCTGCACCAGCATGGCGTCCACCCCGGCCGCGTACAGACCGCCGAGGAGCGAGGTCCCGAACGCGTCCCGGGAGATCCGCGAGCAGAAGCCGACCGTGGAGCCGAGGCGTCCCAGGGCGACGGCGGTGTTGTACGGGCCGCCGCCGCGCCGGGGCAGCAGCGCGGGCAGCCCGTCCTCCGCGGGACCGCCTCGCGGACCGGGGACGAGGTCGATCAGTGCCTCACCGGCGACAACGATCACGGGGTGTTCCTTTCCTCGGTGGCCGGGTCGGTCGGCGGTGCCGCGCCCGGCCGGGCGGCGACGGCGCCGTGGGGGAGTTCGGGGCAGCCGCACGAGGTGCGGTGCACCAGCGTGCACGGCAGGCGCACCGTGCGCGGCGCCCGGTCCGGACCGGCCAGCCGGTCCAGCAGCAGCCGGACCGCCGTCGCCCCGATCTCCCTGCCGGGCTGGGCGACGGCGGTCAGCCGGGGGGTGAACAGATCGGCCCAGGAGAAGTCGTCGAAGCAGGCCAGCGCCACGTCGTCCGGGACCCGCAGACCACGGGTGCCCAGGGCGCGCAGGGCGCCGATGGTCATCGCGTTGTTGGCGGTGACCAGGGCGGTCGGTGGTCGGTCGGCGGCCAGCACCTGATGGGTGGCGGCCTCGGCGCCCGCCGCCTCGGAGTTGCCGCCCGCCAGCAGCCCGGGGTCGTGGGGCAGCCCGCGCGAGCGCAGCCCCGCGCGGTATCCCGCGACGCGTTCGGTGGTGGTGCTCAGCCCGGGCAGCCCGGCGATCAGCCCGATGCGGGTGTGCCCCAGATCGGCGAGATGTTCGACGAGTTGCCGCATGGACGCCGTGTTGTCCGCGCACACCTGATCGTGTCCGTCGCCGACCAGCCGGTCCAGGAAGACGGTGGGCACGGACCGGCGGGCCAGATAGCCGACCATCTCCGACGGTTCGGCGGACGGCGCGACGATCAGGCCGTCGACCCGCCGCTCGTGCAGCAGCTGGACGACCTTCCGTTCGTGGCCGGGGTCGTCGTGCGGATCGGCGAGCAACAGGCCGTACCCCGCCGCCAGCGCGCCCGCCTCGACGCCCTGGAGGATCTCGGTGAAGTACGGATTGCTGATCGCGGAGACCGCCAGCCCGATGGAGCGGGTCCGCGAGGTCACCAGCGAACGGGCCAGGGTGTTGTGGGTGTAGCCGAGCGCGTCGATGGCGCGGAGCACCGCGGCGCGGGTGGCCTCGCGCACCGGGCGGGTGTCGTTGAGGACGTGCGACACCGTGGCGACGGAGACCCCCGCGTGCCGTGCCACGTCCACCATCGTCGTCATCGGCTCTTCCTTCCGAGCGTGCGGCGCCGCGGCCGGGTGCCGCGGCGGTCCTGGTGCGGCCGGTCCCGTACGGGACCGGAGGGGGCGCGCGGCCGGGCCCCGGGCGCCCCTTACGGGTCCGGCTCCGGACGGGCTCCGGGTGCGAAGCCGGGACGGCCCCGGCCGGTCGGTGCGGTCGCCCGTCGTCGCGTGCGGTGGAAGCCAGGGTGTACGCCGCGGAAACGAGGCGTCGGCACGGGAGTTGGGGCCGTGCGCCCGCCCACCGTAGCCGCCCCGGCCCCGCGCGTAAACGCTTGCGCAAGCGTTTACGCGCGGGCTACCTTCCGGACACCGAACCCGCACGACGTCGTGAGGAGGCGCTGATGCGCGCTCTTGTGGTCACCGAACCGGGAACCCTCGACGGCATCGCCGTCACCGAGGTGCCCGATCCCCGCCCGGGGGCCGGTGAGGTACTGGTGCGCGTCGCGTCCTGCGGGCTGTGCGGTACGGACATGCATCTGCTCGACGGCGAACTGCCCGCAGCGCGCTACCCGTTGATCCCTGGGCACGAACTGACCGGCGAGATCGTCGCGTGGGGTGAGGGGGTGACCGCCCCGGCCGTCGGCACCCGGGTCGCGGTCGACCCCAACATGCCGTGCGGCAGCTGCCATTACTGCCGGATCGGCCGCGGCAACCTCTGCGCCGACTACCGCGCGGTCGGCGTCACCCGCGACGGCGGCTTCGCCGAACTGGTCACGGTTCCCGCGAGCTGCGCGTACGCGCTGCCCGACGGGCTCTCGGCGGCCGCCGCCGGGCTCGTCGAACCGCTGTCCTGCGCGG
The DNA here is from genome assembly GCF_007280575.1 of Streptomyces benahoarensis. Taxonomy (GTDB): domain Bacteria; phylum Actinomycetota; class Actinomycetes; order Streptomycetales; family Streptomycetaceae; genus Streptomyces; species Streptomyces benahoarensis. The sequence continues at coordinate 16,831 of NZ_VKJP01000007.1, forward strand.
TGCACGGCCTCAACCGGCTGCCCCGCCGCCCCGGGGAGCACTATCTGATCTACGGCGCCGGAACGATGGGCCTGATGATGGCCGCGCTCGTCCGGACCGCCGGTGCCGCCTCGGTGTCGGTGGTGGACGTCAACGCGGACCGGCTGGCCTTCGCCGAGTCGTTCGGCGTCGATGCGGCCGTGACCGACGCGGGTGCCCTGAGGCGCGCGCCCGGGTTCGAGGTGGTCATCGACGCCACCGGCGTCGTCGCGGCCATCGAGGACGGCCTCGGCCGGGTGCGGCGCGGCGGCACGTTCCTCCAGTTCGGCGTCGCCGACCCGGCCCGCACCGCGTCGTTCTCGCCGTACCGCGTCTACCACCACGAGATCGACATCCTCGGCTCGATGGCGGTGCACCACAGCTTCCGGCCCGCCATCGATGTGCTGGCCGCCGGACTGGACCTCGACCCGCTGGTCAGCGACGTCCTGCCGCTCGACGACGCCGACGAGGCGGTACGCCGCTTCCGCGCGGGCACCTGCCGCAAGATCCACCTGGCGCCCGGGTCCGCCTGATGTGGCCGGGCGGGAGGCGGCGCGGGGGTGCCGGTAAGGTCGGACCCCGGTAGACGCCGACCCCGTGACCCCTCTGGAGCAGCCATGAGCCAGCCACCCGCCCGCCGAACCGTCCTGCGTGGCGCCGCGCTGGTGGGCGCCGCGGGCTTCGGGGTGGCGGCGTGCTCCGGCGGCTCGGGCCCGGACTCCGGCGTGCCCACCGAGCCGGTCGAGCTGGGGGCCGCCGCCGAGGTCCCGGTCGGCGGTGCGAAGCTCTACCGCGAGGACCGGCTGGTGGTCTCGCAGCCGTCCAAGGGCACGTTCAAGTGCTTCAGCGCCACCTGCACCCACGCCGGGTGCGTGCTCACCGAGGTGACGAAGGAGGAGGGCGACTGCTCCTGCCACGGCAGCCGCTTCGACGTCACCAACGGCCAGGTGCTCCAGGGCCCGGCCACCAAGCCGCTGCCGGAGGTCCCGATCAAGAACAAGGGCGGCAAGCTGATCGCGGGCTGAGACCGGGGCGCCCTGGGGCGAGGGCGTGCGGCCCTGGCGTGGGGGCGCGCGAGCCGACCGCCCGCGCCCCGGCCGCTGGGGGCGCACAGCCCGGTGGCTCACGCCCCGGCGCGTGCCGCCCACGACGCGCCCCGGGGCGCCGGATACGGGCTACGGGCCCGCCTCGCCGCCCGTCACCCCCAGTCCCACACGATCCCCACGATCCCGGGCCGTACGCCCTGCTCCACCAGGTGCACGGCGCGGTGGCGGCCGCTCAGCGTCAGCTCCTGGCGGCCGCCGCGCGGGGCGCCCGCCGACGACTGGGTGAAGCGACGGCACCGCACCGGGAGCGCCGTCTCGTCGAAGCGCACCTGGAGGACGTACTGACCTCCGGCGAAGCGGAAGCCACGGAAGTACTCGGCACTGGGGCCGGCGGTGCCGTCCTCGAAGACGTAGCCGAAAACATGCGTGTCCCCGGCGCGCAGCCGCGTGTCGAACAGCAGCTCCGCGACCACCACTCCTGCCTCGGCGTCACCGCGCACCCGCCCCAGGCGGCAGTTCTCCGCCGCCCGGACCGTCACCCGGGACGGATCGCAGCCCACATCACCGCGGTGGATGGCCACATAGCGGTCCACGCCGTCCCGGTGCGCCCGGACCACCTGGACCGATTCGCGTGCGTTCAGCTCCCGCCGGGGACCGATGCGCACCCGCTCGTGGTGCCCCACGGTGTGCAGTCCGTCGTCGGCGGGCGTCTCCAGCTCGGTGAAGAGCTGCTGGAGCGCGTCGGCGGGCTCCACCAGCGCCCGGTACGAGCGCGCCGACGGGCGGTCGCCGTCCGCCCGGGTGCCGCTCTCCGGCACCAGCAACCGGTGCAGCGACCGCTCCGGCAGCTCCAGCACCTCCTCCAGGGCCCGCACCGCCCGCAGCGACTCGGGGCGCTGCGGGCGTCGCGCGCCCTGTTGCCAGTAGCTGAGGCTCGTCACCCCCACCTTGATGCCGCGCTGCGCCAGCTTGTGCTGCACCCGGTTGAGGGCCAGGCCGCGGACGCTCAGCGCGCTGCGCAACGCCAGGTGGAAGGGGCCGGTCTTCAGCAATTGCGTCAGCTCGGCCGCCTCGGGAGTGTTCCGTGCCATCTCTCAACCTCCGGCGCGCGGGTGAACGTTCACTACCGGATCGCACGGCGCGCGCCCTGCCCGCGAGTTCACTGCAGTACGCCGGGCACCGGTCGTTCACATCCGGGCCCGTCCGTCCACACCCCCATGTCACCCCGCATTGAAGCGTGTTGACCTGCCTGCGACAACACCCGATGCTCCTTCGCAGCATCCGGATGCGCTCCTCCACACCCCACCGTCCTGTTCGGGAGGAACGCCATGCCCCGCCCCCGCACCGTACGCCGCAGACGGCTGTCGGCCGCCGCGCTCGCCGTGGCCGCGCTGACCGCCCTGCCTGCCGCCTCCGCCACCGCGGCGCCCGCCGCACCCCGTACGTCCGCCCCGCACGCCACCGCGAACAGCCTGGACATCGCCATGCAGGCCCAGGAGAACAGCAACTGGTGCTGGGCCGGTTCCGGCAACACCATCGCCGCCTGGTACGGCCGCGGCTACAGCCAGAACCAGTTCTGCAACGCCGCCTTCCAGCGCCCCCAGAACACCGACTGCCCCAACGACCAGGCCACCCTGGGCAACGTGCAGAACGCCTTCGACTGGATGGGCCTCAACCCCGGCTCGTACGTCAGCGGCTACCTCACGTACGCCACCGTCCGCGGCGAGATCGACGCCCGGCGCCCCGTCGAGACCCGTATCCAATGGGCCTCCGGCGGCGGCCACATGCATGTCCTCTACGGGTACGACGCCGATCGCGGCTGGGTGCGCTGGGGCGATCCCTGGCCGTCCAACAATCGCTACAACTGGGGCGATTACGGCTACTACGTCAACGGAAACGACTTCTCCTGGACCCACTCCCTCTACCGGATAGGAGCCTGAGGCCATGACACGGCGCACCGCCGTCCGGGCCGTCGCCACCGGCGCGCTCGCCACCTCGCTCATCGGCCTCGCCGCCCAGGGGGCCTCGGCCGCCGGGCACCCCGCGGCCCCGGAGGCGCCGCCCCGCGCGAGCGTCGCCGCCGCCCACCGTGCCGCCGCCGGGCCCGAAACGCTCGCCACCCTCGCCCGGTTCTTCGCCCACGACGGGACGCTGACCCCGGCGCAGGCCACCCCGCGCGTCGACGGCCGTACCGTCCCCGTCTACGGGCTGTCCCCGGACTTCGTCCGCGGGACGCCAGGCGCCCCCGTGGCCGGACTGGAGTTCCTCGCCACCAGGGCCGTCGCCTCCGACGGCCGCACCGCCTCGGTGTGGACGGTCCGCCGCGGCGGCTCCTGGAAGGTCGTCAACATCGCCACCGGCGACGATGAGACCCGCGCCGTCGCCGCCGGGTCCCGCCTCGCCGCCGGGGGCACCGTCTTCCATGAACCGCAGATCAACGCCTGGTACGTCCAGCAGGGCGACCGCATCCGACCGCTCGACGCCGAGGCCCGCAAGGCCGTCGGCCCCGGTGGCACCACCGTCGCCGCCTACCGGGAAAGGGTCGCGAAGGCGTACGGCGACAAGCTCCCCGGCTCCGCCTACGACCGGCGCGGCGAGGCCGGCGGCTACGGCGCCCCCGCGGCGAAGCGGGCCGCGGGCCCCGGCGAGCATCCCGTGGCCGCCACTGCCGTCGCCTCGGCCGACGGCGACGTCCCGGTGGCCGCCGCCTCGGCCGTCGCCGCTGCCGCCGCCCTGGTCGCGTTGGGCCTGACCGGCACCACCGCGGTCCGCCGCCTGCGCCGCCGCTGACCGGGCGCCCGCCCGTCCGTCTCCCCGCGGCGGGCGGGCCGCCCCGGGCCCGTGCAGAGGCCATGGACCGGGAACACCAAGTCCGCGACCCCGCTCCCGGACCCTGTCACCGCGGGCCCGTCCCGCTCCGCACGGGCCCGCGGATTGTCAGTGGCGGTCAGTAGGGTGGTGGTCATGGCAGACCCCAGCAGCTACCGACCCAAGCCGGGACAGATCCCCGACTCGCCGGGGGTCTATAAGTTCCGCGACGAGCACGGCCGTGTCATCTACGTCGGCAAGGCCAAGAGCCTGCGCCAGCGCCTGGCCAACTACTTCCAGGACCTGGCCGGTCTCCACCCCCGTACCCGCACGATGGTCACCACCGCCGCCTCCGTGGAGTGGACCGTCGTCTCCACCGAGGTCGAGGCCCTTCAGCTCGAATACAGCTGGATCAAGGAATTCGACCCGCGTTTCAACGTCAAGTACCGCGACGACAAGAGCTATCCGTATCTCGCGGTGACCCTCAACGAGGAGTTCCCCCGCGTCCAGGTGATGCGCGGCGCCAAGAAGAAGGGCGTCCGCTACTTCGGCCCCTACGGCCACGCCTGGGCCATCCGCGAGACCGTCGACCTGATGCTCCGCGTCTTCCCCGTCCGCACCTGCTCCGCGGGCGTCTTCAAACGCTCCGCGCAGATCGGCCGCCCCTGTCTGCTCGGCTACATCGGCAAGTGCTCGGCGCCGTGCGTCGGCCGTATCTCCCCCGAGGAGCACCGCGAACTCGCCGAGGACTTCTGCGACTTCATGACCGGCCGCACCGGCGCCTACCTCCGCCGCCTGGAGCGCGCCATGCAGGACGCCGCCGAGGAGATGGAGTACGAGCGCGCCGCCCGCCTGCGGGACGACATAGGGGCGCTCAAGCGGGCCATGGAGAAGAGCGCCGTGGTGCTCGCCGACGCCACCGACGCCGACCTCATCGCCGTCGCCGAGGACGAACTGGAGGCCGCCGTCCAGATCTTCCACGTCCGCGGCGGCCGGGTCCGCGGCCAGCGCGGCTGGGTCACCGACAAGGTCGAGGCCGTCACCACCGCCGGTCTCGTCGAGCACGCCCTCCAGCAGCTCTACGGCGAGGAGCGCGGCGACGCGGTCCCCAAGGAGGTGCTGGTCCCCGCGCTGCCCGAGCTCGTCGAGCCGGTCCAGCAGTGGCTCTCCGAGCGCCGCGGCTCCCAGGTCTCGCTGCGCATCCCGCAGCGCGGCGACAAGAAGGACCTGATGGCCACCGTCGGCCGCAACGCCCAGCAGGCCCTGGCGCTCCACAAGACCAAGCGCGCCTCCGACCTGACCACCCGCTCCCGCGCCCTGGAGGAGATCGCCGAGGCCCTCGGCCTGGACGCGGTGCCGCTGCGCATCGAGTGCTTCGACATCTCCCACCTCCAGGGCGATGACGTCGTCGCGTCGATGGTGGTCTTCGAGGACGGTCTCGCCCGTAAGAGCGAGTACCGCCGCTTCCAGATCAAGGGCTTCGAGGGCCAGGACGACGTCCGCTCCATGCACGAGGTCATCGGCCGCCGCTTCAAGCGCTACCTCCAGGAAAAGCAGAAATCGGGGGAGTGGACGGAGGAGCCCGCCGCGCCCGCCGGCGGCGACGGCGAGGCCGGTGCCGCCGAGCGCGCCGAGGCGGCGTCCCCGGAGCCGGACCCGATGGCCGGGCACCCCACGGACGAGGAGGGCCGCCCCAAGCGGTTCGCCTACCCGCCGCAGCTCGTCGTCGTCGACGGCGGCGCCCCGCAGGTCGCCGCCGCCCGCCGCGCCCTGGACGAGCTGGGCATCGACGACGTCGCCGTCTGCGGTCTGGCCAAGCGCCTGGAAGAGGTCTGGCTGCCCGAGGAGGACGACCCGGTCGTCCTGCCGCGCTCCAGCGAAGGGCTCTACCTCCTCCAGCGCGTCCGCGACGAGGCTCACCGCTTCGCCATCCGCTATCAGCGCACCAAGCGCGGCAAACGGCTGAAGTCCTCGCCGCTGGACGCCGTGGCCGGGCTGGGCGAGAGCCGTCGTCAGGCGCTGCTCAAGCACTTCGGGTCGCTCAAGAAGCTCCGGGCGGCCACGGTCGATGAGCTCTGCGAGGTCCCCGGCGTCGGCCGGAAGACCGCCGAATCGGTGCTCGCCTCCCTGGCCGGTGCGACACCCGCCGGACCCGCCGTGAACACCGCCACAGGAGAGATCATTGAGGATGACGGGGCCGCTCCGGCCGCGTTGTCATCGGAACGGGGGCGGGACAGATGAGCACACCGCACCACACGCACGAAACCGCGACATCCGAGAAAGACGGTGTACAGGTGAGTACGGGCACGATGCGCGAGTCCGACCAGGGAGAGAGCGCCGCCATCCCCGAGCTGGTGATCATCTCCGGCATGTCCGGCGCCGGCCGTTCCACCGCGGCCAAATGCCTGGAGGACCTCGGCTGGTTCGTCGTCGACAACATTCCGCCCGAGCTGATCCCCCCGATGGTCGACCTCGGCGCCCGTTCCCAGGGGAACGTCGCCAAGATCGCCGTCGTCGTCGACGTCCGCGGCCGCCGCTTCTTCGACAACCTCAAGGAATCCCTCGCCACGCTCGACGCCCAGAACGTCAAGCGCCGCATCGTGTTCCTGGAATCTTCCGACGAGGCGCTGGTCCGCCGCTTCGAATCGGTACGCCGCCCGCACCCCCTCCAGGGCGACGGCCGGATCGTCGACGGCATCGCCGCCGAACGCGACCTGCTGCGCGAACTGCGCGGCGACGCCGACCTCGTGATCGACACCTCCAGCCTCAACGTCCACGAGCTGCGCGCCAAGATGGACGCCCAGTTCGCCGGTGAGGAGGTTCCCGAGCTGCGCGCCACGGTCATGTCCTTCGGCTTCAAGTACGGCCTGCCGGTCGACGCCGACATGGTCATCGACTGCCGTTTCATCCCCAACCCGCACTGGGTCCCCGAGCTGCGCCCCTTCACCGGTCTGAGCGAAGAGGTCTCCGACTACGTCTTCGACCAGCCCGGCACCAAGGAGTTCCTCGACGGCTACGCCGACCTGCTCCGCATCGTCGCCGAGGGCTACCGCCGCGAGGGCAAGCGCTACGTCACCATCGCCGTCGGCTGTACGGGCGGCAAGCACCGCTCCGTGGCGATGTCCGAGAAGCTCGCCCGGCGGCTCGTGGGCGAAGGGGTGGAAACCGTCACCGTCCACCGCGACATGGGGCGCGAGTGACCGGCCGCGCCCTGCGGCTGCGCCGGGTCCGCAAGCTGGTCCCCGGCGCCCGCCCGCACAAGGGCACGCCCAAGGTGGTGGCGCTCGGCGGCGGCATGGGCCTGTCCGCCTCGCTGGCCGCGCTGCGCCGGATCACCGGCGATCTGACGGCCGTCGTCACCGTCGCCGACGACGGCGGCTCCAGCGGCCGCCTCCGCGACGAGCTGGGCGTACTGCCCCCCGGTGATCTGCGCAAGGCGCTGGCCGCGCTGTGCGGGGACGACGACTGGGGCCAGACCTGGGCGCGCGTCATCCAGCACCGCTTCCAGAGCGGCGGCGAGCTGCACGACCACGCCGTCGGCAACCTCCTCATCGTCGCCCTGTGGGAACAGCTGGGCGATCACGTCCAGGCGCTCGACCTGGTCGGCAAGCTGCTCGGCGCGCACGGCCGGGTGCTGCCCATGTCCGCGGTCCCCCTGGAGCTGCAGGCCCAGGTCCGCGGCCACGACGAGGAGCGGCCCGAGGAGATCACGACCGTCCGCGGGCAGGCCACCGTCGCGCTCACCCGCGGCGAGGTGCAGTCCGTCCACGTCGTGCCCGAGGCCCCGCCCGCCGTCCCGGAGGTGGTCGCCGCGGTGCGCGACGCCGACTGGGTGGTGCTGGGGCCGGGCTCGTGGTTCTCCTCCGTCATCCCGCATCTGCTGGTGCCGGAGCTGCGCGAGGCGCTGGAGGAGACCAAGGCGCGCAAGGTCCTCTCGCTCAACCTCGCACCGCAACCCGGCGAAACCGATGGCTTCTCCCCGCAGCGTCATTTGGAGGTTTTGGCCCGACACGCCCCTAAACTCGCCTTCGACGTGGTGCTGGCCGACCGGGACGCCGTGCCCGACATCGAAGGTCTGACGACTGCCGCCAAGCAGCTCGTCGGCAGCGAGGTCGAGCTGGCCGAGGTCGCCGCCCGGGGCGACGCCGCCCGCCCGGCGGGCGGCGCCCCGGACCGGCACGACCCCGAGCTGCTGGCCGCCGCGTACGACCGTATTTTTCGGATGCATGGAAGGATCGGCCCATGGCGATGACGGCAGCGGTGAAGGATGAAATCTCCCGGCTCCCCGTCACCCGGACCTGCTGCCGGAAGTCGGAGGTCTCGTCGATCCTGCGGTTCGCGGGCGGTCTGCACCTGGTGAGCGGGCGCATCGTGATCGAGGCGGAGCTGGACACCGGCATCGCCGCCCGGCGGCTCCGCAAGGACATCCTGGAGATCTTTGGGCACTCCTCCGACCTGGTGGTGATGGCCCCCGGAGGGCTGCGGCGCGGCAGCCGGTACGTCGTACGGGTGGTGGCGGGCGGTGACCAGCTGGCCCGCCAGACCGGCCTGGTCGACGGCCGCGGCCGCCCGATCCGCGGGCTGCCCCCGCAGGTGGTGTCCGGCGCGACCTGTGACGCCGAGGCGGCCTGGCGCGGCGCCTTCCTCGCCCACGGTTCGCTGACCGAGCCGGGCCGTTCCTCGTCGCTGGAGGTCACCTGCCCCGGCCCCGAGGCGGCGCTCGCGCTGGTCGGCGCGGCCCGGCGGCTGGGCATCGGCGCCAAGGCGCGCGAGGTCCGCGGCGTGGACCGCGTCGTCGTCCGGGACGGCGACGCGATCGGCGCCCTGCTGACCCGGCTCGGCGCCCATGAATCGGTGCTGGCGTGGGAGGAGCGCCGGATGCGCCGCGAGGTGCGGGCCACCGCCAACCGCCTCGCCAACTTCGACGACGCCAACCTCCGCCGCTCGGCCCGCGCCGCGGTCGCCGCCGGAGCCCGGGTCCAGCGGGCCCTGGAGATCCTCGGCGAGGAGGTCCCCGAGCACCTCGCGGCGGCCGGACGGCTGCGGATGGAGCACAAGCAGGCGTCCCTGGAGGAGCTGGGTGCCCTCGCCGACCCGCCGCTCACCAAGGACGCGGTGGCCGGCCGGATCCGCCGTCTGCTGGCGATGGCCGACAAGCGCGCACAGGACCTCGGTATCCCCGGCACCGAGTCGAATCTCACCGAGGAGCTGGCCGACGGCATGGTCGGCTGACCCCTTCACAAAACCCGCAGAATCCCGTTCCGTCGCAGGTCAGAAGCGGTTTGCCCCCGGTATCCCAGGTGATGCCGGGGGCTTTTCGCATCCGGGCGTGAGTGTGCGGTGGCGGTCGATGTCAATGTCACGTATGTCTCGCATTGGGGGTAGGGTCGAAGTCGGTCGGGGACATCCCATACAGCTCGCCGGTATCGCTGCCGGCGCACCAACGAGGAGATCGGTTTCGTGACGATCCGCGTAGGCATCAACGGATTCGGCCGCATTGGTCGCAACTACTTCCGCGCGCTCCTGGAGCAGGGTGCGGACATCGAGATCGTCGGTGTCAACGACCTGACCGACAACGCCACCCTGGTCCACCTGCTGAAGTACGACACCATCCTGGGCCGCCTCAAGCAGGACGTCAGCCACACCGACGACACGATCACGGTCGGCAACCAGACGTTCAAGACCATGGCGGAGCGCGACCCCGCCAACCTCCCGTGGGCCGAGCTGGGCGCCGACATCGTCGTCGAGTCCACCGGCATCTTCACCAAGAAGGCCGACGCCGCCAAGCACCTCGCCGCCGGCGCCAAGAAGGTCCTGATCTCCGCGCCCGCCAAGGACGAGGACATCACCGTCGTCATGGGCGTCAACCAGGACCGGTACGACCCGGCCGCGCACCACGTCATCTCGAACGCCTCCTGCACCACCAACTGTGTGGCGCCGATGGCCAAGGTTCTCCTGGAGAACTTCGGCATCGTCAAGGGCCTGATGACCACGGTCCACGCCTACACCAACGACCAGCGCATCCTCGACTTCCCGCACAAGGACCTGCGCCGCGCCCGCGCTGCCGCGGAGAACATCATCCCGACCACCACCGGTGCCGCCAAGGCCACCGCGCTGGTGATCCCGGAGCTGGCCGGCAAGCTGGACGGCATCGCCATGCGCGTGCCGGTCCCCACCGGCTCCGTCACCGACCTCGTCGTCGAGCTGGAGCGCGAGGTCACCAAGGACGAGGTCAACGCCGCCTTCCAGAAGGCGTCCGAGGGCCAGCTCAAGGGCATCGTGGAGTACACCGAGGACGCGATCGTCTCCTCGGACATCGTCAACTGGCCGGCGTCCTGCACCTTCGACTCCTCCCTGACCATGGTCCAGGGCAAGAGCGTCAAGGTCATCGGCTGGTACGACAACGAGTGGGGCTACTCCAACCGCCTGGTGGACCTGACCACCTTCGTCGGCGGCAAGCTCTGATCTCCACCGGCTGAGCCGGCGGGTGCCCCGTGCCATGGGCGCCCACGCACCGAGATGTACGGTCGGGGCTCGTACGACGCGACGACGCGTCGTACGAGCCCCGAGCCATGGCTGATCTGATGCAACGGAGTCATTCCTCAATGAAGACGATCGACGAACTCATCGCCGACGGGGTCGGGGGCAAGCGGGTGTTCGTCCGCGCCGACCTGAACGTGCCGCTCGACGGCGCGACCATCACCGACGACGGCCGCATCCGCGCCGTCCAGCCGACGATCGCCAAGCTCGCCCAGAACGGCGCCAAGGTCATCGTCGCCTCGCACCTGGGCCGCCCCAAGGGCGCCCCGGACCCGGCCTTCTCGCTGGCCCCCGCCGCCGCCCGCCTCAGCGAGCTGCTGGGCCGCGATGTCGCCTTCGCCTCCGACACGGTCGGCGACTCCGCCCGCGCCACCGTTGCCGCGCTGGGCGACGGCGAGGTCGCCGTGCTGGAGAACCTGCGCTTCAACCCCGGCGAGACCAGCAAGGACGACGCGGAGCGCGGCGCCTTCGCGGACCGGCTGGCGGAGCTGGCCGACCTCTACGTCGGCGACGGTTTCGGCGCCGTGCACCGCAAGCACGCCTCCGTCTACGACCTCCCCGCGCGCCTCCCGCACGCCGCGGGCGATCTGATCGCCACCGAGGTCGCCGTCCTCAAGCGCCTCACCGAGGACGTCGCGCGCCCCTACGCCGTGGTGCTCGGCGGCGCGAAGGTCTCCGACAAGCTCGGCGTCATCGACCACCTGCTGGAGCGCGCCGACCGCATCCTCGTCGGCGGCGGCATGGCGTACACCTTCCTGGCCGCCCAGGGCCACGAGGTCGGTATCTCGCTGCTGCAGAAGGACCAGATCCCGGCCGTCCAGGAGTACCTGGAACGGGCCGCGGCCAAGGGCGTGGAGTTCGTGCTCCCCGTCGACGTGCTGGTCTCCGCGGACTTCCCCGACCTGAAGACCAAGGCCCCGGCGCACCCGCAGACGGTCGCCGCCGACGCCATCCCCGCGGACCAGGAGGGCCTGGACATCGGCCCCCGCACCCGCGAGCTGTACGCCTCGAAGCTCGCCGACGCGGCCACCATCTTCTGGAACGGCCCGATGGGCGTCTTCGAACACCCCGATTACGCGGGCGGCACCCAGGCCGTCGCGCAGGGACTGCTGGACTCGTCCGCCTTCACGGTCGTCGGCGGTGGCGACAGCGCCGCCGCGGTCCGTCAGCTCGGCTTCGACGAGAATGCTTTTGGCCACATTTCGACCGGCGGCGGCGCCAGCCTCGAATACCTCGAAGGCAAGACGCTCCCCGGCCTCGCCGCTCTGGAGGACTGAACCACCGTGACTGCTCGTACCCCGCTGATGGCGGGCAACTGGAAGATGAACCTCAACCACCTGGAGGCCATCGCCCACGTCCAGAAGCTCGCCTTCGCGCTCACCGACAAGGACTACGACGCTGTCGAGGTCGCGGTCCTGCCGCCCTTCACCGACCTCCGCTCGGTGCAGACCCTGGTCGACGGCGACAAGCTGAAGATCAAGTACGGCGCCCAGGACGTCTCCGCGCAGGGCTCCGGCGCCTACACCGGTGAGATCTCCGGCGCCATGCTCGCCAAGCTCAAGTGCACGTACGTGGCGATCGGCCACAGCGAGCGCCGCCAGTACCACGGCGAGAACGAGGAGATCTGCAACGCCAAGGTCAAGGCCGCGTACAAGCACGGCCTCACCCCGATCCTCTGCGTCGGTGAGGGCCTGGACATCCGCAAGGCCGGAAACCAGGTCGCGCACACCCTCGCCCAGATCGACGGCGCCCTCAAGGACGTCCCGGCCGAGCAGGCCGAGACCATCGTGATCGCCTACGAGCCCGTCTGGGCCATCGGCACCGGCGAGGTCGCCACGCCCGAGGACGCGCAGGAGGTCTGCGGTGCGATCCGCGGCCGCCTCGCCGAGCTGTACAGCCAGGAGCTGGCGGACAAGGTCCGCATCCAGTACGGCGGTTCCGTCAAGTCCGGCAACGTCGCGGCGATCATGGCGCAGCCCGATGTCGACGGCGCGCTGGTCGGCGGCGCGGCGCTGGACTCCGAGGAGTTCGTGAAGATCGTCCGCTTCCGCGACCAGTAGCAGCTATGACGACGGGCCCGGCCCGTCGTACCCTGTCGGGGCCGGTCCGGCGCTCAGCGCGCGGTCCGGCCCCGCACGATATCGCCCGTCGTGGTGGTGCCGCGGCCCGTACCGGCGCCCTCGACACCGTCCGTCAGTCCTAGAGAGTTGGTCCAGCCGTGGTCATCGGGTTCTCGGTCGCCCTCATCGTCTTCAGCCTGCTGCTGATGATGCTGGTGCTCATGCACAAGGGGAAGGGCGGCGGTCTGTCCGACATGTTCGGTGGCGGTATGCAGTCCTCCGTCGGCGGCTCCTCCGTCGCCGAGCGGAACCTCGACCGCATCACCATCGTGTTGGGCCTCCTGTGGTTCGCCTGCATCGTCGTGCTCGGTGTCCTGATGAAGCTCGGCAGCTGACATACCGTCGGGGGCGCGGCCTATCATGGGGCGGCGTCCTGGATCGGGCGGTAACTCCCGTCACGGGGCGCGCGTTGGGCCTTTCATAGACCGGAGCGCCCGCAGCGCAGCTGCCGCGCGATGCTGTGCAGCACCATTACGCAGGGAGTTACGACCGTGGCAAGTGGCAACGCGATCCGAGGAAGCCGGGTCGGGGCGGGGCCGATGGGGGAGGCCGAGCGCGGCGAATCCGCGCCGCGTACCCGGATCTCCTTCTGGTGCGCCAACGGGCACGAGACGCAGCCCAGCTTCGCCGGTGACGCGCAGGTTCCTGACACCTGGGACTGCCAGCGCTGTGGTTTCCCGGCGGGCAAGGACCGGGACAGCCCGCCCGACCCGCCGCGCACCGAGCCGTACAAGACCCACCTCGCGTATGTGCGCGAGCGCCGCAGCGACGCCGACGGCGAGGCGATTCTCGCCGAGGCGCTGGCCAAGCTCCGCGGCGAGATCTGACGCCACGCCGCCTGTGCGACCGGCCCGGCCGGGAGGGAACATCCCTTCCCGGCCGGGCCGTTGGCGTTCCCGGCGCCGGGCGGCGCGGTGCGGGGCGCCGTACGGCCGCCCGTGTGCCGACAGCGGACAGACCCCTCATATCGCGCGCTGATCAACTAAATTGGAGGGCGGCGGGGCCGGTACGAGACGAAGAAGGCTGATGTCCGAGATGAACGCAGAAGGCCGCAGCAGGCTCGATCAGATGCCTGAGTGGACGGCGCTGGGCGCACACCGCGCACAGCTGGGCGAACCCCAGCTGCGCGATCTGTTCGCCCAGGAGCCGGAGCGCGCCGGGCGCTACACCCTCCGGGTGGGCGACCTGCACATCGACTACTCCAAGCATCTGATCACCGAAGAGACGCTGCTGCTCCTCCGGGAGCTGGCCGCGGCGACGGGCGTGACCGGGCTGCGGGACGCGATGTTCCGCGGCGAGAAGATCAACGTCACCGAGGGCCGCTCGGTGCTGCACACCGCGCTGCGCGCTCCCGGCTCCGCGGTGATCGAGGCCGACGGGCAGAACGTCGTCCCCGCCGTCCACGCCGTCCTCACCAAGATGGCGACCTTCGCCGACCGGGTCCGCTCCGGCGACTGGACGGGCCACACCGGCCGCTGCATCAAGGCGGTCGTCAACATCGGCATCGGCGGCTCCGACCTCGGCCCCGCCATGGCGTACGAGGCGCTGCGCGCCTACACCCACCGCGACCTGGAGTTCCGCTTCGTCTCCAACGTCGACGGCGCGGATCTGCACGAGGCGCTGCGCGATCTGGACCCGGCCGAGACGCTGTTCGTCATCGCCTCGAAGACCTTCACCACCATCGAGACGATCACCAACGCCACCGCGGCGCGCGCCTGGCTGCTCGACGGTCTCGGCGCCGAGGGGGGCACCTCCCGTTCGAGCGGAGCCGAGAGCGGGGGAGAGGCCGTCGCCAAGCACTTCGTGGCGCTCTCCACCAACGCCGAGAAGGTCGCCGCGTTCGGCATCGACACGGTCAACATGTTCGAGTTCTGGGACTGGGTCGGCGGCCGCTACTCCTACGACTCGGCGATCGGCCTGTCGCTGATGATCGCCATCGGCCCGGAGCACTTCCGGGAGATGCTGGCCGGGTTCCACCTCGTCGACGAGCACTTCCGTACCGCCCCCGCCGAGGAGAACGCCCCGCTGCTGCTGGGCCTGCTCGGCATCTGGTACGGCAACTTCTTCGACGCCCAGTCGCACGCCGTCCTGCCGTACAGCCACTACCTCTCGAAGTTCACCGCCTATCTCCAGCAGCTCGACATGGAGTCGAACGGCAAGTCGGTGGACCGCGAGGGCCGTCCGGTGCGCTGGCAGACCGGGCCCGTCGTCTGGGGCACGCCCGGCACCAACGGCCAGCACGCCTACTACCAGCTGCTCCACCAGGGAACGAAGATGATCCCGGCGGACCTCATCGGCTTCGCCCGGCCGGTCGACGATCTGGAGCCCCGGCTCGTCGCCCAGCACGATCTGCTGATGGCCAACCTCTTCGCCCAGGGCCAGGCGCTGGCCTTCGGGAAGACGCCGGACGAGGTGCGCGCCGAGGGCGTCGCCGAGGAGCTGGTGCCGCACCGGACGTTCCGCGGCAACCACCCCACCACCACCATCCTCGCCACCGAGCTGTCCCCGTCCGTGCTGGGCCAGCTGATCGCCCTCTACGAGCACAAGGTGTTCGTCCAGGGCGCGGTGTGGAACATCGACTCCTTCGATCAGTGGGGCGTGGAGCTGGGCAAGGTCCTCGCCAGGCGGGTCGAACCGGCGCTCACGGACGGCGCCGAGGTGCCGGGCCTGGACGCGTCGACGGCCGCCCTGGTCACCAAGTACCGCGAGCTGCGCGGCCGTTGAGCCGGGTGGGCGGGCGGCGCGCCATCCCCGCGCCGTCCGCCCCTGGCCGCCCCCGCCCGGCGGCCGTACGACGAAGGGCTCCCGCACCGGAAGGGGTGCGGGAGCCCTTGCGCGTGCCGTGCGTCAGGCGGAGGCCGGCGGGTAGAGGTCGCGGGGCAGCTGGGAGGCTGCCGCCTCGTCCAGCAGCCACAGGGTGCGGCTGCGGCCCCGCGCACCGGCGGCCGGGGCCTGGATCTCCCCGGCGCCGGAGAGCGCGATGGCCGCGGCCTGCGCCTTGTCCGCACCGGCGGCCAGCAGCCACACCTCGCGCGCCGCGCGGATCGCGGGCAGCGTCAGCGAGACGCGGGTGGGCGGCGGCTTCGGTGCGCCGTGCACCCCGACCACCGTCCGCTCGTCCTCCCGCACCCCCGGCAGCTCAGGGAAGAGGGAGGCGACATGGGTGTCCGGGCCGACGCCCAGCAGCAGGACGTCGAACGACGGCACCGGGCCGTGGTCCTCCGGGCCCGCGGCGGCGGCCAGTTCGGCGGCGTACGCCTCGGCCGCGGCGTCCGCGTCGTTGCCGTACGGGCCACCGGCCGGGGCCATGGCGTGGACCCGCGCCGGATCCAGCGGGACGGAGTCGAGCAGCGCCGCGCGGGCCTGCGTCTCGTTGCGCTCCGGGTCGCCGTCCGGCAGGAACCGTTCGTCGCCCCACCACAGGTCGAGCCGGGACCAGTCCACGGCGTCCCGGGCGGGCGCCTCGGCGAGGGCCGCGAGCAGCCCGTTGCCGTTGCGTCCGCCGGTCAGCACCACGGAGGCGGAGCCCCGGGCGGCCTGGGCGTCCACGATCTTCGTGATCAGCCGGGCCGCCGCGGCCTGCGCCATCAGTTCCTTGTCGCGGTGGACGACGACCTGCGGCGCGCTCACTTGGCGGCCGCCTTCTTCGCCGCGGCCTTCTTCGGCGCGGGCTTCGCCGCCGCCTCCCCGCCGTCCTTCGCGGGCGCCTCCGGCGCGGTCGTCCGCGCCGCCTCGCCCAGCCGGTCCACGCCGTACTTCAGCGCGGCGGCGAAGGTGTCGTCCGGGTCGAGGCGGCGCAGCTCCTCGGCGAGCAGCTCGGAGGTCTCCCGCCGCTTGAGCGCCACCGCACGGTCGGGCTGGCCCTGCATCGACAGGGTGGCCAGCGAACCGTCCGGCCGGTCCAGCACGATCGGCCCGCAGCTCGTCTCCAGCCGCACCGCGGTCAGGCCCGGACCGGACGACACCGTGCGCTCGACGGGGACGTCCAGCCGGCTGGCGAGCCACATGCCCAGCAGTTCGCAGCTGGGGTTGAACTCCTCGCCCTCCACCACGGCGGAGGTGACCTCGCACGGCATCTGGTCCAGCGCCGCCGCGAGCATCGAGCGCCACGGCGTGATGCGGCTCCAGGACAGGTCCGTGTCGCCGGGCGTGTAGGTGGCGGCGCGGTCGGTCAGCTGCTGGATGGGCTGCTCGGAGGCGTAGGCGTCGGTGACCCGGCGCTGGGCCAGCGCGCCGAGCGGGTCCTTCGCCGGGTCCAGCGGGCCGTTGACCGCCCACCACACGACGACGGGCGCGTCCGGCAGCAGCAGCGGCAGCACCACCGACTGGGCGTGGTCGATCGCCTCGCCGTACAGCCGCAGCACGACCGTCTCACCCGTACCGGCGTCCGCGCCGACCCGGACCTCGGCGTCCAGCCGTGCCTTGGCACGGTCGCGCGGCGTGCGGCTGACCCGCTTGATGACCACCAGGGTCCGCGACGGGTGCTCGCGGGACGCCTCGTTGGCCGCCTTCAGGGCGTCGTAGGCGTTCTCCTCGTCGGTGACGATGACGAGGGTGAGCACCATGCCGACGGCCGGCGTGCCGACGGCGCGGCGGCCCTGCACCAGCGCCTTGTTGATCTTGCTGGCCGTGGTTTCCGACAGGTCGATCTTCATGGGCGACGCCAGCTCCGTCCGTCTCGTGCGAGCATCTCGTCCGCCTCGGTGGGGCCCCAGGTACCGGCCGGGTACCGCGCCGGTTTGCCGTGGCGGTCCCAGTACTCCTCGATCGGGTCGAGGATCCGCCAGGACTGCTCGACCTCCTCCAGCCGCGGGAAGAGGTTGGCGTCGCCCAGCAGCACATCGAGGATGAGCCGCTCGTACGCCTCGGGGCTCGACTCCGTGAACGACTCGCCGTACGCGAAGTCCATGGAGACGTCCCGCACCTCCATCGAGGTGCCGGGGACCTTCGAGCCGAAGCGCACGGTCACGCCCTCGTCCGGCTGCACCCGGATGACCAGGGCGTTCTGGCCCAGCTCCTCCGTGGCGGTGTGGTCGAAGGGGGAGTGCGGCGCCCGCTGGAAGACCAGCGCGATCTCGGTGACCCGGCGGCCCAGGCGCTTGCCGGTGCGCAGGTAGAAGGGGACGCCCGCCCAGCGGCGGTTGTCCACCTCCAGCTTGATCGCGGCGTAGGTGTCGGTCGTCGACTTGGGGTCGATGCCGTCTTCCTGGAGATAGCCGACGGCCTGCTCGCCGCCCTGCCACCCGGCGGTGTACTGCGCGCGCACCGTCTCCTTGCCGAGGTCGGCGGGGAGCCGCACGGCGCCCAGCACCTTGGTCTTCTCCGCGACCAGCGCGTCCGCGTCGAAGGAGGACGGCTCCTCCATGGCGGTCAGCGCGAGCAGCTGGAGCAGGTGGTTCTGGATGACGTCACGCGCCGCACCGATGCCGTCGTAGTAACCGGCCCGGCCACCGATGCCGATGTCCTCGGCCATCGTGATCTGTACGTGGTCGACGTACGAGCGGTTCCACAGCGGCTCGAACATCGTGTTGGCGAAGCGGAGCGCCAGGATGTTCTGGACCGTCTCCTTGCCGAGGTAGTGGTCGATGCGGAAGACCGCCTCGGGCGGGAAGACCTCGTGGACGACCTGGTTCAGCTCCTGGGCGCTCTTGAGGTCGTGGCCGAAGGGCTTCTCGATGACCGCGCGGCGCCACGAGCCGTCCTTCGGGTCGGCGAGCCCGTGGTTCTTGAGCTGCTTGACGACCGTGGGGAAGAACTTGGGCGGCACGGACAGGTAGAAGGCGAAGTTGCCGCCCGTGCCCTGCGCCTTGTCCAGCTCCTCCATCGTCGCCTTCAGCGTCTCGAACGCCGTGTCGTCGTCGAAGTTGCCCTGGACGAAGCGCATCCCCTGGATGAGCTGCTGCCAGACCTCCTCGCGGAACGGCGTACGCGCGTGCTGCTTGACGGCGTCGTGCACCACCTGCGCGAAGTCCTCGTCCTGCCATTCGCGGCGGGCGAAGCCGATGAGGGAGAAGCCGGGCGGGAGCAGACCGCGGTTGGCGAGGTCGTACACCGCCGGCATCAGCTTTTTGCGCGACAGATCGCCCGTGACGCCGAAGATGACCAGGCCCGACGGCCCCGCGATACGCGGGAGCCGTCGGTCCGCGGCGTCACGAAGCGGGTTCGCTCCATGAACTGCGGTCAAGGTGTCAGCCCTCCGAAGGAGCGAGGCGCTTGAGCTCCGCCTCGGTGGACTTGAGCAGGTCGTTCCAGGAAGCCTCGAACTTCTCCACGCCCTCGTCCTCCAGGAGCTGCACGACCTCGTCGTACGAGATCCCGAGCGTCGCGATGGCGGCGAGGTCCGCACGGGCCTGCTCGTACGTCCCGCGGACGGTGTCGCCGGTGATCTGCCCGTGGTCACCGGTCGCCTGGAGGGTGGCCTCCGGCATGGTGTTGACCGTGCCCGGGGCGACCAGCTCGTCGACGTAGAGGGTGTCCTTGTACGCCGGGTCCTTGACGCCGGTCGAGGCCCACAGCGGACGCTGCTTGTTGGCCTGCGCCTTGTCCAGGGCGGCCCAGCGCTCCGAGGAGAAGACCTCCTCGTACGCCTCGTAGGCCAGGCGCGCGTTGGCCAGCGCGGCCTTGCCCTTGAGGGCCTTGGCCTCGTCCGTGCCGATGTTCTCCAGCCGCTTGTCGATCTCGGAGTCGACGCGGGAGACGAAGAACGACGCCACCGAGTGGATCTGCGAGAGGTCCAGGCCCGCGGCCTTCGCCTTCTCCAGGCCCGCCAGGTAGGCGTCCATCACCTCGCGGTAGCGCTCCAGCGAGAAGATCAGCGTGACGTTGACGCTGATGCCCTTGGCGATGACCTCGGTGATCGCCGGCAGGCCCGCCTTGGTGGCCGGGATCTTGATGAGGGTGTTGGGGCGGTCCACCAGCCACGCCAGCTGCTTCGCCTCGGCGACGGTGGGCGTGGTGTGGTGCGCCAGGCGCGGGTCGACCTCGATGGAGACCCGGCCGTCCTGGCCGTCGGTGGCGTCGAAGACCGGCCGCAGGATGTCGGCGGCGTCCCGGACGTCCGCCGTCGTGATCATGCGGATGGCTTCCTCGACGGTGACCTTGCGCGCGGCGAGGTCGGAGACCTGCTGGTCGTAGCCGTGGCCGTCCGAGATCGCCTTCTGGAAGATCGACGGGTTGGTGGTGACACCGACGACGTGCTGCTGGTCGATCAGCTCGGCGAGGTTGCCGGACGTGATGCGCTGGCGCGACAGGTCGTCCAGCCAGATCGCGACGCCTTCATCGGAGAGGCGCTTGAGTGCGTCTGTCATGGGGATTGCATCTCCTACTGGTTCGTGTACCGGCGTCAGCGCGCGGCGGCTTCGAGCGATTCCCGGGCGGCGGCCGTCACCGCGTCGGCGGTGAAGCCGAACTCGCGGAAGAGGACCTTCGCGTCGGCCGAGGCGCCGAAGTGCTCCAGCGACACGATCCGCCCGGCGTCGCCGACGTAGCGGTGCCAGGTCAGACCGATGCCCGCCTCGACGGCGACCCGTGCCTTGACGGACGGCGGCAGCACGCTGTCGCGGTACTCCTGGTCCTGCTCCTCGAACCACTCGACGCAGGGCATCGACACGACGCGCGCCGGGACGCCCGCGGCCTGCAGCTGCGCGCGCGCCTCGACGGCGAGCTGCACCTCGGAACCGGTGCCGATCAGCACGACCTGCGGCTCCGCGGCCGCACCGGAGGGACCCTCGGCGTCGAAGAGGACGTAACCGCCCTTGGCCGCCTCGTCGTTCGCCTCGTACGTCGGCACGCCCTGACGGGTCAGCGCGAGGCCGTGCGGGGCGCCGACGCCGAACTCCTTCGTGTAGCGCTTCATGATCTCGCGCCACGCGATGACGGTCTCGTTGGCGTCGGCCGGGCGCACGATGTTCAGGCCCGGGATGGCGCGCAGCGAGGCCAGGTGCTCGACCGGCTGGTGGGTCGGGCCGTCCTCGCCCAGACCGATGGAGTCGTGCGTCCACACGTACGTCACCGGCAGGTGCATCAGCGCGGAGAGCCGGACGGCGTTGCGCATGTAGTCGGAGAACACCAGGAAGGTGCCGCCGTAGATGCGGGTGTTGCCGTGCAGCGCGATGCCGTTCATCTCGGCGGCCATGGAGTGCTCGCGGATGCCGTAGTGGATCGTGCGGCCGTACGGGTCGGCGCCCGGCAGCGGGTTGCCCACCGGCAGGAACGACGACGTCTTGTCGATCGTGGTGTTGTTGGACCCGGCGAGGTCGGCGGAGCCGCCCCACAGCTCGGGCAGGACGCCGCCCAGCGCGGCCAGCACCTTGCCGGAGGCGGCGCGGGTGGCGACCGCCTTGCCGGTCTCGAACGCCGGGAGGTGGTCCTCCCAGCCGGCCGGCAGCTCGCCCGCGGCGATGCGGTCGAACTCGGCGGCGCGCTCGGGGTTGGCGGTCCGCCAGGCGGCGAACGCCTTCTCCCACTCGGCGCGGGCGTCGCGGCCGCGGTCCAGCGCCTCGCGGGTGTGGGCCAGGACCTCGGGGGTGACCTCGAAGGACTGCTCCGGGTCGAAGCCCAGCACGCGCTTGGTGGCGGCGATCTCGTCGGCGCCCAGGGCCGAGCCGTGCGCGGCCTCGGTGTTCTGCGCGTTCGGTGCGGGCCAGGCGATGATCGAACGGGCCGCGATGAACGACGGGCGCCCGGTCTCGGCCTTGGCGGCCTCCAGCGCGCGGGCCAGACCGACCGGGTCCAGGTCGCCGTTGGGCAGCTGCTCGACGCGCTGGACGTGCCAGCCGTACGCCTCGTACCGCTTGAGGGTGTCCTCGGAGACCGCGGTCTCCGTGTCGCCCTCGATCGAGATGTGGTTGTCGTCCCAGAGGAGGACGAGGTTGCCGAGCTTCTGGTGGCCCGCGAGGGAGGACGCCTCGGCGGAGATGCCCTCCTGGAGGCAGCCGTCACCGGCGATGACCCAGATGGTGTGGTCGAACGGGGAGGCGCCCGCGGGGGCCTCCGGGTCGAACAGACCGCGCTCGTAGCGGGCGGCCATCGCCATGCCGACGGCGTTGGCGACGCCCTGGCCCAGCGGACCGGTGGTGGTCTCGACGCCGGTGGTGTGGCCGTACTCCGGGTGGCCCGGAGTCTTGGAGCCCCAGGTGCGGAACGCCTTCAGGTCGTCCAGCTCCAGGCCGTACCCGGCGAGGAAGAGCTGGATGTAGAGCGTCAGGCTGGAGTGGCCGGCGGAGAGGACGAACCGGTCGCGGCCGGTCCACTCCGCGTCGGCCGGGTCGTGCCGCATCAGCTTCTGGAAGAGAAGGTAGGCGGCCGGAGCCAGGCTCATGGCCGTACCAGGATGGCCGTTTCCGACCTTCTGCACGGAATCCATGGCCAGGACGCGGACGGTATCGACGGCCCGCTGGTCCAGATCGGTCCACTCGATGTCTGTGGTGGTCGGCTTGGTGCTCACCCTGAGTCAGGGCTCCTCTCCACATGTCGAATGCCGCGGACGGTATGTCCGCCAGGCGGTGTCGAGCCTACCCCCGCTGGTGCGTGCGTCTTTTCGACGCGGAGTCGGCGGCGCCGCCCGACGGAGTACGCGTCACTGCGGGCAACCGGCTCCGTATCTCCGGCAATCCGGACGCGGGGGATGCGACCCCTGTTCCCCAGACTGACGGGAGCGGTCCGCCTTCGCCTCTTATAAGGGGGAGCGGGGGCCACGGGAGGCGCCGCGGGGCGGGCCGCCCGGCGCCGCCGTCGGGGAACCAACACGAGCGGACCCCCGCGAAGATCGCGGTATGGCCAACGTCTAAAGTGGCGTGGTACGCGCAAGCCTCGCGGTCGCCAGGGCCGGATGTGCTTGCTGGCCTTATCTCCGCGGCGAAAGCCGCAGATGTTACTTCCAGGGGTGTGCGTGACGGCCGTCCAATCCCGTCCTGCGGGGACGCTCTCTCAGAGCCCCGGGAGTCCGAACCCCGGCCACCGGCCGTTCGGCGCCCGCGTCAAGGCGTTCATCGAGCTCACCAAGCCGCGCGTCATCGAGCTGCTGCTGATGACGACGGTGCCGGTGATGTTCCTGGCCGCCGGCGGCGTCCCGGACCTGTGGCTGGTGCTGGCCACCTGCATCGGCGGCTACCTCTCGGCGGGCGGAGCCGCGGCGTACAACATGTACATCGACCGCGACATCGACGCGCTGATGGACCGCACCGCCCAGCGCCCCCTGGTGACGGGCATGGTCTCGCCGCGCGAGTGCCTGGTCTTCGCGACCGCGCTCTCCGTCGGCTCCACCGTGTGGTTCTGGTACCTCGTCAACCCGCTGTCGGCGATGCTCTCGCTGGGCGCGATCCTCTTCTACGTCGTCGTCTACACGATGATCCTCAAGCGGCGCACCAGCCAGAACATCGTCTGGGGCGGCATCGCGGGCTGTATGCCGGTGTTCATCGGCTGGTCCTCGGTGACCAACTCGGTCTCCTGGGCCGCGCTCATCCTCTTCCTGGTCATCTTCTTCTGGACGCCGCCGCACTACTGGCCGCTGTCGATGAAGGTCAAGGACGACTACGAGCGGGTCGGCGTGCCGATGCTCCCGGCCGTCGCGGGCAACAAGGTCGTCGCCCGGCAGATCGTCGCCTACAGCTGGGTCATGGTCGCGGTGTCGCTGCTGCTCCAGCCGCTGGGGTACACCGGCTGGCTCTACACCGTGGTCGCGCTCGCCTGCGGCGCGTTCTGGCTGCGGGAGGCGCACGGTCTGCAGGCCCGCGCCAAGGCCGGTGTCACGGGGCCGAAGCTCAAGGAGATGCGGCTCTTCCACTGGTCGATCACGTACGTCTCGCTGCTCTTCGTCGCCGTCGCGGTGGACCCCTTCCTCCGCTGACCTCGTACGTCCTCGTTTCACGGCCCGTCCGGCGCGCTCCGGGCGGGCCTTCGCGTTGCCGGGGGCCTATGCGCGGGCGCCCCTCCCCAAGAGTCCTACCGGTGGGTAGCATCGGGTGTATGGCAGACATCAAGCAGGCGGACGAGCAGCCGGCGGCCGAAGAGCGGACCGACGCGCGGGCGGAGAAGCGGACCGGGCGGCACGCGGCGCGGCTCGCCAAGGAGATGCGGGCCTTCGCGGCCGCGCACGGCGGCAGCGCCGGGGGGCAGCTGGCCCACATCGGCCGGGGCCGGGTCCGCGTTGCCCTCGTGGGTGCCGACGGCGAGTGGGGCAACCTCGTCGCCGACTCCCTGACGGAGGCCCGGACGGGCGCCGAACAGGCCGGGATCGCCCTCCAGGACGACTTCGACGGCGACCTCGCCGCCAAGGTGCGCACCGGCCGCTACGAGTGGACCCGGATGGCCGGGATCCAGATCGGCGGCCCGGCCAACGGCTGAGCCCGCCGCCCGGCCGGTCGCGGCCGTACGGAAGGAGCCCACCGGGCGCGTGACCTGCACGCGCCCGGTGGGCTCCTTCCGTACGGGGTGCCCCTGGGGGCGCCGGTCAGCCCGCGGCGGCCGGTTCGGCGGGCCGGACCGCCTCGGGGCTGCCGCTCTGCTGCTCCGGCAGGTCCGCGAGCGCCCCGCGGTCCCGTAGCGTCAGGACCACGCGCAGCACCGCGATCCAGACCAGCGTCGAGCCGAGCATGTGCAGTCCGACGACCAGCTCCGGCAGCCCCAGGAAGTACTGGACGTAGCCGATGACGCCCTGGAGGAGCAGACAGACGACGAGGTCGCGGGCGGCGCGGCGGGGCGCGGCGGGCGCCTTGACGGCGCGCAGCGTGAACCACAGGGCGATCGTCAGACCGACGACGATGTAGACGAAGTCGACGTGCAGCTGGGTCACCTCCTGCCAGTTCAGCGGGATGCGGTTGACCTTCCGGGCGTCGCCCGCGTGCGGCCCGGTGCCGGTGACGACGGTGCCGGCCAGCGTCAGCACGGCGGTCGCGCCCAGCAGCACCCAGGCCAGCTGACGCACCGGCCGCGCGACCACGTCCCGGGGCACCTCGTCGCCCTCGCAGGCGCGCCGCCAGGTCACCACGGCCACCGTGAGCAGCCCGGTGGTGAGCAGGAAGTGCGCGGCGACGATGTACGGGTTGAGGCCGGTCAGGACCGTGACGCCGCCGACGACGGCGTTGCCCATGACGATCCAGAACTGCGCCCAGCCGAGCCGGGTCAGCGCCCGGCGGCGCGGGGAGCGGGCCCGGGCGGCGATGATGAACAGGCCGATCACCGCGCAGAGCACATACGTCAGCAGGCGGTTGCCGAACTCGATCAGGCCGTTGATGCCCATCGCCGCCGTCGGCGTCAGACTGTCCGGCGTGCAGCGCGGCCAGGTGGAGCAGCCGAGGCCGGACTGGGACAGCCGCACCGCACCCCCCGTGACGACGATGACGACGGCCATCACGACGGCGGCCAGCGCGGCCCGCCGCACGAAGCGCGCGGACGGCTGGCAGCTGCGGGCGATCAGCTCAAGGGGGTTCAGCGTTTTCGGCACGGGGGACATCGTAGGCGCCCCCTTGTGCAAAGTTTCACGAGGGGTGCATCGTGCTCAAGACGGTGCGTAGCGCGACGAACGGCCGGGGCGCGGGGCGCGGGGGCGTGCGCGGGGCGCGGCCTCCGGCGCTCCGCGCACGCCCCCGCGGCTCCCGTCGGCCTCCTCCCGCTACTCCCAGCGGAAGAACCGTGCCGCCGCGCCCAGCCCAAGCACCGCCCAGACGGCGAGGATGCCGAGGTCGCCCCAGGGGAGCGCGGCCCCGTGCTGGAGGACGGCGCGCAGCCCGTCGGAGAGCGCGGAGATCGGCAGCAGCCCGAGGACCGTCTGCGCCGCCTCCGGGAACTTCGTCAGCGGCACGATGACGCCGCCGCCCACCAGGAGCAGCAGGAAGACGAGGTTGGCGGCGGCAAGTGTCGCCTCGGCCCGCAGCGTCCCGGCCATCAGCAGCCCGAGCCCGGAGAACGCCGCCGTCCCCAGGACGAGCAGCGCGGCGACCGCGAGCGGATTGCCCTGTGGCGACCACCCCAGCGCCAGCGCCACCACGGTCAGCAACACGATCTGCAGCACCTCGGTGACCAGCACCGCGCAGGTCTTCGCGGTCATCAGCCCCCAGCGCGGCAGCGGCGAGGCGGCGAGCCGCTTGAGGACGCCGTAGCGCCGCTCGAAGCCGGTGGCGATGGCCTGCCCGGTGAACGCGGTCGACATCACGGCGAGCGCCAGCACACCGGGCGCCAGGAAGTCGACGGTGCTGCCCGCGCCCGTGTCGATGATGTCGACTGCGGAGAACAGCACCAGCAGCAGCGTCGGAATGACGACGGTCAGCAGCAGCTGCTCGCCGTTGCGCAGCAGCATCCGGGTCTCCAGCGCCGCCTGCACACGGATCATCCGCGCCAGCGGCGCGGCACCGGGCCGCGGGGTGAACGTACCGATCGCGGTCATGCCCGCAGCTCCTTGCCCGTGTTTTCCAGACTGTGCTTTCCCGGGGGACGACCCCCGGACCCCCGGCCGGACGGCGTACGGCGCCGGCTCATCCCCGCAGCTCCTTGCCTGTCAGGTCGAGGAAGACGTCCTCCAGGGTGTGCCGTTCGACGGCGATGGTGTCGGGCAGGACGCCGTTCTGGGCGCACCAGGAGGCGACGGTGGCCAGCATCTGGGGGTCGACGGTGCCGGTGACGCGGTAGCTGCCGGGGGCCGGTTCGGCGGTGGTGCTGTCCTCGGGCAGCGCCTTGCGGAGCGACGCCAGGTCGAGCCCGGGCCGCCCGGTGAAGCGCAGGGTGTTCTCCGCACCGCCCCGGCACAGCTCCTCGGGGGTGCCTTGGGCGATGACCCGGCCGCCGTCGATGATCGCTACATCGTCGGCCAGCTGCTCGGCCTCGTCCATGAAGTGCGTGGTCAGCACCACGGAGACGCCGTCGGTACGCAGCTCGCGGACGAGGTCCCAGGTGGCGTGGCGGGCCTGCGGGTCGAGGCCGGCGGTCGGTTCGTCCAGGAAGACCAGCTCGGGGCGGCCGACGACGGCCATCGCCAGGGCGAGCCGCTGCTGCTGGCCGCCGGAGAGCCGCCGGTAGGTGGTGCGCCCGCAGCTGCCCAGGCCCAGCCGGTCGATCAGCAGCCCGACGTCGACGGGGTCGGCGTGCAAGGACGCGGTGTGCCGCAGCATCTCCTCGGCGCGGGCGCCGCTGTAGACGCCGCCGGACTGCAGCATCACGCCGATCCGGGGCCGCAGCCGCGCCGCGTCGGCGACCGGGTCCAGGCCCAGCACGCGGACGGTTCCGGCGTCCGGGCGGCGGTAGCCCTCGCAGATCTCGACGGTGGTGGTCTTCCCGGCGCCGTTGGGGCCGAGCAGGGCGGTGACGCCGCCGCGCGCGACGGTCAGGTCGAGGCCGTCCACCGCGGTCTTGGGCGACCGGGAGCCGTACCGCTTGACCAGGCCGGCGACCTCGACGGCGGGCGCGCGGCCGGGGGTCCGGGGACTCCCCGGGGAGGTGCTGGGCATGCCCGGCAGTCTACGGAGCGCCCGGCGGACACCCGCCGCCGGGCCGGTCGACAGGGGCGGGGGCCGACGGGAGGGTGGCCGCCCCCGGGTGAGGCGGTTGGGCGAAGATTTTTTCCGCGGGTTCCCGGGCGTCCGCGCGAAGATCGCGGTCCGCGTCCGTCCCGCTCAACAGAGGGCTTCCGGGCCTCCGGGCACCCCTTGTTTAGGTGACCCTAAGTGATCGAGGACACCGTTGGGTGGCCCCGTCGAGGGTTGTCGTGGCTCGCGGAATTACGCAACAATGGCGTTGTGAAAAACGCGAGCGAGGAGCGGAAGGGATCCCCGGCCGGTACGGCTGCCGGGGCGCGCGCGGTCGTGTCCGAGGAGCCCGCCCGGGGCGCCGCCGCTCCGCAGGACGAGCAGCAGGGCACCCGCAACCGCGTCGCCCGCTCCATCCTCGACCACGGTCCGTCCACCGCCGCCGAGCTGGCCCTGCGCCTGGAGCTGACCCAGGCGGCCGTCCGCCGTCATCTGGACGCGCTGGCCGCCGAGGGCGTCGTCGAGCCCCGCGAGAAGCGGGTCTACGGCACCCGTGGCCGGGGCCGCCCCGCCAAGGCGTTCGCCCTCACCGACTGCGGCCGGGACGCCTTCGACCAGTCCTACGACGAGCTGGCCGCCGACGCCCTGCGCTGGATCGCGCGCAGCGGCGGCGAGGAGGGCGAGGCGGCAGTCGCCGCGTTCGCCCGCGCCCGGCTGGCCGCGCAGGCCGAGGGGTACCGCAAGGCCGTCGAGGCCGCCGGGCCCGAAGAACGCACCCGGGCCCTCGCCGAGGCATTGACCGCGGACGGGTACGCTGCTACGGCGCGCAGCGCGCCCAATTCCCAGCTCGGTGAACAACTCTGCCAGCACCACTGCCCGGTCGCCCATGTCGCCGAGCAGTTCCCGCAGCTGTGCGAGGCGGAGACCGAGGTCTTCTCCCGTCTGCTGGGGACCCATGTACAGCGGCTCGCCACCATCGCCCACGGCGACGGGGTGTGCACGACCTTCATCCCGAAGGCGGGCGCGCACGGCACCACCGCGCCCGACACCACGAAGACCACCACAGCATCTGCAAGCACGGCCGGGAGGAACCCCGCATGACGCTCCCCACGGAGACTGCCCACCCCGAGCTCGACGGACTGGGCAAGTACGAATACGGCTGGGCCGACTCCGACGTGGCCGGCGCCTCCGCCAAGCGCGGTCTGTCCGAGGACGTCGTCCGCGACATCTCGGCCAAGAAGAACGAGCCGGAGTGGATGCTCAAGCTCCGTCTCAAGGGCCTGAAGCTGTTCGACAAGAAGCCCATGCCCAACTGGGGCTCCGACCTCTCGGGCATCGACTTCGACAACATCAAGTACTTCGTCCGCTCCACCGAGGCGCAGGCCGCCTCCTGGGAGGACCTGCCCGAGGACATCAAGAACACCTACGACAAGCTGGGCATCCCCGAGGCGGAGAAGCAGCGCCTGGTCGCCGGTGTCGCCGCGCAGTACGAGTCCGAGGTCGTCTACCACCAGATCCGAGAGGACCTGGAGCAGCAGGGCGTCATCTTCCTGGACACCGACACCGCGCTGAAGGAGCACCCGGAGCTCTTCCAGGAGTACTTCGGCACGGTCATCCCGGTCGGCGACAACAAGTTCGCGTCGCTGAACACCGCGGTCTGGTCCGGCGGGTCCTTCATCTACGTCCCCAAGGGTGTCCAGGTCGACATCCCGCTGCAGGCGTACTTCCGGATCAACACCGAGAACATGGGCCAGTTCGAGCGGACGCTGATCATCGTCGACGAGGGCGCCTACGTGCACTACGTCGAGGGCTGCACCGCCCCGATCTACAAGTCGGACTCGCTGCACTCCGCGGTCGTCGAGATCATCGTGAAGAAGGGCGGCCGCTGCCGCTACACGACGATCCAGAACTGGTCGAACAACGTCTACAACCTCGTCACCAAGCGCGCCGTCGCCTACGAGGGCGCGACGATGGAGTGGATCGACGGCAACCTCGGCTCCAAGGTGACCATGAAGTACCCCGCGGTCTACCTCATGGGCGAGCACGCCAAGGGCGAGACGCTGTCCATCGCCTTCGCGGGCGAGGGCCAGCACCAGGACGCCGGTTCCAAGATGGTCCACATGGCGCCGAACACCTCCTCCAACATCGTCTCCAAGTCGGTGGCGCGTGGCGGTGGCCGCACCTCGTACCGCGGTCTGGTCGAGATCGGTGAGGGCGCGGCGGGCTCCAAGTCCAACGTGCTGTGCGACGCGCTGCTGGTCGACACCATTTCCCGCTCGGACACCTACCCCTACGTCGACGTCCGTGAGGACGACGTGTCGATGGGCCACGAGGCGACCGTCTCCAAGGTGAGCGAGGACCAGCTCTTCTACCTGATGGCCCGTGGCCTGACGGAGTTCGAGGCCATGGCGATGATCGTGCGCGGCTTCGTCGAGCCGATCGCCAAGGAGCTCCCGATGGAGTACGCGCTGGAGCTCAACCGGCTGATCGAGCTGCAGATGGAAGGCGCGGTCGGCTGACGGCCACGGCACACCCCTGACCGACGCGGCGGCCTTCCTCCGGGAGGGCCGAGTATCGCAACGAGAAAGCGAGCACGACGACAGCCATGGCTGAGGCTCAGAACATCCCGGCGGGTTCCACGACCACCGGTTCCATCGCGGTGGCCGCGGAGTCCACCGTCGCCACCCGCATGAGTGCGCCGCCGTCCTACGACGTGGCGGACTTCCCGGTGCCGCACGGCCGGGAGGAGGAGTGGCGGTTCACCCCCCTCGCCCGCCTGAAGGGCCTGCACGACGGCACCGCGGTCGGCGACGGCGGCATCCTCGTCACCGTCGAGGCCCCGGCGGACGTCACCCAGGAGACCGTGGACCGCGACGACCCGCGGGTCGGCAAGGCCGGTACCCCCGTGGACCGCGTCGCCGCGCAGGCGTACACCTCCTTCGAGAAGGCGCACGTCGTCACCGTTCCCAAGGACACCCAGCTCACCGAGCCGATCCGGATCGGTGTGCAGGGCCAGGGCGGCACCGCCTTCGGCCACCAGGTCATCGAGCTGGGCGCGTTCGCCGAGGCGGTCGTCGTCATCGACCACACCGGCGACGCCACCCTCGCCGCCAACGTCGACTACCTCCTCGGTGACGGCGCCAAGCTGACCGTCGTCTCCGTCCAGGACTGGGACGACACCGCCGTCCACGTCGGCCAGCACAACGCGCTGATCGGCCGCGACGCGAGCTTCAAGTCCGTCGTCGTCACCTTCGGCGGCGACCTCGTCCGGCTGCACCCGCGGGTCGCCTACGCGGCGCCCGGCGGCGAGGCGGAGCTGTACGGCCTGTACTTCACCGAGGCCGGTCAGCACCAGGAGCACCGCCTCATGGTCGACCACTCGGTGCCCAACTGCCGCTCGCACGTCACGTACAAGGGCGCCCTCCAGGGCGACGACGCGCACGCGGTGTGGATCGGTGACGTCCTCATCCAGGCGTCCGCCACCGGCACGGACACCTACGAGCTCAACCGCAACCTCGTCCTCACCGACGGCGCGCGGGTCGACTCGGTCCCCAACCTGGAGATCGAGACCGGCGAGATCGTCGGCGCCGGTCACGCCTCGGCGACCGGCCGCTTCGACGATGAGCAGCTGTTCTACCTGATGGCCCGCGGCATCCCGGCCGAGGAGGCCCGCCGCCTGGTCGTGCGCGGCTTCTTCGCCGAGCTGATCCAGCAGATCGGCCTGCCGGACGTCGAAGAGCGGCTGATGCGCAAGATCGAGGCCGAGCTGGAAGCGGCCGCGGCATGAGCTACGTACGTGTGGCGACACTGGGCGAGCTGGCGGAGGACACCCCGAAGCGGGTGGAAATCGACGGCACGCCGGTCTCCCTCGTCCGTACCGAGGGCGAGGTGTTCGCGATCAACGACATCTGCTCGCACGCGAACGTCTCCCTGTCGGAGGGCGAGGTCGAGGACTGCTCGATCGAGTGCTGGCTGCACGGATCGAGCTTCGACCTGCGCACCGGCAAGCCGTCCGGCCTCCCCGCGACGCGTCCCGTCCCCGTTTACCCCGTCAAGATCGAAGGAGAGGGCCCGGAAGCCTCCGTGTTCGTCTCCGTCACCCAGGAGTCCTGAGTTCCCCATGGCAACGCTTGAGATCCACGACCTGCACGTCTCCGTCGAAGCCGAGAACGGCCCGCGCGAGATCCTGAAGGGCGTCGACCTGACCGTGAAGCAGGGCGAGACGCACGCCATCATGGGCCCCAACGGCTCCGGCAAGTCGACCCTCGCGTACTCCCTCGCAGGTCACCCCAAGTACACGATCACCGGCGGCACCGTCACCCTCGACGGCGAGGACGTCCTGGAGATGTCCGTCGACGAGCGCGCCCGCGCCGGTGTCTTCCTCGCCATGCAGTACCCGGTCGAGGTCCCCGGCGTCTCCGTCTCCAACTTCCTGCGCACCTCCGCCACCGCCGTCCGCGGCGAGGCCCCCAAGCTGCGGCTGTGGGTCAAGGAGGTCAAGGAGGCCATGGAGCGGCTCCAGATGGACCCCGCGTTCGCCGAGCGCAACGTCAACGAGGGCTTCTCCGGCGGTGAGAAGAAGCGCCACGAGATCCTTCAGCTGGAGCTGCTCAAGCCGAAGATCGCGATCCTCGACGAGACCGACTCCGGCCTCGACGTCGACGCGCTGCGCACCGTCTCCGAGGGCGTCAACCGCGTCCGCGAGAGCGGCGAGGTCGGCACCCTGCTGATCACCCACTACACGCGCATCCTGCGCTACATCAAGCCCGACCAGGTCCACGTCTTCGCGGCCGGCCGCATCGTCGAGTCCGGCGGTGCCGAGCTGGCCGACAAGCTGGAGGCCGAGGGCTACGAGGAGTACACGAAGGGCGGCGCGACCCTGTGAGCGACGCACGCGAGGCCACCGGCCTGCGGACGACCTGCGACCCGCAGGTGCGCCTCGCGGGCGCAGCAGAGGAAGGGGCAGGGGCGTGACACAGATTCCGGGCCTCCTCGATACCGAGGCGATCCGCAAGGACTTCCCCCTCCTGGACCGTCAGGTCCACGAGGGCAAGAAGATCGTGTACCTGGACAACGCGGCGACATCGCAGAAGCCGCGCCAGGTGCTCGACGCGCTGAACGCCTACTACGAGCGCCACAACGCCAACGTCCACCGCGGTGTGCACGTCCTCGCCGAGGAGGCCACGGAGCTGTACGAAGGCGCCCGCGACAAGGTCGCCGCCTTCATCAACGCTCCGAGCCGCGACGAGGTGATCTTCACCAAGAACGCCTCCGAGTCGCTCAACCTCGTGGCCAACATGCTCGGTTGGGCCGATGAGCCCTACCGGGTGGACCACGACACCGAGATCGTCATCACGGAGATGGAGCACCACTCCAACATCGTTCCGTGGCAGCTGCTGTCGCAGCGCACCGGCGCGAAGCTGAAGTGGTTCGGCCTCACCGACGACGGGCGGCTCGACCTCTCCAACGTCGACGAGGTCATCACCGACCGCACCAAGGTCGTCTCCTTCACCCTGGTCTCCAATCTCCTGGGCACCATCAACCCGGTGGAGACGATCATCCGGCGGGCCCAGGAGGTCGGCGCGCTGGTCGTCATCGACGCCTCGCAGGCCGCCCCGCACATGGTGCTGGACGTCCAGGCCCTCCAGGCCGACTTCGTGGCCTTCACCGGCCACAAGATGTGCGGCCCGACCGGCATCGGCGTCCTCTGGGGCCGCCAGGAGCTGCTGGAGGACCTCCCGCCGTTCCTCGGTGGCGGCGAGATGATCGAGACCGTCTCGATGCACTCGTCGACGTACGCTCCGGCGCCGCACAAGTTCGAGGCGGGGACGCCCCCGATCGCGCAGGCCGTGGGCCTTGGCGCGGCCGTGGACTACCTCACCGCGATCGGCATGGAGAAGATCGCCGCGCATGAGCACGCGATCACCGAGTACGCCGTCAAGCGGCTGCTGGAGGTCCCGGACCTGCGGTTCATCGGCCCGTCCACGACCGAGGACCGCGGGGCGACGATCTCCTTCACGCTCGGCGACATCCATCCGCACGACGTCGGCCAGGTGCTCGACGAGCAGGGCATCGCGGTCCGGGTCGGCCACCACTGCGCGCGGCCGGTCTGCCTGCGGTACGGAATTCCTGCGACCACCCGTGCGTCATTCTATCTGTACTCCACCCCGGCCGAGGTCGACGCCCTGGTCGAGGGCTTGGAGTACGTCCGCAATTTCTTCGGTTAGACAGACAGAGCGGTAGACCACGCACAGCGGATGAGGACGAGGACTGACTGAGCCGTGAAGCTGGATTCGATGTACCAGGACGTCATCCTGGACCACTACAAGCACCCGCACGGGCGCGGTCTTCGGGACGGCGATGCCGAGGTGCACCACACCAACCCCACCTGCGGGGACGAGATCACCCTGCGGGTGCGGCTGGACGGCACGACCGTCGCGGACGTGTCCTACGACGGCCAGGGCTGCTCCATCAGCCAGGCCAGCGCCTCGGTGCTCAACGACCTGATCGTCGGCAAGCAGCTCGGGGAGGCGCAGCGGATCCAGGAGACCTTCCTGGAGCTGATGCAGTCCAAGGGCAAGGTCGAGCCGGACGACGCGATGGAGGAGGTGCTGGAGGACGCCGTGGCGTTCGCCGGCGTCTCGAAGTACCCGGCACGGGTGAAGTGCGCCCTGCTCAGCTGGATGGCCTGGAAGGACGCCACGGCCAAGGCCCTCTCCGAGGAGGCGAAAACCGCATGACCGACACGCCCGAGAACACCCTGACCAAGCCGGCCTCGGAGGAAGAGGTCCGCGAGGCCCTGTACGACGTCGTCGACCCCGAGCTGGGGATCGATGTCGTCAACCTCGGCCTGATCTACGGCATCCACATCGACGACGCCAACATCGCCACCATCGACATGACGCTGACGTCCGCGGCCTGCCCGCTGACCGACGTCATCGAGGACCAGGCGAAGTCCGCCACGGACGGCATCGTCAACGAGCTGAAGATCAACTGGGTCTGGATGCCCCCGTGGGGTCCCGACAAGATCACCGACGACGGCCGCGAGCAGCTGCGCGCCCTGGGCTTCAACGTCTGACCGACGCCCCGTCACCCCGTACGGCCGTGCCTTCCGAACACCTCGGAGGGCACGGCCGTCGGCGTGTGCGGCCCCCCGGATGTGTACATCTGTACATATCGCCGGTTAGGCTCGCGCCATGGCCTATCTGACGCTGGCCGGGGCGATCCTCTCGGAGATCCTGGCGACCACCGCGATGAAGTACAGCGACGGCTTCAGCAGGCTGTGGCCCTCGCTCGCCTCCCTGGCCGGGTACCTCGTGGCCTTCACCCTGCTCGCCCGGACCCTCCGATCGATGAGCGTCGGCACGGCGTACGCGATCTGGGCCGGGGCCGGTACGGCGGTGATCGCGGCGATCGGCATGATCTTCCTGGGCGAGAACACGAGCCCGCTGAAGATCCTCGGGGTGCTGCTGGTCATCGCGGGCGTCGTGGTGCTCCACATGGGCGGTGCGCACTGATGGCCCGTCGGCACGACCCCGAACGGCGGCAGCGGATCATCGACGCGGCGATCGGCGTGGTCGCCGCCCGCGGCATCGCCGGGCTCAGCCACCGCGCGGTCGCCGCCGCCGCCGATGTCCCGCTCGGCTCGACGACGTACCACTTCGCGACCCTCGACGATCTTCTCGTCGCCGCGTTGGAGCAGGTCAACGCCGGGTGGCTGGCGGACTTCGGCCGCTGGGTGGACGAGCTGGACGGCGACGCCCCGGCGGCCGACGACGTCCTGCGGCTGGTCGCCGACACGCTCGCCGGGGACCGCACCCGGGTGGAGCTGGAGTACGAGCTGTATCTGGCGGCGCTGCGCCATCCGCGGCTGCGGCCGCTCGCCGCCGACTGCCTCGACGAGATGGCACGGCTGCTGGCCCGCCGCACCGGCGATCTGCCCACCGCCCGCGCCCTGGTGGCCTTCGCCGACGGACTGATGCTCCAGCACCTGCTGACCGGCCGCCCCTTCGAACCGGATGCGCTGCGGGACGGGTTGACGGCGGCGTTGGTCTGAGGGGTGGGCGCTGCGGGCGGGCGTGAGCCCCCGTATCGGGTAGGCGCGGGGCCCCGGGCCGGTCAGGCTCCGGGCGCCGGGCCCGAGCGATGAGACCGGTTCGCCTCGGCGGGGGCCCTCCGGTTAGGTTTTCGGCATGACCGATGCTGCTACCTCCCGTACGACCGGCGCCGTCGCCGCCGGGCTCGCCACCGTCACGCCCGACGGCACCGTCCTCGACACCTGGTTCCCCGCGCCCGCCCTGGACGCCGCGCCCGGCCCGGCCGGTACCGAGCGGCTGACCGCCGAGCAGGCGGCCGAGCTGCTGGGCGAGGCCGCGCCGCAGGCCATCGGCCCGGACCCGGTCCGCGGTGTCGAGGTCGTGGCTGTCCGCACGGTCATCGCCTCGCTCGACGACAAGCCGCTCGACGCGCACGACGTCTACCTGCGCCTGCACCTGCTCAGCCACCGGCTCGTCACGCCGCACGGCCTGAGCCTGGAGGGCCAGTTCGGGCTGCTGTCGAACGTCGCCTGGACCTCGCTCGGCCCGGTCGCCGTCGACCAGGTGGAGACGGTCCGCCTCAACGCCCGCGCCGCGGGCAAGCACCTCCAGGTCACCAGCGTCGACAAGTTCCCGCGGATGACCGACTACGTCGCGCCCGCCGGGGTGCGGATCGCCGACGCCGACCGGGTGCGCCTGGGTGCCCACCTCGCGGCCGGTACCACCGTCATGCACGAGGGCTTCGTCAACTTCAACGCCGGTACGCTCGGCACCTCCATGATCGAGGGCCGGATCAGCGCGGGCGTCGTCATCGGCGACGGCTCCGACATCGGCGGCGGCGCCTCCACGATGGGCACCCTCTCCGGCGGCGGCAAGCAGATCATCGCCATCGGCGAACGCTGCCTGCTCGGCGCCGAGTCCGGCATCGGTATCGCCCTCGGCGACGAGTGCGTGGTCGAGGCCGGTCTCTACGTCACCGCCGGGACCCGCGTCACGCTCCCCGACGGCCAGGTCGTCAAGGCCCTGGAGCTGTCCGGCGCCGACAACATCCTCTTCCGCCGCAACTCCACCACCGGAGTCGTCGAGGCCCGCCCGAACAAGGCGACGTGGGGCGGCCTCAACGAGGTGCTGCACAGCCACAACTGAGCGGCCCCGGCCATGCGCTGAGAACGCCCCCGTACCGCCGTGTACGGGGGCGTTCGCGTGCGCCCGCGCGGGAGCACGCAGGGTTGTCCACAGCCCTACCGGCCGGGCGCGGGCCGAACGTAGGGTTTGCGGTATGCGTGATCTTGTAGCGGGGATGCGGTATCTGACCAGGGGACAGCGGTGGGTCGCCGGGCACGGGCGGTGGTGGGGGTTCGGGATGATCCCGACGCTCATCGCCCTGGTGCTCCATGTGGCGGCGCTGACCGCCCTGGCGCTCTTCTCGGGGGACCTCGCGGCTTGGGCCACGCCGTTCGCGGACGGCTGGGGCGCGCCGTGGCAGGGGCTGCTGCGCGGCCTGTTCGTGGCGCTGCTCGTCGCCGGCGGGTTGATGCTCTCCGTGCTGACCTTCACGGCGGTGACGCTGCTGATCGGCGACCCGTTCTACGAGTCCCTGTCGGAGCGGGTCGAGGAGTCCGAGGGCCGCTGCCCGAGCGCACCGGACCGGTCGCTGTGGCGGGAGATCTGGATCGCGCTCTGCGACAGCGTCCAGGTGCTGCGGCGTGCGGCGCCGTTCGGCATCGCGCTGTTCGTGCTGGGCTTCGTGCCGTTCATCGGGCAGACCGTCGTCCCGGCCGTCGGCTTCTGCGTCTCCGGCTTCTTCCTCGCCTTCGAGCTGACGTCGGTGGCGATGCAGCGCCGCGACATACCGGTGCGCGAGCGGCTGCGCCTGCTCGGCGGCCGCAAGGCACTCGCCGTCGGCTTCGGCGCGCCCGTCGCCCTGCTGTTCCTCATACCCTTCGCCGCGGTGTTCCTGATGCCGGGCGCGGTGGCCGGGGCGACGCTGCTGGTACGCGATCTGGTGCCGGACGAGCGCGCGCCGGGCGCGGCGGACGGGCCGGGCGCCGAGGTGCCGGTCGCCGTCGCCGGGCCGGTGGGTGCGGGTGCGCCGCCGCAGGCCGGTGCGTCCGGCGCGGTCGGTACGGGCGGCGGGTTCGGGCCGCCGCCCGCGCCGTTCACCCCCGGCCCGGGGGCGTGACGGGGCCAGGGGCGCCGGTGGCGGCGGACGTACCGCTGCGGCCTGTCGGACCACGGCGGTCGGCCGGGTGGGCACCGGCGCCCCGGGCGGGGCGGCTCAGGGGCGGATCCGCAGCACCTGCGGGTCGTGGTCGCTGGCCTGGTCGGCGTACTCCGCGTTGAGGTGCACCACGTCGTAGTCGGTGTTGCTCAGATGCGGGCCGGTGAGCATGTGGTCGAGGACCTGGGAGTTGCCGGAGTAGACATAGCCGTAGCGTTCCGCGCGGGGCAGGCCGCCCATCTGGTCGGTGAGGACACCGCCCGCGGTGAGGGTCTTGAGGGCGGGGGAGAACTGGTAGTCGTTGAGGTCACCGGCGACCACCACATCGGCCTTGGGGTCCTTGGCCAGCAGGTCCTTGACGAAGCCGTTCACCAGGCGGGCCTGGGCGGTGCGCTGCTTCTCGGAGCTCCGGGCGGGCTGCTGGAAACGGCTGTCGAGGCCCTGGTCACCGCCCTTGGAGTTGAAGTGGTTGGCGACGACGAACAGGCGGCTGTCCGGGCGGCCCTTGACGGCGAACCGGCCCACCAGCGGTTTACGGCTGTCCTGCCACGCCGGGTCGGTCGGCGCGATCCGCCCGGGGGACGCCGACAGTGTGGCCCTGCCGTGGTCGGCGCGGGCCTCGACGGGAGTGGTGGCGTCACCGCCCGGGATGTCGGTGAAGTCCACCGTCGCGGGGTTGTAGAGGAACGCGACCCGGATGTTGCCGCCGGGCTGCCCGCCGTCCTTGTCGTTCTCGGGATCGATCTGCCGCCACCGATAGGCCGGGCCGCCGGCCGCCTCGACGGCGGCGGTCAGCTTCTTCAGCGTGGCGTCCGCGGTGACCGTACCGTCGTCGGTCGCCCCGCTGTCGTCCTGGACCTCCTCCAGGGCCACCACGTCCGGCGCGGCGAGGTTCTTGACCAGCCCCTTCGCCAGCCGGTCGAACTTCGCCTGCGGGGTGGCGGGGGAGAGGTTCTCGACGTTGTACGTCGCGACGGCGACCTCGCCGGGCCGGGAGGCGCGGGTCGTCTCGGGCGCCGGGGCGTGGCCGGTGACCTTCCCCAGCGTTGTGGCCTGGAGGGTGTAGCCGCCGAAGTTGTCGTAGTCCAGCGGGCCTTCGGTGGTGCCGCCGAGGGTGGTGCCGACGTCGGCCGCCGGGAAGGGGTGCGTATCGAGCGGCAGCAGCGAACCGACCTTGATCCGGGCCGGGTTGGGGTCGGCGTACGAGCCGTAGAGGACGCCGCCGCGGGCGGTGCGGGAGTGCTTCGGGTCGGCGGTCACCCACAGCTCGTGGTGGGTGTTGGTCGGGCCGACGACGGGCGCGTCGGCGACCGAGACCCGCATGCCCTCCAGGGACTCGTACAGGTCCAGGGCGTAGGAGCGGGGGCGCAGCGGCAGCGACTCGATGCTGCCGCCGTCCGCGTCGGGGGCGTAGTCGCTGGGTATCGCGGCGGCGTCGAGGCGGACGGGGGCGGGCAGCGGGCGGCCGGACGCGGTGACCTGCCAGGTGGTGCCGGTCAGCTCGGTGACGGACTGGAGCCCGGCGTCCTTTCCGCCGGGGTGGTACTCCTCGACCGTGCCGTCGAGGGTGACCGCGTCACCGACGGCGACCTGCGGTGTCGTCTTCCCGGTGAAGACGAAGAGCGCCTCGCTGGTTGCCGGGGAGTCGTCCGGCTGCGGGTCCTGCACCCAGAAGCCGCGGGCGGAGCCGAAGGTGCGCAGCGCGGTGACGACGCCGGGTACACCGGAGACCTGCTTCCCGGCGAGCGGGGAGAGGCGGGTGGTGCCCTGGATGTCGTGGATGCGGGTACCGGCGGCGTGGGCGGCCTGCGGGAGCGCCACCAGACCGGCGGCGAGGGCGGCGGCCACCGCCGCGGCGACGGTGACCGGTCTGCGGAGCGGGCGGCGGGACGGCGAGGACGGCATGGCAGGCGCCTCCGGAGGGCGGGAGAGGGTGGGGGCGGAGCGGGGTGAGGCGCGTGATCCGCGTCTTCTACGCGCGTCAATCTCTTGTGTGCCCAGGGGAGTTGTCAAGGTGTTCCGGATGACCGGGAGCGGGCCGCGGGGTGAACCGTCCGGCATGCGGGGAATTCCGTCTACGCTGGGGCGCGCACGAGCC
Source organism: Streptomyces benahoarensis (assembly GCF_007280575.1). GTDB lineage: Bacteria > Actinomycetota > Actinomycetes > Streptomycetales > Streptomycetaceae > Streptomyces > Streptomyces benahoarensis. Next base: position 56,174 of record NZ_VKJP01000007.1, read on the forward strand.
GAAGTCCCCCGAGGAGCTGAGCCCCAGATGTCCGCAGACCGCCCAACCCTGCCGCCGGTGCGGCTGCACTCCGAAGCGGAATTGGCCCGGGACGCGCTGAACGCTCCCTTGATGGCGCGGGCGGCGCAGCTCGCCCGCTGGGCCGAGCGGGGCGTCCCCGTCGGCGTCGGCGGCGAGATCCTGGAGGAGTCGCTGGGCGCCGCCACCGAGCACCTGGGGCTCGCCGCCGACGAGGACGGCCCCGGGCTCACCGCCGAGGCGTGGCAGCTTGCCGTCGACACCGGTCTCGTCGAGGTCGAGGAGACCGAGGAGACCGGCGAGGGCGACGACGCGGAGGACAGCGCGGCCGTCGGCCTGGCCAAGCCCGGCGAGGAGCTGACGCAGCTCACCGGCGGCAGCCCGCAGGACGTCCTCGACATCTGGCTCGGCGGCATGGAAACGGTGCTCGCCGACGCGGTCGCCCCGGACCTCGCCGACCTCGCCGATCAGCTTGCCGACGGTGGCGAACTGGACCTCGACGCCCTCGACTGGAACCCCGAGGAGGAGGCCGAACTCCTCGACGGCATCCTCGGCAACCTCTACCTGCTGACCGCGCTCGGCGACGCGCCCGGCCAGAGCGTGCCGCTGCCCGCACTCGCCGCCTCCATGATCGTGCCCGACGACATGGAGGAGCCGACCGACGACATCCTCGAAGAGGTCTCCGAGGCGATGATGCGCCTGGACGACCAGTTCCGGGTGCTGGAGCCCATCGGTCTGGTGGCGTACCAGCCGGTCGACGAGGCGCTCATCGAGGAGCTGGACGACGCGGGCGACACGGTCCGCGCCGCCGAGCCGCTGACCGACGAGGACGTCACCCGCTACGGCATGGTCCGGCTGACCCCGCTCGGCGTCTACGCGGTCCGCGCCCGGATGCAGGAGGCGGGCGTGTACGCCCCGGCCGTCGGCGATCTCCGGGACGCCGCCGCCGGGACGCTGCTGGACGCGCTGCCCGACTACCCCGAGGACCTGGCGCGGGAGGAGTCCGAGCAGTGGCTCGCGCCCCGTACGCCGCTGGACGCCGCGCGGGAGCTGCTGGTGGCGGCCCGCGGTGACGACGAGGGGGCCCCGCTGCGCAGGCTCGCCGCGCAGCAGACGCTGGCGCTGGTCGGCGCGGACGCCGAGCCCGCGCTCCGGGAGGTGCTGGACGACCGGCAGCTGGGCGGGCTGGCCCGGGTCTGGCTGGCGGAGCGGGGGTTCGCCGACATCCCCGAGCCGTCCCAGGACATGATCTTCTGGCTGACCGTCGACACCATCGCCGCCCAGCTGGGCACCGCCGAGGAGGACACCGACGAGCTGCGTGACCTGATCGTGGGGCTGACGGGGCAGCACAGCGGCTTCTTCGACGCGGTCTGGCAGGTGGACCACCCGGCGACGCCCGACGTCCTGGAGGCGATGGGCCGGCTGCACCCCGACCGGAAGGCCGCCAAGGAGGCGCGGACGGCCGCCTTCAAGGCGCGGTCGCGCGCGGAGGACTGACGGGCGGCAGCCCCGTACGGCGGGCGGCGCGGACACCGGGGGTGTCGGCGCCGCCCGCCGGTGTGTTGGCGGTGGGGCGGGGCGCCGTGCGGATGGCCGGGGCTCCCGGGGCGTGGCACCCCGTTCAACC
>NZ_VKJP01000780.1 GCF_007280575.1 Streptomyces benahoarensis
CCCACGCTCTCCTTTGATTCATGAGCGTCTCGTGGGCTCGGAGATGTCTATAAGAGACAGCCGTGGGAGGAGCCCAACGGGCCGCCGCCGTCGAGAAGTTCCTCGTCGGACAGCGGGTGCGGGAAGTCGACCGGAACGTACGCCCCGGCGTGGTCGTAGTGCCAGACGAGGTGCGACTGCTGGGCCGCCTGCTCGAACATCTCCAGCAACTGCTCGTAGTCGCCGCCCAGTTCGTCGACCGGGGTCACCTCCAGGCCGCACAGGTGCAGCAGGTAGGCGCGGCGCAGGAAGTGCAGCGCGTCGTAGTCGAAACCGGCGACCGGCGCCACGTCGCCGGAGAGCCCCGGCATGTAGCTGAAGACGGGGACCGGTGGCAGTCCGGCGTCCGTCAGGGCCTTGTCGTAGGTGGCGATCTCTTCGGAGAACGGGTTGTCGGGGCTGTGGCACAGCACATCGACGAGGGGTACCAGCCACAGGTCACATGCCACGAGTGAGTGCTCGCTTCCGGTCGGGGCCACTGGCATGGGCGCGCGTGTTGCGGAGAGGACGGACGAAGGGGAGGGAGCTTACGGGGTCGGGGGC
>NZ_VKJP01000781.1 GCF_007280575.1 Streptomyces benahoarensis
GGCCTGGGCGCGCAGGGCCTCCAGCAGTGCCGCGCCATCGGCATCGGGCGTGCCGAGCTGGCCGCCGAACCGTTTCGTGAGGAAGCCCGCGGCGCGGCTCGCGATGTTCACGAACTTGCCGATCAGGTCGCTGTTGACGCGCGCCATGAAGTCTTCGGCATTGAAGTCGATGTCCTCGTTGCGGCCGTTGAGCTTGGCCGCGAGGTAGTAGCGCAGCCATTCGGCGTTCATCCCCAGGCCCAGGTACTTGAGCGGGTCGAGCCCCGTGCCGCGGCTCTTGCTCATCTTCTCGCCGTTGTTCACGGTGAGGAAGCCGTGCACGAAGACCGCATCCGGCGTCTTGCGGCCGCTGAACTTCAGCATCGCGGGCCAGAACAGCGTGTGGAAGGTGACGATGTCCTTGCCGATGAAGTGGTACTGCTCCAGCTGCGGATCGGCCACGTAGTCGTCGTAGCTCTGGCCGCGCTTTTCCAGCAGGTTCTTGAGCGAGGCGAGGTAGCCCACGGGCGCGTCCAGCCAGACGTAGAAGTACTTGCCCGGCGCGTCCGGGATCTCGATGCCGAAGTAGGGCGCGTCGCGGCTGATGTCCCAGTCGCCCAGGCCTTCGC
>NZ_VKJP01000782.1 GCF_007280575.1 Streptomyces benahoarensis
CAGGAGTGCCAGGTCACCCTTGAAGCAAGTCCGTACGAGCGATCAGATCGCAGCTCTTAATCAGTTATGGAGGGTGACGGGAAGGTTGGCCGACGGAGTCGTTCGGAGCCCCTTGATGGGCAGGCTAGTGAGAGTCGCATCCAGCCTTCCTGGCTATAGATGCAACGATTATCAGATAGCAGGGACACCCACCGGCAAGTCCGTACGAGCGATCGAGTCGCCACTCTTAATCAGCAGTCATGGGGCGCCCCGGAAGGCCGGCCGACGGAGTCGTGGAGAGCCCTTTGATGGGCAGGCTGCTACGAGTCGCATCCGGCCTTCCTGGCTGGACGCGGAGTTTACAGCCCGACCGGGTGCCGACCTGCACGCCCGTACTGTAGCGATCCTGATCGCAGCTCTTAATTAGCAGCGAGGGCGAGCAACTTCACCGGTGTCCCGGGGCTGCCACTCATGCCCGATCGAGCCTCCTTGAAGGGTACGGGCTAGTGAGATGGCGGACCGAAGAGTCCTGGAATTAGGTCGCCGCGTGGCCCGCACAGGCTCACCACCTGCGCGAACAGCAAGAGATGGGAGAACTGCATGACCGTGTTCTGCGGGATCGACTGGG
>NZ_VKJP01000783.1 GCF_007280575.1 Streptomyces benahoarensis
CCCCGTCTCCAGCGCATCAATGAGGGCCTCGCGTGCGAAGTAGAAAGTCGCGCCGATCTGCCGCGACTTGAGGATGAAGCGCGTGCGCTGCAGCATGGCCTCGCGCCATGATTGTTGATACCCGAACAGGTTTCCCGCGAAGCAGTCGAGCAGGAGCTGCTGCTCGTTCTCGTCGAAGTGGTTGCGCTCGGGTTGCTTCTTCGGCTTCGCGTTGCGCCGCTGGATCGCCGGGTTCAAGTCCGCATCCTTGCCCGTCTCGCTGTACTTCTGCACGCGCGCGAGCCGCTCAATCTGGCGGCCGAGCAGGTCGATTTCCTTGAAATCCCCGCCCGTCTTGCCCTCCTTCATCACGAGCTGCACGAGCCGGGTTTCGAGCGCGGCCTCGACGCGCTGGGCCGGCTGCGCCTCGTCCCACTTCTCCGCGTCTTTCCAGCCCTGCACGGTGCTGCGGGGCTCGGCGATGTATTCCGCGATCGACGACACGCGCCAGCCCTGCCAATACAGGTGACGGGCCGCGCGGCGTTTGTCCGCGGCCATGCCATCGGCCGGCGGCACCGAGAAGGCGGGCATCGAGAAAGCGGTCGGAGCACTCATGGGGAC
>NZ_VKJP01000784.1 GCF_007280575.1 Streptomyces benahoarensis
AGCGTTATATGTGTATAATAGACGGCCTCGGTACGGGTACGCGTGCGAGGGCGGGTACGGGCGAATCCGGTACGGACGCGAGCGCTCCGGGGCTACGACCGCGCCTGGGTGAAGCGCAGCATGTTCCCGGCCGGGTCCCGGAAGGCGCAGTCCCGGACGCCGTACGGCTGGTCGACCGGCTCCTGGAGCACCTCGCCGCCCGCGGCACGAATCCGCTCGAAGGTGGCGTCGCAGTCGTCGGTCGCGAAGATGACCCCGCGCAGCAGCCCCTTGGCCAGCAGCTCCGCCATGGCCTGCCGGTCGGCGGGCGACGCGTTCGGATCGGCGAGCGGCGGTTCGAGGACGATGTTCACCCCCGGCTGCGACGGCGACCCGACGGTCACCCACCGCATCCCTTCGAACCCGACGTCGTTCCGCACCTCCAGCCCCAGCACATCCCGGTAGAAGGCGAGCGCCCGGTCGTGATCGTCCACGGCGATGAAGCACTGCGAAAGCGTGATGTCCATGCGCCCGACGCTACGGTCCGGCGCCCGGATCCGCTTCTCCATTCGTGACGGGTTCCTTCGGGGCCGCGGGGGCCGGATTACGGGGAGCGGGGG
>NZ_VKJP01000080.1 GCF_007280575.1 Streptomyces benahoarensis
GGGCGGAGGCGGCGTGCGGGGCGGAGGCGGCGTGCGGGGCGGAGGCCGCGTGCGGCTCCGCCCCGGCGTCTGTGGCGGAGGTGGCGGGCGGCCCGGAGGCGGCGTCCGAGGTCGAGGCGACGCCCGGCGCGAGGGCGTTCCCCGGTGCGTACGCGGTGCTCGCCGGGCGGACGGCGCTCGCCGTATGCGCGGACGGCACCGCCCCCCGCTCCCCCGCCGGTGGCGGGAGCGCGCCGAGGAGCAGGGCGGTGAGCAGCAGGAGGGTGCGGAGCACGGGACCACGCAGGTCACGGGCGGCCGGGCCGGGCCGCCGTACGCTCCACCGCGTCATGCCGTCCCTCCCCTCTCCCGTCCGCACCGTCCGCTCCGTTCCACCGCCACCGCCGCGGCTGCCGCTACGGCTCGATCAGGCCCACCCGGATCGCGTACCGGGTCAGTTCCAGGCGGTCGCGCATGCCGAGTTTGTGCAGCATGTTCGCGCGGTGGCGTTCGACCGTCTTGACGCTGATGACGAGGGTGGCGGCGATCTCCTTGGAGGAGTGGCCCTCGGCGACGAGTTTGAGGATCTCCTCCTCGCGGGCGGTGAGGATCTTCTCCGGCACACCGTCGCCCTGCCGGGCCCGGTCGAGGTAGTGGCGGATCAGGGCGGTGACCGCGCCCGGATAGAGGAAGGGTTCGCCGCGCATGGCGGAGCGGCAGGCTTCGACGAGGTCCCGGTCGGCGACGGATTTGAGGACGTAGCCGGACGCGCCCGCCTTGAGGGCTTCGAAGAAGTACTGCTCGTTGTCGTACATCGTCAGCATCAGCAGCCGCAGGCCGGGCAGGGCCGCGGAGAGTTCGCGGGCCGCCTGGAGACCGGTCATCCGGGGCATGGCGACGTCCAGGACGGCCAGGTCGGGGCGGTGCTCGCGGGCCAGCGCGAGGGCTTCGGCGCCGTCCCCCGCCTCGGCGACGACCTCCAGGTCCGGCTCACCGTCCAGGATCAGCCGGACGCCGCGCCGCACGAGGGCGTGGTCGTCGGCGAGCAGGATGCGGACGGGGCCGGGCACGGTGCGGTCGATCATGCGGCTTTCCCCTCTTCCCGGGGCAGCGGAACGGTCAGCCGGACGCTGAGGCCCCCGGTGGGCCCGGGCCCGATGTCCAGGCCCGCCTCGATGAACAGGGCACGCTCACGCATCCCGCGGATCCCGGCGCCCTCGCGCGCCCGGCCCATGCCGCGGCCGTCGTCGCGGACCTCCAGCACCACCGCCCCGGGCACCCGGCGCAGGGTCAGGTCGACGGTGCGGGCGTCGGCGTGCCGGGCGGTGTTGGTCAGCGCCTCCTGGGCGACGCGGTAGACCACCAGCTCGGCGGCGGCGCCCAGGTCCGACGGGCCGCTGTCGCAGCGGCAGCGCACCGTGAGCCCGGTGTGGGTGGCGTAGTCGGTGGCGAGGGCGGTGAGGGCGCTGGTCAGACCGAGGTCGTCGAGGACGCCGGGGCGCAGCCGACGGGCGATGCGGCGGACCTCGTCCAGGCTCTGGCGGGTGGTCTCCTGGGCGTGCTGGAGATCGGCGCGCAGGTCTTTTGGGGCGCGGTCGGCGGCGCGCTTCAGCTCCAGGAGCACGGCGGTCATGCTCTGGCCCACCTCGTCGTGGAGCTCCCGGGCGATGCGGCGCCGCTCGGACTCCTGGGCGGAGAGGGCGCGGGCGGAGCTGGCGGCGCGTTCGGACTCCAGCCGGTCGAGCATCTCGTTGAAGGTGCGCAGCAGGACGGCGACGCCGCCACGGCCGTCGACCGGCAGCCGGTGGCCGGGGCGCAGCAGGTCCACGGTGACCATCCGCTGGGTGAGCCGGTCCAGCGGCGCCAGGCCGATGCGCAGCAGCGCGGCGTTGGCGACCAGCATGACGACGAGGCCGCCGACGAGCACCACCGCCTCGGTCAGCACCACCGGCACCGAAACGGTCACCGGCGCCCACAGCAGCAACGCGGTGGCCGCTCCCAGCACCACCGCATTGAGCCCGAAGATCCGCCAGAACAGCGACACCGCGCGCCACACCTCCTTGATCGGCTCACTCTCCCATCCGTCGCGACCTCGGGGGCGCCCGGGTCGGGCACCGGGCCCAGCCTGCCGGGGCGCGGCAGCGGCGTCGATCGGGTGCGCGGCCCATCCCTGACCAGGGGCTACAGCTCCGGCGCCCCCGGAGATGGGTGGCACCACCCATGTACGGGGCGGGCGGCGGCGGTCAGGGTGGAATCGGGAGCGACGGTGCCGCGTCCGCCGGGCGGTGCGCCGCCCCGGTATGCGGTCCGGGCCGCTCCCGGCCGGGCGGTGACCGCCGCCCGCCGTCCCGTCACCCGCCCGCCCCGGCACCGTCGCCGGAGCGTATCGGGGGCCGCGGTGGCCGCGTCCCGGCCCGGTCTCGGACCCGGGCCGGGGCACGCCCGCCGCGGCCCTCGTGGCGCAGCGAAAGGAACCGTCCACGATGTCGCCTGAAGCGGCCCGCGCCGAGACCCCCGCCGAACGGATCGGTGCCGACGACGCCCGTCGGCGCCTGGCGCACGAGCGTGACGCCCGGCTGGCGCAGCTCACGGCCATCGAGGGCGGTGCGCCGCCCGGCACCGACGCGCTGCTGACGTCGCAGACCGCCGCGATCCGCCGGGTCCTGGCGGAGATCGAGCAGGCCGAGGCGCGGCTGGACGCGGGCACCTACGGCACCTGCGCGCGGTGCGCCGAGCCGGTGCCCGCCGAACGGCTGGAGATCCTGCCGTACGCCCGGTGCTGCGTCGGCTGCCAGGAGCACACCGGCTGAGCCACCGGGCGTGATGAGGACCCGGGCGCACCGCCGCTGTGGAGGCGGGCGCCCGGGTCCTCGGTGCGTACGGCCGCCCGCGGGCGCGGCGCGCACGACGGCGCGGGCCCGGCCCTGACCTGTCGGTCGGAGCCGGGCCCGCGTCGTGGGGTGCCTCAGTGCGCCTTCTGCGCCAGCCGCAGCAGATGGTCGGCGAGCGCCTGACCGCCCGCCGGGTCGCGGCTGATCAGCATCAGCGTGTCGTCACCGGCGATGGTGCCGAGGATGTCGTGCAGTTCGGCCTGGTCGATGGCGGAGGCGAGGAACTGCGCGGCGCCCGGCGGGGTGCGCAGCACGACGAGGTTGGCGGACGCCTCGGCCGAGATCAGCAGCTCCCCGGAGAGGCGGCGCATCCGCTCCTCCTTGGCCGACTCCCCCAGCGGCGCCCGCGGGGTGCGGTCGCCGCCCTCGCTGGGCACCGCGTAGATCAGCTCGCCGCCGGTGTTGCGGATCTTCACCGCGCCCAGCTCGTCCAGATCGCGGGAGAGCGTCGCCTGGGTGACGGAGAGACCGTCGTCGGCGAGCAGCTTCGCGAGCTGGCTCTGCGAGCGGACCGCCTGCCGGTTGAGGATGTCCACGATCCGGCGGTGGCGGGCGGTACGGGTCTGCGGTACGGCCTGACCTCCACCGAGTGTTTCGTTGTCCTGCGCCTCAATCATCGCTTCGTCAGTCTCCGGCTCGTTGTTCCCCGTCGGCCGCTTCGCGGGCCGTGTCGAGGACGCCGGGCAGCTTGCGGAGGAACGTGTCCACGTCGTCGTCGGAGACGATCAGCGGCGGGGCGAGCCGGATGACGTCCGGCGCGACCGCGTTCACCAGCAGGCCCGCGTCCTGAGCCGCCTGCTGCGCCTGGGGCGCGAGGGGCTCCGTCAAGACGATACCCAGGAGGAGGCCCGCGCCACGGATCGAGGCGACGGCGGGGTGCGACAGCGCCTCGATCCCGGAGCGCAGCCGCTCCCCGGCCCGCTTGACGTGGGCGAGCAGGCCCTCGCGCTCGATGGTGTCCAGGACGGCGAGCGCCGCCGCGCAGACGACCGGGTTGCCGCTGAACGTCGAGCCGTGCGAGCCGGGCGTCAGCAGCTCGGCGGCCGGGCCGAACGCCAGCGTCGCGCCGATCGGCAGCCCGCCGCCCAGCCCCTTCGCCAGCGTGACGACGTCCGCCTCCACGCCCTCCTCCTGGGCGGCGAACCAGTGCCCGGTGCGGCCGATGCCGGTCTGGATCTCGTCGAGGACGAGGAGGGTGCCGGTGGCGGCGGTGATCTCCCGGGCGGCCCGGAGGTAGCCCGGCGGCGGGACGACCACGCCGTTCTCGCCCTGCACGGGCTCCAGGATCACGAACGCGGTGTCGGTGGTGACCGCCGCGCGCAGCGCCTCCGCATCGCCGTACGGGACGTGGTCGACGTCGCCGGGCAGCGGGGCGAACGGCTGCTGCTTGGCGGGCTGGCCGGTCAGGGCCAGGGCGCCCATGGTGCGGCCGTGGAAGCCGCCGGTGGTGGAGACCATGTGGGTGCGGCCGGTGCGGCGGCCGATCTTGAAGGCGGCCTCGTTGGCCTCGGCGCCGGAGTTGGAGAAGTAGACGCGCCCGGGGCGCCCGGCGAGGACGAGCAGCCGCTCGGCGAGCGCGACGGTCGGCCCGGAGACGTAGAAGTTGGAGACATGGCCGAGCGTGGCGACCTGGTCGGTGACGGCGCGGACCACCGCGGGGTGGGCGTGGCCGAGGGCGTTGACCGCGATGCCGCCGAGGAAGTCGAGGTAGGCGGCGCCGTCGGCGTCCCACACCGTGGTGCCTTCGCCGCGGACCAGCGCCAGGCGCGGGGTGCCGAAGTTGTCCATCATGGCGCCCTGCCAGCGCCGCCGGTAATCCGTGTTGCCGGTCGCGTCACTCATGCCGCCCCCTCGTCCGTACCGTTCTCGGTGTCCTGGTCCGGCACGACCATCGTGCCGATGCCCTCGTCGGTGAAGATCTCCAGCAGGATCGCGTGCTGGACCCGCCCGTCGATGACCCGGGCGGTGTGCACGCCGTTGCGGACCGCGTGCAGGCAGCCCCGCATCTTGGGGACCATCCCGCTGGCCAGGTCCGGCAGCAGCGCCTCCAGTTCGATGGCGGTCAGCCGCGAGATGACCTCGTCGCTGTGCGGCCAGTCCTCGTACAGGCCCTCGACGTCGGTGAGGACCATCAGGGTCTCGGCGCCGAGGGCCGCGGCCAGTGCGGCGGCGGCGGTGTCGGCGTTGACGTTGAAGACGCCGTGATCGCCGTCGTCGCCGCTGGCCGCGATGGAGGAGATGACGGGGATGCGGCCGTCGTCCAGCAGCGCCAGGATGGCGCCGGTGTCGATGGCGGTGACCTCGCCGACCCGGCCGATGTCCACCCGCTCGCCGTCGATCGACGCGTAGTGCCGGGTCGCGGTCATCAGCTGGGCATCCTCACCGGTCATGCCGACGGCGAGCGGGCCGTGCCGGTTGAGGAGGCCGACCAGTTCGCGCTGCACCTGCCCGGCCAGCACCATCCGGACGACGTCCATCGCCTCGGGCGTGGTGACCCGCAGGCCCGCCTTGAACTCCGACTCCAGGCCGAGGCGGTCCAGCTGGGCACTGATCTGCGGGCCGCCGCCGTGCACGACGACCGGGCGGAGTCCGGCGTGGCGGAGGAAGACGACGTCCTGGGCGAAGGCGTTCTTCAGGTCCTCGTCGATCATGGCGTTGCCGCCGAACTTGATGACGACGGTCTTGCCGTGATGGCGGGTCAGCCAGGGCAGCGCCTCGATGAGGGTGCGGGCCTTGGGCAACGCGGTGTGTTTGCGGGTACTCATGCGACGGCCTCGCTGGCTGGGCTCGGGGCGGATGCGCGGGCGGCGGACGGCGGACGGTCCCTCACGACGAGTACGCGCTGTTCTCGTGGACGTAGTCGGCGGTGAGGTCGTTGGCCCAGATGACCGCGGAGTCGGCACCGGCGGCGAGGTCGGCGGTGATGCGCACCTCGCGGTAGCGCATGTCGACGAGGTCGCGGTCCTCCCCCACGGAGCCGTTCTTGCAGACCCAGACGCCGTTGATGGCGACGTTGAGCCGGTCGGGCTCGAAGGCGGCGGAGGTGGTGCCGATGGCGGAGAGGACCCGGCCCCAGTTGGGGTCCTCGCCGTGGATGGCGCACTTGAGGAGGTTGTTGCGGGCGATGGAGCGGCCGACCTCGACGGCGTCGTCCTCGCTCGCGGCGCCCACCACCTCGATACGGATGTCCTTGCTCGCGCCCTCGGCGTCGCCGATCAGCTGCCGGGCCAGGTCGTCGCAGACGGCGCGGACGGCCTCGGCGAACGCGGCGCTCTCCGGGACGGTGCCGGAGGCGCCGGACGCCAGCAGCAGCACCGTGTCGTTGGTGGACATGCAGCCGTCGGAGTCGACGCGGTCGAAGGTGGTCCGGGTCGCGGCGCGCAGCGCGGCGTCCAGCTCCGCGGCGGGGACGTCGGCGTCGGTGGTGAGGACGACAAGCATGGTGGCCAGACCCGGCGCGAGCATTCCGGCGCCCTTGGCCATGCCGCCGACGGTCCAGCCCTCGCCGGTGACGACGGCGGTCTTGTGCACGCTGTCGGTGGTCTTGATGGCGATGGCGGCCTTCTCGCCGCCGTGCGGGGTGAGCTGGGCGACGGCCTTGTCGACGCCCTTGAGCAGCTTGTCCATCGGCAGCAGTTCGCCGATCAGGCCGGTGGAGCAGACGGCGACGGCGCCGGGGGCGTGGCCGCCGGTCTCGTCGCACCCCGCGGTGTTCAGCGAGGCGGCGACCTTCTCCGCGGTGGCGTGGGTGTCCTGGAAGCCCTGGGGGCCGGTGCAGGCGTTGGCGCCGCCGGAGTTGAGGACGACGGCGGAGACCTCGCCGCCCTTGAGGACCTGCTCGGACCAGAGGACCGGCGCGGCCTTGACACGGTTGGAGGTGAAGACGCCCGCGGCGGCCAGGCGCGGCCCATGGTTCACCACGATGGCGAGGTCCGGGTTGCCGTTCTCCTTGATCCCGGCGGCGATGCCCGACGCCGTGAATCCCTGTGCTGCCGTGACGCTCACTGCTTCTCCTCGATCATTTCTCCGGCCGCGCCCGTCGTGGACCCGGCGGTCACCCCGTACTGCCCGCCCATGCTGCCCGTACGGCTCACGGGGCCACCCCGACGAGCGGCAGCCCGGTGGTCTCCGGGAGGCCGAGGGCGAGGTTCATGCTCTGCACCGCGCCGCCCGCGGTGCCCTTGGCGAGGTTGTCGATGGCGCAGATCGCGATGATCCGCCCGGCCGCCGGGTCCAGGGTCACCTGGATCTGCGCGGTGTTGGCGCCGTACACCGCGGCGGTCGCCGGCCACTGCCCCTCCGGCAGCAGCGTCACGAACGGCTCGTCCGCGAACGCCTTCTCGTACGCGTCCCGGACCGCCGCCGCGTCCACGCCGGGCCGCGCCTTGGCGGTGCAGGTGGCGAGGATGCCGCGGGGCATCGGCGCGAGCGTCGGCGTGAACGAGACCCCGACCCGCTCCCCCGCCACCGCGCTGAGGCTCTGGATCATCTCCGGCGTGTGCCGGTGACCGCCGCCGACACCGTACGGGCTCATCGAGCCCATCACCTCCGAGCCCAGCAGATGCGGCTTGGCGGACTTGCCCGCGCCGGAGGTGCCGGACGCCGCGACGATCACCGCCTCGGGCTCGGCGAGCCGCGCGGTGTACGCGGGGAAGAGCGCCAGCGAGACGGCGGTCGGGTAGCAGCCCGGCACCGCGATCCGCCTGGTGCCCTGGAGCGCGGCCCGCGCGCCGGGCAGCTCGGGCAGCCCGTAGGGCCAGGAACCGGCGTGCGGCGAACCGTAGAACGCCTCCCAGTCGGCGGCGTCCCGGAGCCGGAAGTCGGCACCGCAGTCGACGACCAGCACGTCCGGGCCCAGCTCCTCGGCGACGGCCGCGGACTGCCCGTGCGGCAGCGCGAGGAAGACGACGTCGTGCCCGGCCAGCACCTCGGCGGAGGTCGGCGCCACCTCGCGGTCGGCCAGCGGGAGCAGATGCGGCTGGAGGGAGCCCAGGCGCTGCCCGGCGTTGGAGTGCCCGGTCACCGCGCCGATCTCGACCTCCGGGTGCCCCAGAAGCATGCGCAGGACCTCACCTCCCGCGTACCCGCTCGCTCCGGCCACTGCTGCACGTACCGCCATGGGACCCTCCTCCTCGATGGCATGACTATACGGTCGAGGGCAGGGTTATGCAATCCATTCGGGGGCGGGCGGGGTGGCCGCATGCGCGACCGAGGGTTTCAGCCGGCAGGCGAGCGCATTGATCGGCGGATCTTGAGGTGACGTTGCAGCCGGGGAGCAGCCGGTTTCGACCCGGAGGATCAGCCGTGGCACGACCAGGTCGTGGCGTTGCACACGGCGCTGCGTGAAGAGGTGGGGACGGTCGCGCGGCGCGGGGATCGCGGCACCCTCCATCTGTGCGCCAAGGACACCCCTACCGCCGGTCTGCGGGCCACGGCGCTGAGCGCCATCGAGATCAACAACATCGTCGACGGTTCACCGGCGTCCAGCACAATCATCATCCTGGACTGCTGCTACAGCGGCGCGTTCAAGGGCGCCGCCGCGCCCGTCGCGGGCCGGGGCCGTTACGTCCTCACGAGCAGCAGATCCACCCAGCTGCCCGGGCAGGGGCCCGCCGTCAAGCGCTACAGCGGAATGCCCTGGTTGCGCTCCAGCAGTCGGTTCAGTTTCGGCCCGAACTCGTCGGCGATGCGCATGAATTCATGGTTGTCCTTGCAGAACCGCCGGCCGGCCTCGACGACTGCCAGGATCCGGCGGAGGGTGTCCTCGACCTGGCCGGCGGACAGCGACACCTCGCATGCCTCCACCCACTCGGTCCCCCGTCGCGCGATCACCGAGAAGGAGTGCGGAGAGGCGCCTCCGTGGCGCCGCGTGACATCCTCCAGCACGCCTATGGCCTCCCACGCACGGTCACGCAGGCCACCGTCGACAGGGCTCTCCGTTGACCGGCGCAGCCGGATCGCGCTCCACGCGGTGAGGACGAAGTGATCGGTCGCCCCTCCTTCACATCCCTGGGCGGTTTCCAGATGGTTCTCGGCGATGCCGAGATCACCCCGTTCGAGTTCGTACTCGCCGCGTTGCAACCAGTAGTGGAAGTTGTCCTGCAGCAGTTCGTGCACGGTGCTGTAGATCTCCCGGACCTGTGCGGGCCTGAGCCGGAGTGACACCATGAGGGAGTGGCTGAGCAGCCGGATCAGGATCCGGCGGTAGGGGTCGTCGTTGTCGCGGATGTCGGCCGCGTACTGCGCGTAGAACCTCAACAGGAATTCGATGATGACGGCCAGCCGGGTCGGGTCCTTCTTGAGGACCGTCTCGACCACGGTGTCCGCGATGGTGCGCTGCCGACACCGTACGGTCCCGTCCGGGGCCAGGGTGAGGATGCGCCTGTCCACGAGCCGGTTGATCGCCCGGCTCACCGACGGTTCGGGGGCACTCCGCCCGGAGACTATTTGGAGCAGGTCCTCCAGCTCGATGCCACGCTTCTTGAAGACGATGGCGGATTCGAAGACGCACACGGTTGCGTAGACCGCGGCCTGCTCGGTAGCCAGTTGGTGGTACTCGCTTTCGACCTTGTCCTCGAAGCGTTTACCCGTGACCACCTGGATCATGGCCGCGAGCAGATTGCGGTCGCACAGCTCCCGCAGTTTGTCGATCTTCTCGGGACGGAGTTTCTGCCGCTTGAGAATCCCCGGCAGACCGTGCCGGTGCAGCACATCGACGATGTGCCCCAGGTCCTCGTCCTTCAACGGCTCGTCCGCCGACACCCGCTGGGACTGGAAGGTGACGTCCAGTTCGTCGGAACGGGTCGTCCGGATCGCCGCGACAATCAGCGCTTTACCGCCGTTGCTGAGATCCCTGAGCAGTGAGGCGCCCAGGCTTCCGAAGATGTCGACATCGTCCACGAAGAACGCGTCCGCCGACATGCTGAGGGCCTGGGCCTTCAGGTTCCGCAGCGGATCGGTGGCCTCCCGGTCGATCCATGCCACGGTTCGCCCTGCCTGATGGAGTGCGTACGCGTACTGCATCAGGGCGGTGGTCTTGCCGGAGCCGGCCCGGCCCTCCACCAGGACGATCCTGCGCCTTCCGTCCGCTGCGGGCCGCGCGCCGGCGCGGATGCGGTCGGTGATCGAGAGCTTCACGGCGAAGCCGTCCTTGACATCGCCCCACGTCGGGTCCTGGCCCTTCAGGAACTCCACGCTGCCCGTCGGCGCGGTGTCGACGAGGGACGAGACGAGTTTGATTCCGGAGCTCCGTCGTGCACCGACCCGAATGTCGGCCAGTCGCCTCTTGCCCTGCTGGAGTATCTCCAGTCCCGGCCGCAGCTTCTGCACCGCGAACTCGTGCGGCGGGACCTGAATGTGCGTCAGGCCGGCCTGTCGTATCCGCGCACGGTCCGCGGGAGTCCCCGGTCCTGAGATGAGGAATCGAGGAAAGTGCTCCGCCCCGCTCTGCGGCTGCGTCAGGGCGAGCGCATTCCACAGCGACCGGCTACTGGGAGAGGCGGCCATGAAGACCGTGGGATGGGTCAGCAGTTCCGCTTTCAGCTTGCGGAACCACAGAGCGCGCGGCGAGAAGCCGTCGTCCGCGGGAAGGGTGAAGTCCAGGGCGTCGGGAGCGGTGGGGTTGCCGTGCATGGCCACCGCCTCGACCGTGGCGTTGCCGGCTGCGGGCTTTCGCACCAGGGCGTTGACGAACGTGTTGGTCTCCGCGGTCCGCGGGTCACGTTCGAGGAGCGACGAGAAGACGTCGGTCGCCGTGAAGTCGTAGATGCGCCGCCAGGGGGCCTGCAGGATACGGAGTGCGGCTGTCGTGGACTCCTGGTCCGCACCGCACAGTTGGGCGACATACCGGCCAACCGTCCGGGAGCCCAGTTCGGCGAGAGCGGTGTTCCAGATCTCGGAGGTGGCGGGTGCCGGGTCGGGCACCACGCCGTACACCTCCTGTGTCAGCTGCCGGGTGAGTTCGTCGGTGTCGATCAGGCTGCCGTCGCCGTGGACGCCCGAGACAGCTACCAGGATCACCCGGCCGGTGCCGATCTGCTGGTAGAACTCCTCCACCGCGGTCTGCTGGTCGTAGCTTTCCGGCTCGGTCCGACCGGCCGGCCCGAGGCGGTTCCCGGCGCGCCTGGGGCTCGGCAGGGGAACCGGCTGCTCAGCAGGTGGTGCCGCAAGGTCACGGACCTTCGGCGCCCCGGCAGCCGTGATCTCCACGCGCAGAAGCCTGTGCTGACGCGTCGTACCGCGAGGAGTGACCAGCCACCGCGCGGCCGAACCGGACCGGGTGGACTCCCCGTCGGAAGCGAGCAGCACCGTCTTCGGCAGCGCAGGGGTGAGTGACTCCGGGACGACGGCGGAGTGTCCCGCAACCATGAGCGTGAGGTCGTTCGTATCGGCCCACCGGAGATAATCGCCGCCGACCGCGCTGTCCAGTTGCCCCAGGGTGCAGGTGGCCAGGTCGGCGGTGCCGTCGGGTACCGCCATACGGAAGACGGTATTCGCGGCAACGATGCCGAGGGTGCCCGCGCTCGTTCCGAGTGTCACGGATCCCTCGCCCGGCAGGACGCCCTGTCGCCACTGAGGAGAGTTCTCGAACTTTCCGGCCCACTCGACGAATTCGGCGAAGGGGATATCGCGAATGGCCTCGACGATGTCTTGCTCGTCACCCCGCCACAGCCCTCGCTCGGTATCGCCCCAGTAGCGGGTGAGTGCCTTGGTGAGCATTCCGCGGCCAGGTCCGAGCCGGCTGATGTCATGCCGTCCCGGCACGGTCGTCACCGGAGGGAACCGGTCTGCGCCGGCCTCCAGGCACTCCAGCATCACCGTCTCGAGGAAGTCCTTGGTTGCGGAACGTGTGACGGGTCGTGGCTCGCCGGCGCTGGAGCCCAGCACGAGGATGCCGTCCATCCGATCGCCCTTGGCGTGCACCGATTGCACCGTCTCAAGCGCGGATTCGTGGTGGACGAGTGGTGTGAAGCACAAGAGATGGAAGACCGCGCCCATGTCGGTGGTCATTCCCCTTCCCACGCAATTGCCCGGACAGCTGACTTGGGAATCACCAGCTCGGTTTCCTTGCCCGTCCCGCCACCGCATCCCCGGGAAGCGACCGTGATATTCACGAAGGGCGTGGCGAGCGAGGTTTTGTCGATCCGGCCGGTGATCCGCTCGTCCTTCATCGCGCACACCGTGCGGATGCTCTTGGCGTACGCGGGCGAGACGGCGACCGCACCGGAGACCTTCTCCTCCTTCGGGCCCCCGACGGCCGCGAGCCCGACCGTGAGCACGCTGACGGCCAACGCTCCCATGGCCACCCGGTTCGCATGCTTCTGTCGCCTGTCGACCTGAGCGGCTTCGTCGTCGGCCCTCTTCAGCACGGCGTTGAGCAGGTCCAGGCGATCACGCGCATGGCTCGGCCCGGCCAGGGCTCCGACCGGCTGCGCCACTGCACGCAGATAGAGGACGGCGGCGAACAGCCACAAGGCCACCGCTCCGACACCGGCCAACTGGGTACTCAACGGCCGGTCGGCGAGCTGGGTGAAGGTCAGCGCCGCCACGATGCCGCCCGCGAACAACGTGACGGTGGACTGGGCCGCCTGCGCCCTGGCTCGCGCTCCGCTGCCCGAGCGGACGCGCTCGGCGTAGTACGCCTCGCTGGCCGGACCCAGCACGGCGTCCAGCATCCGTTCACGCTCAGCGGCCGTGCGGTCCTCGGAAGACGGTTGCGTTGCCATCAAGCCCCCGTTGCGCTCATCTGATGAGCATCCTAGAGGGTGACGAGGGTTCTGTTTCGACGGTGCGTGGAGATCCGGACGACACCCCCTGAAAACGGTGAGCGCACGGGTTCGCTCCGCACGCCCCTCACGAAGAGACCGGGAGCGCTGGGCGGTTTCCTGCGGACGCGGGGCCCGGAAGTCTCCGCCCCGCCCTCACCCGGCGGCCGCCCCGAACCACTCGGCCAGCCGGTCGCACAGCTCCCCCGGATCGTCGCCGACCCACGCCACATGGCCGTCCGGCCGCAGCAGCACCGCGGGTACGTCCGAGGCGGCGGTGTCGGGGACGCGGTCGACCCGGTCGGCCCAGCCCGCCACCGTCAGCCTGCCGGTCCGGTCGAGGAGGAGGCCGCGACCGGTGTGCATCCGCTCGTAGAGACGGCCGCGGGGCAGCGGCACGTCCCGCAAACGGCGGCCGAGCAGCGGATGGCCGTCGCCCAGGTCGTAGCGGACGTCGACCGCGGTGATGAGGCCGGTGATGTGCCGGTTCACCTCGTCGATGTCCATCAGCCGGGAGAACAGTTCGCGCAGTGCGGCCGGGCCCGGGGCGGTGCCCAGCAGCGTCATCTGGGCGCGGGTGTGGGCCAGCACCTGGGCACCCACCGGGTGGCGTTCGGCGTGGTAGGTGTCGAGCAGGCCGTCCGGCGCCCGCCCGGCCACCTCGGCGGCCAGCTTCCAGCCGAGGTTGAACGCGTCCTGGATGCCGAGGTTGAGGCCCTGGCCGCCGGTCGGCGGATGGATGTGCGCGGCGTCACCGGCCAGCAGCACCCGGCCCGTCCGGTAGCGCTCCGCCTGCCGGGTGGCGTCGCCGAACCGGGACAGCCACCGCGGTGTGTGCACCCCGAAGTCGGTGCCCGCACAGGCCCGCAGCCGCTCCGTGAACTCCTCCAGGGTCGGCGCCGTACGGTCCTCGGACACCCCCTCGGCGGGCACGATGAAGCGGTACACGCCCGCCTTCCCGTCCACGTCGGGCATGACGCCGAACCGCAGTTGGGTGCGGCGGACCTCCGCGACGACGGCGGCGATCGTCGCCGGGTCCGCGGTCGCCTCCAGGTCGCCCAACAGCGTCTCGGTGGTGGCCGGTTCGCCGGGGAAGCCGATACCGGCGAGCTTGCGGACCGTGCTGCGGCCGCCGTCGCACCCGACGAGGTACCGCGCCCGCAGGCACGTACCGTCCGCCGTCTCGACGGTCACGCCGTCCGCGTCCTGGCGCAGCCCGACGACCTCGCAGCCACGCCGGATCTCGGCGCCGAGCTCGCGGGCCCGCGCGTCGAGCAGCCGCTCGGTGTCCGGCTGCCCGATGGCGAGCCCGTACGGATGGGCCGTGTCCAGCCCGTCCGGCCACGGCTTGATGAGGCCCCCGAACAGGCCCCCGGCCCGGAACTTCTCGCTGACCGCGAGGAACCGCTCCAGCAGTCCGCGCTGGTCCAGCATCTCCACGCTGCGCGCGTGCAGACCCCGCCCACGGGACTGCCCGGACGGCTCGGCCAGCTTCTCCAGCACGACGACGCCCACACCGTGCAGCCGCAACTCCGCGGCCAGCATCAGACCGGTCGGCCCGCCGCCGGCCACGATCACGTCAGTCGTCGCATCACTCATGGAATCACTCATCGAAAACCCCGTTCCACAGAATTGCCCCACGTCTTTCACGCCCGGCACGCGGCGCCCCGCTCGGAACGGCACCGCGTATCCCGCGAGCCACCGTTTCCGCTGGTCCCGACCGTGCGGCGGACATTCTGCGACACCATGGGGGCCTTGCGGCAAGGCCCCCGGTGCGCTATATGTTGAGAGTGGCAAGGAGCGGATATCCGTCCTTGCTTTTTCTTTTGGGCTTTTGGGCTTTGGGGCTTTGGGACTTCTGGGCGGTGCCGTTTCGCCGGGCTCCGTCGCGCCGGAGTGCTTTTCTTTCCTTCGACGCGTACACCGTGCCCCGCTACCCGAGAATCCCCCGGTCATAAGCGTTCGCCACCGCCGCCGCGCGGTCCTTGGCGTCCAACTTGGCGTAGATGTGGGTGAGATGGGTCTTGACGGTGGCCTCGCTGATGAAGAGGACGCGGGCGATCTCGCGGTTGGAGGTGCCCTTGGCGACGAGGGTGAGGACCTCGCGTTCACGGGCGGAGAGGGTGGCGTCGGCGGCAGCCGGAGAGCGGACGGCCGTGACCAGGCGGGAGGCGACAGCGGGTGAGAGGACCGTGCGGCCGGCGGCCGCGGCACGGACGGCGGTGAACAGCTCGTCGCGCGGGGCGTCCTTGAGGAGGTAGCCGGTGGCGCCCGCCTCGATCGCCGGGAGGGTGTCGGAGTCCGTGTCGTACGTGGTGAGGACGAGGACCTTGGCGCGGGCGCCGCGGCGGGTGAGTTCCGCGATGGCCTCGACGCCGCTGCCCCGCGGCATGCGCAGGTCCATGAGGATGACGTCCGGGTCGAGGCGTTCGGCGAGCGCCACCGCCTCGATGCCGCCCGATGCCTCGCCGAGGACGGTGAAGCCGGGGGACGCGCTGAACATGCCGCGCAGTCCGTCGCGGACGACGGGGTGGTCGTCGACGAGGAGGAGGGTGATCGTCGGGTCGTCAGCCATGGCGCACCAACGGTACGCGAGCGGAGACGGCCGTCCCGCCGCCGGGCTCCGACTCGATGTCGACGGTCCCGGCGACGCGTTCGGCGCGCGCCCGCATCCCGCCGAGGCCGAAGCCGCCGGTGGCCGAACGCGGGGGCAGCGCCAGCGGGTCGAAGCCGCGGCCGTCGTCGCGGATGTCCAGGCTCACCTCGTCGCCCATATAGGAGAGGGTGACGCCGACGCGGGTGGCGGCGGCGTGGTGGGCGGCGTTGGCGAGCGCTTCCTGGGCGATGCGCAGCAAGGTGGCCTCCAGTTCGTCGTGGAGCGGTTCGACGGTGCCGGTGACGGTCAGTCCGGCGCGGGCGTCCGCCCGGTCCGACCAGTTCCGTACCAGTTTCTCCAGCGCCTCGGGGAGCGCGTCGTGCTCCAGATCGCCGGGGCCGAGGTCCTGGACGGAGCGGCGCGCCTCGCCCAGGGAGCGGCGGGCGAGCCCGGCGGCGCGCTCCACATGGGAGCGGGCGCGGTGCGGGTCGCGGGTGTCGGTGGCGGCCTGGAGCTGGGTGATGATGCCGGTCAGGCCCTGGGCGATGGTGTCGTGGATCTCGGCGGCCAGGCGGCTCCGTTCGTCGGCGACCCCGGCCTCGCGGGCCTGGACGAGGAGCTGGGCGTGGAGCCCGGCGTTCTCCTGAAGCGCCTGCTCCAGGCGGGCGTTGGTCCGCTCCAGCTCGGCGATGGCGGCCGCCTTGGCCGCCGCCCGCCGGGCGTCCCGGTCCGCGAGGTTCTTGAAGAGCAGGCCGAGGCCGCAGTGGAGGATGAACACCCCGCCGAAGAGGGTCCAGCCCGCCACGCCGGGGCCGGGGGGCAGCCCGCCGGACTGCGAGCCCGCCATCGTCACGGCGGTGAGGACCATACCGGCGTTCCGCAGCCGGGGCGGCAGCAGCGCCCCGCTGTCGAAGTACCCCATCACGGCGAAGATCGAGTAGAAGGGGTTCACCCAGGTCAGGGCGAAGGCGAGCGCGGTGCGGACGGCGTAGTACGCGAGGCCGGGCGCTGTCCCCGGGGCGGCGGTGCGGTGACTGTGGTGCCACCAGAGCTGGAGGGCGAGGGCGGCGGCGCCCCACGCGAGGTCCTGGCCGCGGTGGCCGTGCGTGGGGACGAACGGGTCCGACACCCTCGCGAGGAGGGCGCTGACCGCCAGCAGGGCGTAGGGGCCCCAGCGGTAGAACTGCTCCCCGCGCTCGTCGGGGCCGGGCGGCTCGCTCACGGTCGTCATGGCGATCAGGATGCACCGCGCCGTCCCCGGCCCCTCCTCCGGCCCGGGGACGGCGCCGCGCACCACGGCCCCGCCGCCACTCACTCCCAACGGAACCGGCGGGCCGCCACGGTCAGCAGCAGCACCGCCCACAGGCCGGTCACGCCCAGGTGCGACCAGCTCGGCCAGTGTCCGGCGGCCGCCTGGCCGAGCGCCTGCGAGGCGGCGCCGAGCGGCGACCACTCCACGAGGTGACGCAGCGTCTCCGGCATGGACTGGACCGGGATCCACACGCCCGCGGTGAACATCATCGGGAAGAAGACGACGGTGCCGAGGGTCTGCGCGGCCTTCACCGTCCGGGGGACCGCCGCCAGCGCGCAGCCCAGCGCGAACGCGGCGAACGCCGTGATCAGCAACGCCAGCACATACCCGGCGGGTTGGGCGGGGAGCGCCACGCCGAACGCGAGGCGGCCGATCGCGAGGGCGAGCAGCACGGAGCCGAGGACGACGACGGCGTGCAGCACCAGCGACGCCAGGAGCAGCGACGAGGGGCGGGCCGGGGTGGTGGACAGGCGGCGCAGGATGCCGCGTTCGCGGTAGCCGGTGAGCTGGGCCGGCATGGTCTGCACCCCGGCGACGCTCAGCGCGAGCAGCACGGCGACCGGCACGTACAGGTCGATGACGCGCAGCCCGCCGGGGGCCGCGCCCGGTTCGCGGAAGGCCGGGATGAGGCCGAGGATCGTCAGCAGCGCGCTCGGGAAGACCACCAGCCAGAAGAGCGCCCCGGGTTCCCGGCGGAAGAGCTTCGCCTCGGTCTTGAGTACGGCGGTGTGCGCCGTGGTCACGGTGGACATCTCAGCTCTCCCGGTCGATGAGGTCGGTGGCGCCGTGCCCCGCGGTCAGGTCGAGGAACGCGTCGTCGAGCGTGGCGTCGACGACGCGCAGCCGGCCGGCCGTGACGGAGTGCCGGGCGAGCAGCGAGAGGAGCGCGGTGACGGTGTCGTCGGCGCCGTGCAGGGTGATGCGGCCGTCCCTGTCGCGGCTGGTGGAGGTGACCGCGGGCAGCGCGGTGAGGTCCGCGGGGTCCAGCGGCCGGGAGGGGGTGAAGGAGATGACGGTGGCGGCGGAGGCGCCGCGGATCAGGCCCGCGGGGGTGTCGAGGGCGGCGATCCGGCCCCGGTCGATCACCGCGACGCGGTCGCAGAGCCGCTGCGCCTCCTCCATGAAATGGGTGACGAGGAGGACGGTGACGCCGCTGTCGCGGACCTCCTCGATGAGCCGCCAGGTATCGCGCCGCGACCGCGGGTCGAGGCCGGTCGTCAGCTCGTCGAGGACCACCACGCGGGGGTTGCCGATGAGGGCGAGCGCGATGAACAGGCGCTGTTTCTGGCCGCCGCTGAGCTTGCCGAAGCGGCGGCCGAGGAGGTCGGTGAGGCCGAGCCGGTCGGCGAGGTGGCCGCGGTCGGCGGGGTCTTGGTAGAAGGCGCTGTACAGCTCCAGGGCCTCGCCGACGGTGAGTTTCGGCTGGAGTTCGCTCTCCTGGAGCTGGGCGCCGAGGAGGCGGGTGACGCGGTCGTGGTCGGCGATGGGGTCGAGCCCGGCGACCCGTACGGTTCCGGCGTCGGGGACGCGCAGTCCCTCGACGCATTCGACGGTGGTGGTCTTACCGGCGCCGTTCGGGCCGAGAATGCCGAAGATCTCGCCCTCGTCGACGGTGAAGCTGATGCCGTCGACGACGGGGCGCCCCCCGTAGGCCCTGCGCAGGCCCTTCACTTCGATGATGGACATGACGCCAGCCTCGCCCGCCGGGCCCGCGCCGGACATCGGCCGACGCGCTCGACGCCGTATCAGCCGATCGGTTGATGGCGCGGCGATCGGCCGATGGCCGGGGTACGACCCCTGGGCGGAAACCGGGTGGCTTCGGGGCGGAGCGGCTGGGAGCATCGCCCCCGTGTCGCGAACGTTCGAGGATCTGGTGGCGGAGGCCGAGCGGGCTCCGATGGCGGGCTGGGACTTCTCCTGGCTGGCGGGACGGGCGGCGGAGGACCGCCCGTCGTGGGGGTATCAGCGGCTGATGGGCGCGCGGATGGCGCGCGCGTCGGCGGCGCTGGATGTGCAGACCGGCGGCGGGGAGGTGCTGGCCGGGGTGGACCGGTTGCCGCCGGTGGTGGCCGCCACGGAGGCGTGGCCGCCGAACGTCGCCGCGGCGACGCGGCTGCTGCGGCCGCGCGGTGTGGTGGTGGTCGCCGATCCGGACGAGCCGCCGCTGCCGTTCGCCGACGCCTCCTTCGATCTGGTCGTCAGCCGCCATCCGGTGACGGTGTGGTGGCAGGAGATCGCCCGGGTGCTGGAGCCCGGCGGTACGTATCTGTCCCAACAGGTCGGTCCGGCCAGCGTCTTCGAGCTGGTGGAGTTCTTCCTGGGGCCGCAGCCGGAGGAGGTGCGGCGCAGCCGCCACCCCGACGACGCCCGGCGGGACGCGGAGGCGGCCGGTCTGGACGTCGTCGATCTGCGGCTGGAGTCCCTGCGGACGGAGTTCCGCGACATCGGCGCGGTGGTGTACTTCCTGCGGAAGGTGATCTGGATGGTCCCTGGCTTCACCGTGGACGGCTACCGCGACCGGCTGCGCGACCTGCACGAGAAGATCCTCGCGGAGGGGCCGTTCCCGGCGCGTACGACGCGGTTTCTGATCGAGGCGCGGAAGCCGGCGGGGTGAGCGGGGCGGGTCTCCGGGGCGGACTGCGTCCGTCGGCCCCGGGCCCGTCCGCCGGGACAAACTGCACCGGCTCGCCTGCCCGTTCGCCCGTCGGCCGGTTCTGCGTATGATCCCGGTCAAGCACAGGCTGGCCCCTTCGGGTGGCCGCTGTTCGACCTGCTCCAGGAGGCACCTTCGTGTCCGACCGTCGGCGGAAATTCTCCCTGCGGGCCACCACGGTGGGCTGCGTCCTGTTCGCCGGGGCGGTCCCGGTCCCGGCCGTCGCCGCCCCGCTCGCCGACTCCGCCGTACTGCCGCAGATCTCCACGGCGCTCGACGGCACGAAGTGCGTCAAGCACAGCTCCCGTACGGCGCGGGCGACGCCGTGGCCGCAGAAGCTGCTCGGCATCGAGAAGGCGCATCCGCTCAGTGAGGGCCGCGGGGTGACGGTCGGGGTGGTCGACGGCGGGCTCGACGCCTCCGTCCCGGCGCTGGCCGGGCGGGCGGCGGGCACCGGCAAGGACTGCTCCGGGCACGGCACGTTCCTCGCCGGGGTGGTCGCGGCCGCGCGTACCCCGGACATCGGCTTCGAGGGCGTCGCCCCGCAGGCCCGGATCGTCGGGGCGGCCGTCGAGGCGGAGGGGTACGGCGGGGACGCCGACCCCGACGCGGTGGCCGCGGGCATCCGCGCGACCATCGGCCACGGTGCGCGGGTGGTGCTGGTCGGGGTGGGTGCCGCGCGCTCCAGCGGGGCGCTGAAGTCGGCGCTCGCGTACGCACAGGACAAGGATGTCGTCGTGGTGGCGGGCGCCGGTACGGAGAGCCGCAGCCACGGGATCTCGTACCCGGCGGCCTATCCGCGGGTGGTCAGCGTGGCCGCCGTCAACGTGGCGGGCGCCCCGCTCGGCGGCGACGCCCGGCAGGCGGCGGCGACCGGCGGGGCGACGGTCCGCGTCGATCTGACGGCGCCCGGCGACCGGGTGCTGAGCGTGGGCCCCGGCGGCGGGCACTTCACGGGGAGCGGGGACCCGGTGGCGGCGGCGTTCGTCGCCGGGACCGCCGCGCTGGTACGCGCCCGCGATCCGCAGCTGTCGGCCGACGCGGTACGGGAGCGGCTGCGGGCCACCGCGGTGCGCGGCTCCGGGGCGGTGCCGGACGCGGTGACCGGGTACGGCATGGTCGACCCGGAGGGCGCGGTGGCCGCGCTGCGGCCGGGCGAGGGCACGGGCGCGCCCGGCAAGGGGTCGGTCGCCGCCGCCTACCAGGCGGACCAGCCGCCGCCGCAGGTCGCGTCCGGCCCGGTGTGGGCGATGGCGGGCGGGGTCGCCGCGGTGGCGGCGGTGGCGGCGCTGTTGGCGGTGGTGATCCCCCGGGGCCGGGCGCGCGGCTGGCGCGCGCCGTAGGAGCTGGATGCGACGAAGGCGCACCGGGCGGACGCCGCCCGGTGCGCCTTGTGCGTGCGCGTGTCTCAGCAGGGCTCCGGCAGCCGTGTGAGGTCGAGCGGCGGCAGCCCGGACAGTTCGGTCCGGGCTGCGGTCATGGCGTCGGCGTACCGGGAGTCGCCGAGGAGGGCCGTCATGGCGTCGGCGATCTCCGCGCGCGGCGCCGTCAGGGGCAGGGCCCGGCCGAGTCCGTGCCGGGCGAACGCGGCGGTGTTGGCGGGCTGATCGGCGAGGACGCCCATGCCGAGGACGGGCGTCGCGCCCTGCACCGCGTCGAGCAGGGACGCCCGGCCGCCGTGCGTCACGAAGAGGTCGGCGCGGTGCAGCAGCGCGGGCTGCGGTACGTGCGCGACGACGGTGATACGGGGATCGTCGCTGGTCAGGTGTGTCGCGAGGCCGCCCGCGGAGACGATCGCGTCGCAGTCGAGCGCGGTGAGCGCGGCGATGATCTCCCGGTACACGGCCTCCACGGTGGTGCGCAGCCCCGGCATCGCGGCTGGCTCTTATACACATCTCCGAGCCCACGAGACGCTCATTAAAAAAAAAAACAAAGTATTTAAGAGACGTCCACTGTGTCGTGTCATGAT
>NZ_VKJP01000785.1 GCF_007280575.1 Streptomyces benahoarensis
ACGGCCTACGTCCCGCACCTCGTCCTCGCCGCGGCCGCGCCGAGGGCGGCGGCCGCGGCGAGGACGAGGTGCGGGACGTAGGCGAGCACCATCGGGTGCGGCGCCCACTCGGCGATGCAGGCGGCGGCCAGGCCGCCGGAGGCGAAACCGGCGGAGAGGAAGAGGCCGGAGCGGCGGGCGGCGGCGCCCAGGGTGGGGGCGGTGCCGTACGGGACGGCGGACAGCTCCTTGATCCAGACGCTGCCCGCGGTGAGCAGCGTGCCGGCGCCGAGCCCGGTGAGGAAGCGGCCGGGCCACAGCAACCAGGCGGCGGACGGACCGGCCATCAACAGGCAGGTTGCCAGAACGGACAGGGCGAGCGCGGCGAAGGTGACCGGGCGGCGCCCGCGGCGGTCGGCGGCCGCTCCGGCGAGCAGCAGGCCGGGGATCAGGCCGAGGACGTAGACCGCGAAGAGGCCGGTGGTGGTGGCGTTGGTCAGGCCCAGGTCGGTGCGGTAGGCGCCGAGGAGGGCGGAGAACTGGTTGGCGCTCCAGCCGGACGCGGTCATCAGCCAGCCCGCGCGCAGCCAGTGGCGGGGCCCGGCGGCCGGGGGTGCCG
>NZ_VKJP01000786.1 GCF_007280575.1 Streptomyces benahoarensis
GCCCTCCC
This sequence comes from Streptomyces benahoarensis, assembly GCF_007280575.1. Taxonomy (GTDB): domain Bacteria; phylum Actinomycetota; class Actinomycetes; order Streptomycetales; family Streptomycetaceae; genus Streptomyces; species Streptomyces benahoarensis. Next base: position 9 of record NZ_VKJP01000786.1, read on the forward strand.
CCTCCTCATCGCCACCCAGGACCCGGACCTGCGCCTCATCGACACCCCCCTGAAATCCATCAGCCAGGCCGTCGGCCTCACCAGACCCGCCGACCGCCCGCTCTCCCCTGCGGCGGACACCCTGCGGACGCATCTGCGGCAGGAGGCGCGGGGGCTGGCTCGGTTGGTGGAGTAGCCGGCGGCGAGGGGCTGTCCGTTGCGGCGAGTCCCGTACGGGCCCGCCCGGCCGCGCCCGTACGCCCGCCCGGCCCCGCGGCCTCACCCGGCCGCCCGGCCACTCACCCGTACGCCGCCGGATCGGGCCGACTGTCAGTGGCTCGCCCTAGGATCCGTCCCATGGCGATTCAGCGGATGGACAACGTCGGCATCGTCGTCGACGACCTGGAGGCCGCCACGGCGTTCTTCACCGAACTCGGCCTGGAGCTGGAGGGCACGGCGCCGATCGAGGGCCCCTGGGTGGACCGGATCCTCGGCCTCCCCGACGTCCGCACCGAGATCGCGATGCTCCGCACCCCCGATGGCCACAGCCGCCTCGAACTGACGGCATTCCACAACCCGCCGCCCCTCACCCCCGACCCGGCGAACC
>NZ_VKJP01000787.1 GCF_007280575.1 Streptomyces benahoarensis
GTCCGCGTCGTCCGCGAGTCCGGCCTGCCGAACCGCACCGATGCCATGTTCACCTCGATCGAGGACGGACAGACCGTGCGGGGCGACGACGACCGGTTCGAGGTCGACGCCCACCACCTCGGGGTGGTCGTCGACGAGCCGGGACACCCGCAGCAGCACCTCGGCCAGTGCGGCGGTGTCGACGGGCTGGGAGCCGCGCCAGCCGAAGAGGAGGGGGGCGGCGCGGATCGACCGGATCTGGGCGTCGACGTCGCGGTCGGTCGCGGGGATGAGGCGGTGCGCGATGTCGCCCAGCAGCTGGGAGGGGGCGCCCGCCAGGCCGAACGAGAGGACGGCACCGGCCGCCGGGTCGATGGCGGCGCGGATCACCGTGTCGACGCCGCGCGGCACCATCTTCTGGACGACGGGCGCCAGCTCCTCCGGGGTGCCGAGGGAGGCGGTCAGTTCGCCGTAGGTGCGGCGCAGGTCCTCCTCATCGGCTATGTCCAGGCGGATGCCGCCGAGGTCACTGCGGTGGCGCAGGTGGGGCGCGGTGGTTTTGAGGGCGACGGGGTAGCCGAGGCGGGCGGCGGCGCGGACGGCGGCGTCCGGGCC
>NZ_VKJP01000788.1 GCF_007280575.1 Streptomyces benahoarensis
CCGCAAAGGAGCTGGATGCGCTCGATGGGTACGTCGTTGAGCCACATATCCGTGGCGCCCTTGCCCTTCAAGTCCCGGAATCCGAACGGCGCGATGGCCGACAGGCCTTTCCGGGCGCGCGCCTCATTCGCCTTGGCGATCGTGCGGGAGAGCATGCTCAGGATGCCGGAGTACGTGTAAGCCTCGCCTTTCAGGGTGCGGACGAGCGGCTGCTCCGGCTTCGGATTTGCCCCCACCGCCCGCAGTAGGAGCAGCTCAATCTGCTCGGTCATGGCGATCCGAACCCGCTTGCCGGTCTTGGCCTGCACGAACTCCAAGATCCGCGAGCCCGTGTGCGGGTCGCGGGCGGCAATGGCCGCAGTCCAATTGATGATGTCGCTTTCGGGCCGCTGGAGAGTCCGGTAGGTGAGTTCCATCAGCAGCCGGATTCGGGCGTTCGCCGCGGCGAACACCTCCCGGTATTCCTCGTGCGTAACGTAGCGCTCGCGCTGGCTCTCGGAGTTCTTTTTTGTGCCGCTGGCCTGCATGCAGGGGTTGACCTGCAGGGTGGTTTGTCCAGTTCGCATGAGCCACGACAGACACGAGGACAGG
>NZ_VKJP01000789.1 GCF_007280575.1 Streptomyces benahoarensis
GGTCTGCATGGCCGACACGGGCTGGGGCGTGGTGGTCAGATCGTGAGCCGAGCGCACCTGCGTGGTCGCGCGGGCCTGGTCGCGATACAGCGGCGGCGTCAGGTGGAGGTCGTCCTGCGCGAAGGCCGGGACGGTGAAGAGGGCGGCAGAGGTGAGCGCCGCCGACGCGAGGATGAGGATCGTGCGCATGGTGCGACTCCGGTTCGATCGCGGGATGCAATCGCTGAGTGCATGAGACCACGGATTTGTGCGTTGCGGTATGCTCATTCTGCATTGCAACATAACGCAGGGCCGGCATGGTTTTGCAGTTTTCGCACCGCCGCCCGAGCGATATCCGTGTTCCGGCGCAGAATGCGCCATGCATTCGGGACAATTGAACTAAATTGCCATCCATGAACTCGAAAATATAAATTGATCACGCGCGAAATTTTATTTCGCCGCGCGGGTCCCGGCGGGGGAAGCCTGCGGATCCTTCGGGCAGCCTTGTTGTCCTCGACCGTTCGCGGGCCTCGATCGCCCAACCTGGGACGCTTGCGCGGACGCGCGCCGGCACCGCGCCGGCCGGGAGTGGGACGAAGAAACTTGAA
>NZ_VKJP01000790.1 GCF_007280575.1 Streptomyces benahoarensis
GGCAGCGTCAGATGTGTATAAGAGCCAGGGTTCGGGGCGGAGGTGCTGGCGCATGTGCGGGCGGCGCTGGCGGAGCGGGAGCGGCTGGTGCCGTACTTGGCGACCCTGGGGCAGCTGGCGCGGCTGACCGGCGCGCCCTATGTGCGGCCGGTGTGGTGGCGCACGCCGCACGACCGGGCGCTGCGGGACTGCGAGGACGCGTTCCTGCTGGGTGACGCGCTGTTGGTGGCGCCGGTGCTGGAGCCGGGCGCGCGGACGCGGGTGGTGCGCCTGCCGCGCGGGCGGTGGTACGACACGGCGACGGGGCGGGCGTACGACGGCCCCGGGCCGGTGCGGCTGGCGGCACCGTTGTCGCGGATACCGGTGCTGGCACGGGCCGGGGCGGTGCTCCCGGTGACGGGCGCGGACGGCGCCACGGAGCTGGAGGTCTGGGCGCCGGTCGCGGGGCGCAGCGGCGGGCTGGTCGTACCGGATGCCGAGGGCGAGCGCCCGGAGGTGGCCCGGTTCGTGACCTGGCTGGAGCGGGGCCGGGTGGTGGTGGAGCGTCAGGACGGCGGCACGGTCGGGTACTGCGTACGGGTGCGGGG
>NZ_VKJP01000791.1 GCF_007280575.1 Streptomyces benahoarensis
GCTCAACCCGATGCACCGGCTCTGGAGCGACGGGCGCTGGAACAAGCTCACCGTGGCGCACGGCTGCTACTGGAAGAAGTGCAGCTTCTGCGACGTGGGCCTGGACTACATCGGCCGCTATGAGGGCGCCAGCGCCCAGGTGCTGGCCGACCGCATCGAGGCCATCGTGGCCGAGACGGGGCAGACGGGCTTCCACTTCGTGGACGAGGCCGCGCCCCCGAAGGCGCTCAAGGCGCTGGCCACCGAACTCATCGAGCGCAATGCCGGCATCAGCTGGTGGGGCAACGTGCGCTTCGAGAAGACCTTCACGCCCGAGCTGGCCGGGCTGCTCGCCGATTCGGGCTGCATCGCGATCTCCGGCGGGCTCGAGGTGGCCTCGGACCGGCTGCTGCAGCTGATGAAGAAGGGCGTCTCGGTGGACCAGGTGGCGCGCGTGACCCGCGCTTTCAGCGACGCCGGCATCCTCGTGCACGCCTACCTGATGTACGGCTTCCCGACGCAGACCGTGCAGGACACGGTGGACGCGCTCGAATACGTGCGCCAGCTCTTCGCCAACGGCTGCATCCAGAGCGGCTTCTTCCACCGC
>NZ_VKJP01000081.1 GCF_007280575.1 Streptomyces benahoarensis
CCCCCGCGCCCCCTCAGCCCCGCCGCTCCTGTTTCTGTTTGCACTCCACGCAGAGCGTGGCCCGGGGGAACGCCTGCATCCGGGCCTTGCCGATCGGGTTGCCGCAGTTCTCGCAGAGGCCGTACGTGCCCGCGTCCAGGCGGCCCAGGGCGCGTTCGGTCTGGAGCAGCATCTCGCGGGCGTTGGAGGCCAGCGCCAGCTCGTGCTCGCGGGTGATGTTCTTGGTGCCGGTGTCCGCCTCGTCGTCGCCCGCACCGTCCCCGGAGTCGCGCATCAGCCCCGCGATGGCGTCCTCGGAGGCGGCGATCTCGGTCCGCAGCCGCTCCGCCTCGCTCAGGAGCCCGGCCCGCGCCTCGTCGACCTCCTCCGGCGTCCAGGGGGCCTCGCCCGGCCGTACGGCCAGGTCGTCGGGGGCGGCGGCCACGAGCGCCGCGGGTACCGCCGGGTCCGTGCCGTGCGCCGCGGCCGCGGTCTTCTTCGCCACCTTCTTGGCTCCCGTCTTCCTCGCCGTCGCCTTCGCGGCGGTCGCCTTCTTCGCCGGGGCCTTCGCCGCGGCCGTCTTCCGCGCCGTGCTCTTCCTCGCCGCCGCCTTCTTGGCCGGGGCCTTCTCGACCGCGGCCTTCTTCGCCGCGGCCTTCCGGGCCGGGCCCTGCTTCTCCTGGGTCCCGGAAGCGGCCGCCCCGGCCTCCTGTGGAGCGGCCGGACGGGCCGCACCGGGCTCTTCGGCGGGCGTCGTGCTCTTCTTCGCGGCGGACTTCTTCGCCACCATGGCCGCGACCCCTTCACATATGTGATTTAGTTCGCGAATCGTGACGGGAACGATAAATCGCCGCACGAGGTGCGGCAATGGGACGCACCGTCCATACCCCCGCTCTGCCCCCGGTTCCGCCCCACCGCACCCGGCCGACCACGGGGCCGACCGCCCGCCGTCCCCGCCCGCGTTCGGGTGGGTTCCGGAGCCGGGCCCCGCCCGAAATCCCGGTCGGCACCCTCCCCGTCGCCCCGTACACTGGGCGCAGCGACAGGCGTCGATGGGACGAGTAGCGTCGTAGGCAGCCAGCAGCGATCCGGGGACGGTGGGAGCCCGGAGGCGTGCGTGACGTGAAGATCACCCCGGAGCCGCCGGAAGAAAGCCCGTGCAGCGTCCCGGGTGAGTAGAACCGGCAGCGCGACCCCAATGAGGGGGCGGTGGCAGGCCCACCGCCAAGGAGGGTGGTACCGCGGGAGCAGCGCTCTCGTCCCTCCGGACGGAGAACGCAGCAGGTGTCCGCCGGAGGAACCCGATGAGTGAGCAGCCGCAGTACCGCCAGGTGCCCGCGCAGGTCGACCTACCCGCCCTGGAGCACGCCGTGCTCGATTTCTGGCAGGAGCAGAAGGTCTTCGCCCGCACCCTCCAGCAGTCCGAGGGCCGACCCGAATGGGTCTTCTACGAGGGCCCGCCGACCGCCAACGGCATGCCCGGCGCCCACCACATCGAGGCCCGCGTCTTCAAGGACGTCTTCCCCCGCTTCCGCACGATGCAGGGCTACCACGTCGACCGCAAGGCCGGCTGGGACTGCCACGGCCTCCCCGTCGAGCTGGCCGTCGAGAAGGAACTGGGCTTCAACGGCAAGAAGGACATCGAGGCGTACGGCATCGCCGAGTTCAACGCCAGGTGCCGCGAGTCGGTGACCCGGCACACCGACGCCTTCGCCGAGCTGACGACCCGCATGGGGTACTGGACCGACCTCGACGCCCCGTACCGCACCATGGACCCCGACTACATCGAGTCGGTGTGGTGGTCCCTGAAGGAGATCTTCTCCAAGGGCCTGCTGGCCGAGGACCACCGCGTCGCCCCCTGGTGCCCCCGCTGCGGCACCGGCCTGTCCGACCACGAGCTGGCGCAGGGCTACGAAACGGTCGTCGACCCGTCCGTCTACGTCCGGCTGCCGCTGACCTCCGGCCCGCTCGCCGGTGACGCCGCGCTCCTCATCTGGACGACCACGCCCTGGACGCTGGTCTCCAACACCGCGGTCGCCGCCCACCCGGACGTCACCTACGTCGTCGCCACCGACGGCCACGAGAAGGTGGTCGTCGCCGAACCGCTGCGGGAGAAGGCGCTCGGCGAGGGCTGGAGCGCCACCGGCGAGTCGTTCACCGGCCGCGAGATGGAGCGCTGGGCCTACCGCCGCCCGTTCGACCTCGTCGAGCTGGAGGGCGCCAACTTCGTCGTCAACGCCGAGTACGTCACCACCGAGGACGGCACCGGCCTCGTCCACCAGGCCCCGGCCTTCGGTGAGGACGACCTCAAGGTCTGCAAGAGCTACGGCCTGCCGGTGGTGAACCCGGTCCGTCCGGACGGCACCTTCGCGGAGGAACTGCCGCTGATCGGCGGCGAGTTCTTCAAGAAGGCCGACGAGGCGCTCGTCGCCGACCTCGACGCCCGCGGTCTGCTCTTCCGCCACCTCGCCTACGAGCACAGCTACCCGCACTGCTGGCGCTGCCACACCGCGCTGCTCTACTACGCGCAGCCGTCCTGGTACATCCGCACCACCGCCGTCAAGGACGCCCTGCTCCGCGAGAACCAGAACACCAACTGGTTCCCGGACTCCGTGAAGCACGGCCGGTTCGGCGACTGGCTGCAGAACAACATCGACTGGGCGCTGAGCCGCAACCGCTACTGGGGCACCCCGCTGCCCATCTGGCGCTGCGAGGAGGGCCACCTCACCTGCGTCGGCTCGCTCGCCGAGCTGACCGAGCTGACCGGCACCGACCAGTCGGGCCTGGACCCGCACCGCCCGTTCATCGACGCGGTCACCTTCGGCTGCACCCAGGAGGGCTGCGCGCTCACCGCCACCCGCGTGCCCGAGGTCATCGACGCCTGGTACGACTCGGGTTCGATGCCGTTCGCGCAGTGGGGCTACCCGTACCGCAACAAGGAACTCTTCGAGAAGCGGTACCCGGCGCAGTTCATCTCCGAGGCCATCGACCAGACCCGCGGCTGGTTCTACACGCTGATGGCCGTCGGCACCCTCGTCTTCGACAAGTCGTCGTACGAGAACGTCGTCTGCCTGGGCCACATCCTCGCCGAGGACGGCCGGAAGATGTCCAAGCACCTGGGCAACATCCTCCAGCCGATCCCGCTGATGGACCAGCACGGCGCCGACGCGGTCCGCTGGTTCATGGCGGCCGGCGGCTCGCCCTGGTCCGCCCGCCGGGTGGGCCACGCCACCATCCAGGAAGTCGTCCGCAAGACCCTGCTGACGTACTGGAACACCGTCGCCTTCCAGGCGCTCTACGCCCGGACGTCGAACTGGGCGCCCTCCGCCGCCGACCCGGCCCCGGCCGACCGCCCGCTGCTCGACCGCTGGCTGCTCGGCGAGCTGAACACCCTCGTCGAGGGCGTCACCGAGGCGCTGGAGGCGTACGACACCCAGCGCGCCGGAAAGCTGCTGTCCTCCTTCGTCGACGACCTCTCCAACTGGTACGTGCGCCGCTCCCGCCGCCGCTTCTGGCAGGGCGACCCGGCCGCGCTGCGCACCCTGCACGAGGTGGTCGAGACGGTCACGCGGCTGATGGCGCCGCTCACGCCGTTCATCACCGAGCGGGTCTGGCAGGACCTCGTCGTGCCGGTCACCCCGCAGGCGCCGGACTCCGTGCACCTGTCGTCCTGGCCGCTCGCCGACCCGAGGCTGATCGACCCGGAGCTGTCCGTGCAGATGCAGCTGGTGCGCCGGCTGGTCGAGCTGGGCCGGGCCACCCGCGCCGAGTCCGGTGTGAAGACCCGTCAGCCGCTGTCCCGCGCGCTGGTCGCGGCGCACGGCTTCGCCGGTCTCTCCGCGGACCTGCGTGCCCAGATCGCCGAGGAGTTGAACGTCTCCTCGCTCGCCGCCCTCTCCGACATGGGCGGTTCGCTGGTCGACACCTCCGCCAAGGCCAACTTCCGCGCGCTGGGCAAGCGGTTCGGCAAGGGCGTCCAGGCGGTCGCCAAGGCCATCGCCGCCGCCGACGCCGCGGCGCTCTCGCTGGCGCTGCGCGACGGCGAGGCCTCGGTAGAGGTTGACGGCGAGACCGTCACCCTCGCCCCGGACGAGGTGATCATCACCGAAACCCCGCGCGAGGGCTGGTCGGTGGCGTCCGACGCCGGTGCGACTGTCGCCCTGGACCTGGAGATCACCCCGGAGCTGCGCCGCGCCGGTCTGGCCCGCGACGCGATCCGCCTCATCCAGGAGGCGCGCAAGAACAGCGGTCTGGACGTCGCCGACCGGATCGCCCTGCGCTGGGAGACCGCCGACGCGGACCTCCGGACGGCCCTGGCCGAGCACGCCCCGCTGATCTCCGACGAGGTGCTGGCCACCGCCTTCACCCCCGAACAGGATGCGGCCGACGACGCCGGCGGCTACGGCGAGCTGTTCACGGACGAGCCCCTGGGTCTCTCCTTCCGCCTCCGCAAGGCGTAGCACCCCCGGCGGCACCGCCGCCGTATGTCAGTACGTCACCGGGCCCCCGGCGCACCTCGCGTGTGCCGGGGGCCCGGTGCGATTTCCCGCCCGGCGGGACCGGGGGGCGGTGCGATTTCCCGCCCGGCGTCGCCGCGCCACCCCGGGCCACCGCCCCCCGAAAGAGCGCCGCACGAACGGGGGACGGCACGCACACCCCGGCTGACGGGGCCTCGGATGAGCCGGGTTCACGGCGCATCCACTGGAGGCGGGCCGGGGCCGGGGCCCTCCCGGGGAAGCCCTTCTCGGGGCCGCCGCCCGCTCCCCCACAGGCCCCGCGCCCCGTGCACACAAAAGGGCCGGGCCCCGGGGGAACATGTCCCTCGGGGCCCGGCCCTGATTGCCGAACGTGTGCGACGCGGTGCGCCGGTCTACGTCAGTTGTCGTCCTCGTCGATGAGGAAGCCGCGCATCGGCGACGGCGCCTGCCCCATCGGCTGCGGGCTCTGCGGCCGCACCGGAGCCATCGGCTGCGTCATCGCGGGCGCCATCTGCTGCTGGCCGCCGTACGAAGGGCCGCCGCCGGAGCTGCCGTTGTGGCTGCCCATCGACTGACCGCCGCCCATGGTGTGGTTGCCACCGCCCATGGAGCCCGCACCGGCCGACGCCATCGAGGGCGACGGCGGCAGCGACGCGGTCGCCGGGGTCCGCGGCGGGGCCAGCGAGTCGTCCGCCTGGTTCTCCAGCTGACGCAGCTGGCTCTCCAGGTACGACTTCAGGCGGGTGCGGTACTCGCGCTCGAAGCCGCGCAGGTCCTCGACCTTGCGCTCCAGCGTGGCGCGGGCGGACTCCAGGGAGCCCATCGCGACGCGGTGCTTCTCCTGCGCGTCCCGCTCCAGCGCGTCGGCCTTGGCGCGGGCGTCGCGCTCCAGGCCCTCGGCTCGCGAACGCGCCTCGCCGACAATCTTGTTGGCCTCGGAACGGGCCTCCGCGATCGCCTGGTCGGCGGTCTGCTGCGCCAGCGACAGCACGCGCGCCGCGCTGTCACCGCCGGGACCGCTCTGCTGCTGCCCGCCCTGGGGCAGCTGCTGCGGACCGCCCTGGGGCAGCTGCTGCGGACCGCCGGGGCCACCCATGGGGCCGCCACCCATCGGACCGCCGGGGCCCATCGGGCCGGGGCCGTGCGGACCGGCCTGCGGGCCGTGTCCGCCGGGACCTGCGGGCAGCTGAGGTGCACCGCCGGGAAGCTGGGGAGGGCCACCCATCCCCTGCTGCTGCGGCGCGACCGGCTGCGGACCCGATATGGCGGCGGGCACCGGTGCCCCTCCGCGCTGCTGCTCCTGCTGCTGCTGGTCGGGTCCCTTGCGCAGACCCTGCTGCTGGTTCTGCGCGGCGGCCCGCGTGGCGGCGGCCAGCTTCGCGCGCAGATCCTCGTTCTCCCGCAGCAGGCGGGTCAGTTCGCCCTCCACCTCGTCGAGGAAGGCATCGACCTCGTCCTCGTCATAGCCTTCTCGGAGGCGGACGGTTGTGAACTGCTTGTTCCGCACGTCCTCGGGGGTCAACGGCATCTCTACTTCACCTCAACGTAGTCGTCGGCAATCGGCAAGACCGTATCGTTCACACCAACAACACCGACCTCACGACGGTGATCAGGATGTATACGATGATCATCAATACGAAGAAGGACAGGTCGAGCGCCACGCCCCCGAGACGCAGCGGCGGGATGACCCGCCGCAGAAGCTTGAGTGGCGGATCAGTGATGGTGTAAGCGGCTTCGAGAATGACGACCATCGCCTTGCCGGGTTGCCATGAACGGGCGAACTGGAACACGTAGTCCATCACCAGCCGGAAGATCAACACGATCAGGAAGCAGTACAGCGCGATGTAGATCACCTGCCCAAAGACATTCATCTTCGCGCGCCCCTCTCCCCTGATCCCTCGTGTCGGCCTCGCGGCCACGGTGTGCCCGGTGTTGCGTCTCAGCTCTGGTTGAAGAACCCACCCTCTGCGATACGGGCCTTGTCCTCCGCCGTGACATCGACGTTAGCAGGCGACAACAGGAACACCTTCTGCGTCACGCGCTCGATGCTGCCGTGCAGACCGAAGACCAGCCCGGCGGCAAAGTCGACAAGTCGCTTCGCGTCGGTGTCGTCCATCTCCGTGAGGTTCATGATCACCGGAGTGCCCTCACGGAAGTGTTCCCCGATGGTACGGGCTTCGTTGTAGGTCCGGGGGTGCAGTGTGGTGATGCGGTAAGGCTCCCGCTCGGACACAACTTTGGGCATGATCACCGGTGCGTTCTTCTCCAGATTCGGACGGTCGGGTGTGATGGATGCCACGGGGGCGATTCGGGCGGGTCGTCCGCTTTCCACGGGCAGCGGAGTGGGCTCACGCTGCGCGGGCGGCTGAACGGATCTGACCGGCTCCTCCCGCTCCGGGCGTGTCTCCGGCTGCACTTGCTGCTGCTGCCGCCGTCCGCGGTCGGGCTCCGGGTCGAGCTCGGGCTCGAACTCGTCATCGGGGTCGAACCCCCGGCCGTCGTACCCATCGTCCTCCACGAGGCCGAGGTAGACCGCCATCTTGCGCATCGCGCCGGCCATTCTCTGCGTCCTCCGCTCTGTGGTGGATCGGCTCCGTCACCGGGCGCCCTGGATCCACTCGGCCTGTCCCCTTTTTTTACGGGAATGACCATATTTTGTGCTGTGGTCCGACTTGCTTGGCGACGTTACCCGAGGCGTGGACGGACTCCGAGTACCGCAGTGCCGACGCGCACATGTGTCGCTCCGGCCGCCACAGCGTCCTCCAAGTCCGCACTCATGCCTGCCGACACCATGGTGGCAGCAGGATAAGCGGCGCGCAGGTCGGTTGAGATTTCCCTGAGCCGCTCGAACGCGGCCCGTTGGCGCCCCTCGTACGGCCCCGCCAGCGGTGCGACCGTCATCACACCGTCCAAGCGCAGCCCTTGGGCGTTGTCGATCGCCTCCGCGAGCGCCGCGACACCGTCGGGCGCCACCCCGCCGCGGTCGCCCCGCTCCCCCGCCTCGGCGTCCAGCGCCACCTGGATCAGGCACCCCATCTCCCGCTCCGCGCGCACCGCTTCCTTGGAAAGCGCGGTGACCAGACGGGCGCGGTCGACGGACTGCACGAGCCCGGCGTACCCGGCGACGGAGCGGACCTTGTTGGTCTGCAATTGACCGACGAAGTGCCAAGTAAGGGGCAGATCGGCGCATTCGACGGCTTTGGGTGCCGCGTCCTGATCGCGGTTCTCCGCGACCTGACGCACGCCGAGTTCGGCGAGCAGCCGCACATCGCTCGCCGGGTAGGTCTTGGTGACCACGATCAGCGTGACCTCGTCACGCCGACGCCCGGCGGCGGCACACGCGGCCGCGATGCGCTCCTCGACCCGCGCCAGATTGGCGGCCAGTTCCATCTTGCGGTCCGTCACAACGCGCCGTCCAGCCATACGTAGCTCGCGAGCCGCCCGGTGGTGCGGTCGCGCCGATAGGAGAAGTGGTCCGCCGATTCCATGGTGCAGATGTGGGAATCTTCACGGACCGGTACGCCAGCGGCGGCGAGTTGGGCCGCGACGCCCGCGGTGACGTCCACCGCCGGGGTGCCCCAGGAGGTGGTCGCCCATGCCTCGGGTACCACCGCCGCGACCTCGTCCCGCATCGCGGCGGGCACTTCGTAGCAGCGGCCGCACACGGACGGCCCGGTGTGGGCGACGATCCGGTCGGCCCGCGCGCCCCGTTCGGTCATGGCGCGGACCGTTTCGGGCACCACACCGGCCACCATCCCGGGCCGCCCGGCATGCGCGGCGCCGGTGATCCCGGCGACCGGGTCGGCGAGGAGTACGGGGGCGCAGTCGGCGGTGAGCACCGCGAGGGCCAGGCCCCGACGGGTGGTCACCACCGCGTCCACACACGGGATGTCGCCGTCGCACCACGGCCCGTCGACCACCGCGACGTCCTTGCCGTGCACCTGGTTCATCCAGACCACGGACTCCGGCGCGAGGCCGAGTTCCCGGGCGGCGCGGGCGCGGTTCTCGCGGACGGCCGCGGGGTCGTCGCCGACCGCGCCACCAAGATTGAGCTGATCGTACGGAGCGGCGCTCACCCCGCCCCACCTGTCGGTGAAGGCGAAGTGCGCGCCGCTCGCGTACCGCTGTTGCTTTATCACTGCTGTGCTTCGGCTACTTCAGGAAGTCGGGGACGTCCAGCTCCTCGGCCGCGGTGTCCGAGTACGGACGGGCCGGGGGCACCTGCGGGGTGATGGGCTTCGAGGACAGGACGTCGCCCAGCGAGGAGGTCTCGGCCGGGGCCGACTCCTCGTCCCGTACCGGCACCGCGCCCAGTCCGCCGAAGGACGACGACCGCGGCTCGGGCGGGGCGGCCGGACGGCTCGGGGCCGGGGCCAGGTCCTCGCGCTTGGTGGAGGAGGAGCCGATGACCGTGTCGCGGCGGGCCGGCGGCTGACCGCCGTCGAAGCCCGCGGCGATGACGGTGACGCGCACCTCGTCGCCGAGCGCGTCGTCGATGACCGCGCCGAAGATGATGTTCGCCTCGGGGTGGGCCGCCTCGCTGACCAGCTGCGCGGCCTCGTTGATCTCGAAGAGGCCGAGGTCCGAGCCGCCGGAGATGGAGAGCAGCACACCGCGGGCACCGTCGATGGACGCCTCCAGGAGCGGCGAGGAGATCGCCATCTCCGCGGCGGCCACCGCACGGTCGTCGCCACGCGCCGAGCCGATGCCCATGAGCGCCGAACCGGCCTCCGACATCACGGACTTGACATCGGCGAAGTCGAGGTTGATCAGGCCGGGCGTGGTGATCAGGTCGGTGATGCCCTGGACACCGGAGAGCAGCACCTGGTCGGCCGACTTGAACGCATCCAGCACGCTCACCTGGCGGTCCGAGATGGACAGCAGGCGGTCGTTGGGGATGACGATGAGGGTGTCGACCTCTTCGCGGAGGCTGGCGATGCCGTCCTCGGCCTGGTTGGCCCGCCGACGGCCCTCGAAGGTGAACGGCCGGGTGACCACACCGATCGTCAGGGCGCCCAGCGAACGGGCGATGTTGGCGACGACCGGGGCGCCGCCGGTGCCGGTGCCGCCGCCCTCGCCCGCGGTCACGAAGACCATGTCGGCCCCCTTGAGGACCTCCTCGATCTCCTCGCGGTGGTCCTCGGACGCCTTGCGGCCGACGTCCGGGTTGGCGCCGGCGCCGAGTCCGCGGGTCATTTCGCGGCCGACGTCGAGCTTGACGTCGGCGTCGCTCATCAGCAACGCCTGCGCATCGGTGTTGATCGCGATGAACTCGACGCCCTTGAGCCCGACCTCGATCATCCGGTTGATGGCGTTCACGCCACCGCCGCCGATGCCGACGACCTTGATGACTGCGAGGTAGTTCTGCGGTGCTGCCACGTCGAAGGCCTCTCGCCTCGAGTTACGTGTCGCCGCCTCACATTCTTTGTGGACGCCGACTGATGCCGATGGGACGGTCCATAATGCCGACCCGAACCCTAACGTTGAAGTTTAGGGTTACTTGTATCCGTGTTCCTTGGGAGCGAAGTCCCTTTGGAACGAGACACTAAGTCGACAAGTGGCGCACGTTCAACGAACACGCCGAACCTCCCGTTTTTCTTTTCACCCTATGTGATCACCCGCGGTGATAGCCATCCAGGGTGCTGGCCTGCGACAACGGCCGTCAACTCCCGGACACCGCAGGCGCACTGGGAACGGATACATCGAAGTGGTGTGCGTCACGCGCGGCTTTGAGGAGAGCGGCCAGCACCGCCGCCTTTCGGGGGCCGTGTTCGCTACTGCCCCACACCACCGTGCGCTTCCCGACCAGTTCGAGCGTGATCGCATCGTACGACGTCACGCGCACCGCTTTGACCTCATTGTGAAGGGTTTTGGGGAGGCCGGACGCGACCTCGACCGCGGCCCGGCGCAGTCGGGCGGGGCCGAAACGGTCCAGGCTCGGGGCGTCGCCCGCCGCCAGCTGGAGTGCGGGGACGCCCTTGGGAGGTGCGGGCACGGTCGCGAAACGGACACCCTCGGCGTCGACTTCGACATACTTTCCGCCCTCGGGCATGACCAGTTCCGGTTCCCTTTCGGTCACCTTCAAGACGATCGTGTGCGGCCAGGAACGGACCACGTCCACGGACTTGATCCGGGGCAGCCGGTGGCGCAGCCGGGCGGCGATCGCGTCGGTATCGACCGACACCAGAGGGCTGCGCAGCGGGGCATCGGCGGCTTCGACGACCTCGCCGAGGGTCAGCACCCGGGTGCCGGACGCCTTGACGCCCGACACCCGTAGCCAGTTCGAGCCGTAGAGGGCCCAGACGGCGAAGCCGCCGAGGAGGAGCGCCAGGATCAGCGTGATGATCAGACCGCGACGGCCCGGTCTACGGAAACGGAAGGGGAGGCGTGGCCACAAGCGCCGTCCGGCGCGGGCCGGTTCGGCGGGGGCCCGGCCGGAGGCCGACGCCCCCTTTGTCCCGCTGCGGGCGGCGGTCGGTCCGGCCACGCTCCCCCTGCCTTTCGTCGTCTAGCTGTTCCGCTGGGCAATCGCCTCGTACACCATGCCGACGAGGAGCTCATCGGCGTCCCGGCGGCCGAACTCGGAGGCCGCGCGGGACATCTCGTACAGCCGGTGCGGGTCGGCGAGGACCGGGAGCACCGTGGACTGCACCCACTCCGGAGTGAGCTGGGCGTCGTCGACGAGGAGTCCGCCACCGGCGTTGACCACCGGCTGGGCGTTCAGCCGCTGTTCGCCGTTGCCGATCGGCAACGGGACGTACGCGGCGGGAAGCCCGACGGCGGAGAGTTCGGCGACGGTCATCGCGCCCGCGCGGCAGAGCATCATGTCCGCCGCGGCGTAGGCGAGGTCCATCCGGTCCACGTACGGTACCGGGACATAGGGGGGCATGCCCGGCATGTTGTCGACCTGTGGCAGTTCGTTCTTCGGGCCGACCGCGTGCAGGACCTGGATACCGGAGCGCTGGAGCGCCGGGACCGCGGCCTGGATGACCTCGTTGAGGCGGCGCGCGCCCTGGGAACCGCCGGAGACCAGCAGCGTCGGGAGGTTGGGGTCCAGCCCGAACGCCGCGCGCGCCTCGGGGCGGACCGCCGCCCGGTCGAGGGTGGCGATGGTGCGGCGCAGCGGAATGCCGACGTAGCGGGCGCCGCGCAGCTTGCTCTCCGGGGTGGAGACCGCGACGTACTTGGCGTACCGGGAGCCGATCTTGTTGGCCAGACCCGGGCGGGCGTTGGCCTCGTGGACGACGATCGGCACGCCCAGGCGCTTGGCGGCGAGGTAGCCGGGCAGCGCGACGTAGCCGCCGAACCCGACGACGCAGTCCGCCTTCGTCCGCTCCAGGATCTGCTCGGCGGCCTTGATGGTGCCGCGCAGCCGCCCGGGGACGGTGATGAGTTCGGGGGTGGGCCTACGGGGCAGCGGTACGGCCGGGATCAGTCCCAGTTCGTAGCCGCGCTCCGGGACGAGCCGGGTCTCCAGACCGCGTTCCGTGCCGAGTGCCGTGATCCCCACGGTCGGGTCCTGCCTCCGCAGTGCGTCCGCGAGGGCGAGCGCGGGCTCGATGTGGCCGGCGGTCCCCCCACCGGCGAGTACGACATGCACCGAAATTCACCGCTCTCCGGACGGTCGCCTCGTGACGCGCCGTCTCATCGTCTTCCATCTCACCCCGGCCGGTTTCCTTCCGGAACCCGGCCGCCGCATGGCCAGCGCCGCCCGCGCCGCGGGCTCGTCACGCGCGAAGGCGATCAGCAGCCCGACGGCGAACATCGACGGCAGCAGGGCGGAGCCTCCGTAGGAGAACAGCGGGAGCGGGACACCGGCGATCGGCAACAGGCCGAGCACCGCACCGATGTTGACCATGGTCTGAGCCATGATCCAGGTGGTCACACCTCCCGCGGCATACCTCACGAAGGGGTCCTCCGTGCGTCCGGCCACGCGGATACCCGCATAGCCTAGAGCCGCGAACAGGGCGAGCACCGACAGCGTCCCCGCCAGTCCCAGTTCCTCCCCGGTGATGGCGAAGATGAAGTCGGTGTGCGGTTCAGGGAGTTCACCCCATTTTTCCATACTCGCGCCGAGCCCGGAACCGAAGAGTCCGCCGGAGGCCAGCGCGTAGATGCCGTGCACCGCCTGCCAGCACTGGTCACTGGGGCCCGGATCGGTCGCGCCGATGCAGGCGAGACGGGACATACGGTTGGCGCTGGTCTTGATCAGCAGGGCGCCGATGGCCGTGGCGGCGCCCAGGACGCCGACGAACAGCCGGGTGGGGGCGCCCGCCAGCCACAGCAGCCCGAAGAGGATCGCCGTGAGAATGATCGCGGTACCCATGTCGCCGCCGAGCATGATCAGCCCGAGCAGCAGGAAGGCGACCGGGATCAGCGGCACCAGCAGATGCTTCCACTGCACCAGGAGTTTCCTCTCCTGCTTGCGGGCGAGCAGATCGGCACCCCACAGGACGAGCGCGAGCTTCCCGAACTCGCTGGGTTGCATCTGGAAAGCGCCGCCGAGGCTGATCCAGTTCTGGTTGCCGTTGACCGCGACCCCGATCCCCGGCACCTGCACCAGGCACATCGCGAACACCGAGACGGCCAGCAGCGGATAGGCGAGCGCACGGTGCAGCCGCACCGGCAGCCGGGCGGCGAGGTACAGCAGGACGCCGCCGATGACCGCGGCCATCAGCTGTTTGCGGAAGAAGAAACTCGGCGCCAGCCCGGACTGCAGCGCCTTGATCTGCGAGGCCGAGTAGACCATCACCAGACCGAGGACGATGAGCAGCATGCTGCCGCCGAGAATCAGGTAGTACGCCGTCAGCGGACGGTCCCAGGCCCGCCGGACCCGGGTGTAGAGCCTCCGCGGGCCGCCGCCGGTCGGGCGACCGCCGCGCGGCGTCCGCGGCGCGGTGACGGTGCGCCGCGGACGCGGCGGCGCCGCCTTCGCCGATCGGGCCGTCATCTCGTCCCCTCCACAGTGCGGGCCGCAGATCCTCGACGGGAGCGGGACGGGCGGCTACCGGCCTGATGCGCTGAGCTCGCGCACCGCGTCGGCGAAGGCGTCGCCGCGCTTGTTGTAGTTCACGAACATGTCCATCGAGGCGCAGGCCGGGGCCAGGAGCACCGTGTCGCCGGGCTCGGCGAGCGCGGCCGCTTCGCGGACCGCCTCGGACATCGCCCCAGTGTCGGTCCGGCCGAGGTCGACCACCGGGACATCGGGGGCGTGTCGCGCCAGGGCTTCGCGGATCAGCGCCCGGTCGGCGCCGATCAGCACCGCCCCGCGCAGCCGCCCCGCGGCCGAACGCACCAGCTCGTCGAAGGCGGCCCCCTTGGCGAGCCCCCCGGCGATCCAGACGAGATGTTCATACGAGGCCAACGACGCCTCGGCCGCGTGGGTGTTGGTCGCCTTGGAATCGTCGACGTACGCCACACCGGCGACATCCGCGACGTGCTGGATGCGGTGGGCGTCCGGCTGGAACGCCCGCAGCCCCTCGCGGACCGCCGCGGGCCGCACGCCGTACGCCCGGGCCAGCGCCGCCGCCGCGAGGGCGTTGGCGATGTTGTGCGGCGCGGGCGGCGTGACGTCGCCGACCTCGGCCAGCTCCTGGGCCTGCTGCCGGCGGTTCTCGACGAAGGCGCGGTCGACGAGAATGCCGTCGACCACCCCGACCTGCGAGGGGCCCGGGGTGCCGAGGGTAAAGCCGATCGCCCGGCAGCCCTCCTCGACGTCGGCCTCGCGGACCAGGTCCTCGGTCGCCCGGTCGGCCACGTTATAGACGCAGGCGACGGTGTTGCCCTCGTAGATCCGGCCCTTGTCGGCGGCGTACGCCGCCATGGAGCCGTGCCAGTCGAGGTGGTCGGGGGCGAGGTTGAGGACCGCCCCGGAGTGGGCCCGTACGGACGGGGCCCAGTGCAGCTGGTAGCTGGACAGCTCCACGGCGAGGACGTCGTAGTGCTCGGAGTCCTGGCCGAGGACGAGGTCGATGATCGGGGTGCCGATGTTGCCGGCGACCGTGGTGCGCAGGCCCGCGGCCTCCAGGATCGCGGCGAGCATCCGCACCGTGGTGGTCTTGCCGTTGGTACCGGTGACCGCCAGCCAGTCGGCGGCGTCCGGGCCGCGCAGCCGCCAGGCAATCTCGACGTCGCCGACGACGTCCACCCCGGCCGCGGCGGCCGCGGTGAACAGCGGGCTGTCCGGCTTCCAGCCGGGCGAGGTGACGACGAGGCCGGTGCCCTCGGGGAGGGTGACGCCGTCGCCGAGGCGGACGGTCACCGAACCCTCGGCGACCTCCCGGGCCGCCCACCCCTCCAGCTCCGCGGCGGCGGCCCGCTGCCGCTCGCCGTCGCCGCCGTCCACGACCGTGACGTGGGCGCCGAGACCGGCCAGGGCGCGGGCGGCGCTGATGCCGCTCACGCCCAGACCGGCGACGGTGAGGTACGCGCCTGCGAATTCCGCGGTCACTTGGCGGCCTGCCAGCCGCCGTAGAAGAGGCCCAGGCCGACGATCACGCACATGCCCTGGATGATCCAGAACCGGACCACGACAAGGACTTCCGACCACCCCTTGAGCTCGAAGTGGTGCTGGAGTGGCGCCATGCGGAAGACCCGCTTGCCGGTCATGCGGAACGAACCGACCTGGATGACCACGGACATCGTGATGAGGACGAACAGACCGCCCAGGACGGCCAGCAGCAGCTCGGTGCGGGAGCAGATCGCCAGACCGGCGAGCGCACCGCCCAGCGCCAGCGAACCGGTGTCACCCATGAAGATCTTGGCGGGCGAGGTGTTCCACCACAGGAAGCCGAAGCAGGCGCCCATCAGGGCGGAGGCGACCACCGCGAGGTCGAGCGGATCGCGCACCTCGTAGCAGCCGGGGCCCGCGGTGATCGCGTTGGCGCAGGACTCCTGGTGCTGCCAGATGCCGATGAAGGTGTACGCGCCGAAGACCATCACCGAGGCGCCGGTGGCCAGGCCGTCGAGGCCGTCGGTGAGGTTCACGCCGTTGGACATCGCCAGGATCATGAACAGCGCCCAGATGACGAAGAGCACCGGGCCGATCTGCCAGCCGAAGTCCTGGGTGAAGGAGAGCCGGTCGGACGCCGGGGTGGCGCCACGCAGGTCGGCGAATTGCAGCGAGAGCACCGCGAAGGCGATACCGACGATCAGCTGGCCGGCCATCTTCGCCTTGGCCCGCAGGCCCAGCGACCGCTGCTTAACGATCTTGATGTAGTCGTCGAGGAAGCCGACCAGGCCCATGCCCGCGAAGAGGAAGAGCACCAGCACACCGGAGAAGGTCGGGTCGCTGGAGGTGATCACCTTCGTCAGGGCGTAGGCGATGATCGTGGCCAGGATGAAGGAGATGCCGCCCATGGTGGGCGTGCCCTTCTTGCTGCCGTGGCTACGGGGGCCGTCATCACGGATGAACTGCCCGTAACCCTTCTTGGCCAGCAGCTTGATCAGCAGCGGGGTACCGATCAGGGTCAGGAAGAGCCCGATCATTCCGGAGAAGAGGATCTGCTTCATCGAGTTCATCGGGTCGCGGACCCGCTCTCGGCGCCCTGTACGCCCTCACCGTCCAGCAATGCCGCCGCGACCCGTTCGAGCCCCACCGACCTGGATGCCTTCACCAGCACGACGTCCCCCGGCCGCAGCTCGCTGCGCAACAGGTCGACCGCCGCCCGCGTGTCGGACACGTGCACCGACTCCTCACCCCACGAACCCTCGTTGTAAGCGCCCATTTGCAGCCAGGCGGCTTCCCTGCCACCGACCGCCACGAGCTTGCTGACGTTGAGCCGGACGGCCAGGCGTCCGACCGCGTCGTGTTCGGCGAGGGCGTCCTCGCCCAGCTCGGCCATCTCTCCGAGCACCGCCCACGTGCGCCCGCCCCGCGCCTTACCGGCTTCGCCCATCGCGGCCAGCGCTCGCAGCGCCGCTCGCATGGACTCGGGGTTCGCGTTGTAGGCGTCGTTGACGACCGTCACGCCGTCCGCGCGCTCGGTGACCTCCATCCGCCAGCGGGAGAGCGTGCCGGCTTCGGAGAGCGCGGTGGCGATCTCGTCCACGGACATGCCCGACTCGTGGGCGACGGCGGCCGCGGCGAGCGCGTTCGACACGTGGTGCTCACCGTACAGCCGCATGGTCACCTCGCTGCACCCGGAGGGTGTGTGGAGCGTGAAGGCGGGCTGTCCGAGCGCCGTGAGCCGGACATTCTCGGCACGGATGTCGGCGTCCGGCGCCTCGCCGAAGAGGACCGTACGGGCCTTCGTGCGGTGCACCATGGCGCGGACGTAGGGGTCGTCGGCGTTGAGCACGGCGACGCCGCCCGCCCGTCGCCCGCCCCCACCCTCCTGTGGAAGCCCTTCGGACCCTTCTTCGGCCTCTGCGGGCAGCGCCTCGACCAGTTCGCCCTTTGCCAGGGCAATCTGCTCGCGGCCGCCGAACTCGCCGATGTGCGCGCTGCCGACGTTGAGGACCACACCGATCCGGGGCGGGGTGAGCGCCGCGAGATAGCGGATGTGACCGACGCCGCGCGCGCCCATCTCCAGGACGAGGTGGCTGGTGGTGTCGTCGGCGCGGAGCGCGGTGAGCGGCAGGCCGATCTCGTTGTTGAGGTTGCCCTCCGGCCACACCGTCGGGCCGTTGCGCTGGAGAAGCTGGGCGATCAGGTCCTTGGTGCTGGTCTTGCCCGCGGAGCCGGTGAGGGCGACGACGTTGGTGCCCAGGCGCCCGACGACGGCGCGGGCCAGTGCGCCGAGCGCGGCGACGACGTCGTCGACGACGATCGCCGGGACGCCGACGGGGCGGGCGGCGAGAACGGCCGTCGCGCCGTCGGCGACGGCGCCCGCGGCGAAGTCGTGGCCGTCGGCCCGTTCACCGGCGAAGGCCACGAAGAGGCTGCCGGGGCGTACCTCACGGGAGTCCTTCACGACCGGGCCGGAGACCGTCAGCTGCGGGTCCGGTATGTCGTGCGGCTGCCCGCCGGTGATGCTCGCGATCTCGGCGAGGGTCAGGGAGATCACAGGTCACCCCCGGCGAGCGGCGGAAGGTACCAGCGGAAAGGTTGTGCGCGCATGGCGGTGTGTCATCCCTGGTGGTTCGGCTGTTGCTCGGACTGCGAGGCCACGATGGCCGCGCGCAACACCTGGCGGTCGTCGAAGGGGCGGACCACTCCGGCGATGTCCTGGCCCTGTTCGTGGCCCTTGCCGGCGACGATCACGGTGTCGCCCGGTTCGGCGCGGGCGACGGCGGCGGCGATGGCCGCGCCGCGCTCCTCCTCCACGAGGACGGTGCCACGCTCGTGGATCGGCACCTCGGCGGCGCCCGCGAGCATGGTCGCGAGGATCGCCAGCGGGTCCTCGGAGCGCGGGTTGTCGGAGGTCAGTACGGCGGTGTCGGCGAGGCGGGCCACCGCGGCGCCCATGGGCACGCGCTTGTGCGGGTCACGGTCGCCGCCGCAGCCGAGCACGGCGTGCAGCTTGCCGTCGGTGACCTTGCGCAGCGCCCGCAGAACCGATTCGACGGCGTCGGTCTTGTGCGCGTAGTCGACGACGGCGAGATACGGCTGACCGGCATCGACGCGCTCCAGGCGGCCGGGGACACCGGGGACCGCGGCGACGCCGTCGGCGGCGGTCTGCGGGTCGATCCCGGCGACGACCAGGGCGGTGATCGCGGCGAGCGCGTTGGCGACGTTGAACGGACCGGCGAGCGGCGAGGCGGCCCGCAACTTCTCGCCGTGGGGGCCGTGCACGGTGAACGTCGAGCCGAGCGCGCCGATCTCGACGTCGGCGGCACGCCAGTCCGCGTCCGGGTGGCCCTCGGCGGAGAAGGTGGTCACCGGAACCTCGGAGAGGCCGCGGGCCAGGCGCTTGCCGTACTCGTCGTCGAGGTTGACGACACCGGCGCGGCTGCGGGCCCGGGTGAACAGCCGGGCCTTGGCCTGGAAGTAGTCCTCCATACCGGAGTGGAACTCCATGTGCTCCGGGCTGAGGTTGTTGAAGACGGCGACGTCGAAGACGCAGCCGTCGACCCGGCCGAGGACCAGCGCGTGGCTGGAGACCTCCATGGCGACGGAGCGGACGCCCCGCTCGCGCATGACGGCGAAGAGCGCCTGGAGGTCGGTGGCCTCGGGGGTGGTGCGCTCGGACTTGATGCGCTCGTCGCCGATGCGGGTCTCGACGGTGCCGATCAGCCCGGTCAGCGCGCCCTCGCCCTCGGCGGCCGCCGCGGCCTTCAGCCCGCCCTCCCGTCGCCCGCCACCACCCACACGGGACAGCGCTGCGCGCAGGCCCCCCTCAACGAGGTAGGCCGTGGTGGTCTTGCCGGAGGTCCCGGTGATGCCGATCTGGAGGAGGTCCTCGCCCGGCGCGCCGTAGATGGAGACGGCCAGGGCGCCCATCCGGGCGCGTGGGTCGTCGGTGACGAGGACCGGGAGGCCGGTTCCGGCGGCGCGCTTCTCGCCCGTCGGGTCGGTCAGGATCGCCGCGGCGCCGAGGTCGGCGGCCTGGGCGACGAAGTCGGCGCCGTGCAGGCGGGCCCCGGGCAGTGCCGCGTAGACGTCACCGGGGCGTACCGCCCGGGAGTCATGGGTGATGCCGGTGACCTGGACGTCTGCCGCTTCGGAAGCGGAGGTGCCCAGCTGCTCGGCGAGGACCGCCAGGGGGGTGGGCCGGACCTCCTCGGGGCGGGGCGCTCCCGGGTACGTTGCGGAGGCGTCCTTCTGGGCGTTGGGGGACTGTTCAGCATGTGACACGGCGGTGAGCGTACCGGGCGCGGCGGCTCCGAGGCGAAGCGAGGGCTCCGGGTGGGAGCGGTGCGCCGGCTCGGGTGTTCCGTGGGGAGTGATGGTCGTCACGGCGATGTTGCCTCGTTTTCAGTCGCCTGGCGTGAAGGTGACGGGCAGCCTCGGCGGCGCGCTGCCGCTGGGCGGGACCTGTAGGGATTTCAGCGCGAACTTCATCACCTGCTGGTAGACGGGGCCGCATACCTGGCCGCCGAAATAGCTGCCCCTGGTGGGGTTCTGGACCGCGCAGTAGACGGTGATGCGGGGGGCGTCGGCGGGGGCGAAACCGGCGAAGGAGGCGGTGTAGCCGTGGTAGCGGCCGGTCTTGGGATCCACCCGGTTGGACGTGCCGGTCTTGCCGCCCACGCGGTAGCCGTCGATCTTCGCGGCGGCGCCGGTGCCCTCGCGGTCGTCGACGACGGATTCGAGCATGGTGGCGAGCTGCCGGGCGGTCTTCCGGCTCACCACGCGGTTCTTCTCGGGGGCGGGCGCCTGTTGGTAGTGGCCGTCGGGTCCGGTGGCACCGCGGATGAGGGTGGGGGCGATGCGCTCACCGCCGTTGGCGATGGTGGAGTAGACGGAGGCGGCCTGGACGGCGTTGAGCGAGAGGCCCTGGCCGAACGGGATCGTGTACTGCTGCGAGGTGTTCCAGTCCTGCGGCTTGGCCAGGATGCCGTCGGTCTCGCCGGGGAAGCCGAGTCCGGTGGGGCGGCCGATGCCGAACTTGTCGAGGTACGAGTGGAGCACGCGGTTGGCCTCGGGCTGGGTCCTGCCGAGCTGGCCGGTGGCGAGGATGGTGCCGATGTTGCTGGACTTGGCGAGGACGCCGTTGAGCGTGAGGTGCCAGGTGTCGTGGTCGATGTCGTCGGCGAAGAGCCGGTCGCCGCGGTGCAGCCGGTTGGGGACGGTGACGCGGGTCGCGGGGGTGGCGGCGCCCTCCTCCAGGACGGCGGCCATCGACATGAGTTTGCTGGTGGAGCCCGGTTCGTAGGCGTCGGTGAGGGCGGCGTTGCCGAGGGCTGTGGGGTTGGCCCGGTCGAGGTGGTTGGGGTCGAAGCCGGGGGCGTTGGCGAGGGCGAGGATCTGTCCGGTGCGGGTGTCCTGGACGACGACGTAGCCGCGGTCGGCCTTGGACTTGGTGACCTGCTCGGTGATGGCCTTCTGCGCCTCCCACTGGATGTCGCGGTCCAGGGTGAGGCGGACGTCGGTACCGGGGACGGCGGGGTGTTCCTGGGTGTCGGCGGTGGGCACCCGGCGGCCGCCGGACTGCGCGTAGACGAGCTTGCCGTCCTTGCCCGCCAGCTCCTTGTTCAGCTGGGCCTCCAGGCCACCGCCGCCCTTGCCCTCGCTGTTGACGAAGCCGAGGACACCGGCGGCGAGGGCGTCGTTGGGGTAGACGCGCTTGCTGTGCCGGTCGGCGAAGATCCCGACCAGGACGTTGGGATCGGGCGCCTTCTTCGGCGCGGCGGCCGCCTTCCTGTCCAGCTCCGCCCGCATGTCCTTGATCTTCTTCCAGACCTGCGGGGTCTGCTGCCGGGCGAGGACGACGTACCGGGAGGAGGGCTTGGAGAGCTTGGCAGCGAGGGTGGCGCGGTCCTCGCCGAGGACGGGCGCGAGCAGCGCGGCGGCCCGCTGCGGGGCGCCCGCCGTCTTGATCTTGTCGGGCGCCAGCAGGCTGGGGTCGGCGGTGATGTCGTACGCGTCGACGGTGGTGGCGAGGTCGACGCCGGAGCGGTCGGTGATGGCGCCGCGCTCGGCGGCCAGGGTCACCGGGACGTAGCGGTTGACGTTGGCCCTGGCGGCGTACGCGGCGGCGTCGACGGCCTGCACCTGGAAGAGGCGGACCACGAAGACCAGCATCACCAGCGTCAGCGCCAGGGCGACCAGCCGCAGCCGGGGCCGGGGGCTGCCCAGTCCTGTCTCTTATA
>NZ_VKJP01000792.1 GCF_007280575.1 Streptomyces benahoarensis
CGACAGGGCCGCCCGGGCTGCGGGCACGTCGTCGGGATGCACGTGCAGCCTGGCGGCGCGCGCCTCGCTCATCGTGTCGCGCAGGGTGAGCACTGCCCGGCGCATCACCGCTTCGCGCGGCTCCGCCATCACCATGCGCTGTACCGCGGTGGTGACGATGGCGGCCAGCCGCTGTTCCATGCGCGCCATGGCCGCCTCGCTGGACGCCTGCAGGTCCGCGAGCTGCGCATGCCAGCGGCGCACGAATTCCTCCGAGGCCTGGGCGGTGGTCTGCGCCACCAGGTCCACGGCTTCCGCCGCGGCGTCGGCGCGCAACTGCTCGGCCTCCGCGCGTGCGCGTGCCAGCAGCACGGCGGCGTCCTGCCGCGCCTGCGCCGCGAGGTGCTCGCGCTCTTCCCGCGCCTGATCGAGGATGGCCAGCGCATCGGATGCCGTGTCGAAATCGCCGGCCCGCAGGATGCCGGAATGCGCCTGCAGGCTCGTGCCCCGGGGCGAGGACCAGATCAGCATGGGGAATCTCCCGCAAAGAGGGTTTCGAGGGCCCGCAGCCGGTCACGGGCGGCCGTCGAGGCCCGCGGCAC
>NZ_VKJP01000793.1 GCF_007280575.1 Streptomyces benahoarensis
GCCGTCGCCTCCCCCGCCGCCCTGCGGTCCCTGTACACCCTGGAGTTCGTCTTCGTCTTCTCGACGGTGATCTCCTTCCCGTATCTGATCTCGCTCGTCGAGGAGCGGCTGCCGGGCACCGGACCGGTGACCTCCGGTGTGCTGTTCGCGCTGCCGCACATGTGCTACCTGGTCGGCGCGATGGCGGCGCACCGCTTCTGCCTCCGCCGCCCCCACCTCGGCCTGGTGCTCGGGTTCGCCTGCATAGCCGCCGGTTCCGCCGGGCACGCCGCCGCCACCTCGCTCGCGGAGTTCGCCGCCGTGCGGCTGGTGCTGGGCGCCGGGCTCACGCTGGGCCTGGTCGGCCTGTCGGTGCGGGCCGCCGACTGCGCCGCGGGCCGGGCGCCGGGCGGACTCTTCGGCTCCATCGAATTCTTCTCCAAGGCCGGCGCGGTCGCCGCCGGTCTGGCCGCCGCGGCCGGCAACGCCTGGTTCGGGCCGTCCGCGCCGCTGCTCATCGGCACCGCCCTCGCCCTGGCCACGGTGGTCGCCTGCGCCCTCCCCGTCCTCCGCCGTCCCCGCCTCCGCAGGAGCCTGTCA
>NZ_VKJP01000794.1 GCF_007280575.1 Streptomyces benahoarensis
ACCCCACCCGCCCGCACCGAGAAGGGCAGGCCCCACGCACCCTCCCCGTCTTAACCTTGCCCTTGACACCGTGTGAGGCCATGTACTGAGGGACGTCGTGTTCACCATCGGAGACTTCGCCCGGCACGGCCGCGTGTCCGTCCGCGTGCTGCGCCATGACGACGCACTCGGACTGCTGCGACCCGCACATGTCGACCCCGTCGACGGCTGCCGCTTCTACGAGGCGGCCCCACTCATCCGCCTCAACCGCGTCCTCGCCCTGAAAAACCTCGGGTTCCCCCTCCAACAGGCCCAGGAAATCCTTGACGAGGCAGTGGACCCCGAGCAGTTGCGCGGAATGCTGCGGCTACGGCAGGCAGAGCCGGAGGCAGCCATGGCGGCGGCAGCGGCACGGCTGGTGCGCGTCGAGACGAGGCTCCGGTCGATCGCAAGCGAAGGACACATGAGCACCGACGACGTAGTCGTCTAGCGCACTCCGCCGGTACGTGTCACCGAACTCAACGCCACGCCCGACAGTTTCGCCCCACTCCGTCCTGCTTGCCGCACCGCGCCCCCACCACGTCAACGCAC
>NZ_VKJP01000795.1 GCF_007280575.1 Streptomyces benahoarensis
GCCCTCGCCCTTCAGGGCAGCCAGGATCGTGGGCAACTCGGCCAGCCGATCGGCGGGGAGACGGTCCACCGCGGGGCTCTCCGCCTCCCGGACATCCCCCCAAGACGCCAGCGACCCTTGCGGATCGAGATCGAGGGCGATCACGCGCTCCCCCGCTTCCGCGGCTGCAACAGACAAGGAGGCCGAGAGGGGCGTTTTGCCCGCCCCCCCTTCTGAGTGACGAAGGCGATGGTCCGCATGGTCCTCACGCTGTAGCGCTTCGGCGCTGTAGCACGGTGGCACGGATGTGTTACCGCATCATCGCGCTACCGCGCGACGATGCTGTAGCATGACAGCGCCGTAGTGCGGCTCAGGGCCCGGCCGGCCATACCTGCACTCCGAAAAGAGGTTCCGGGTACAGCGCTATCACGGGGCGTTGGGCAAGGTGCCAGGCTGTCCTGGTGCGTGAGGCCGCCAGATAGCGCCGGACGGCTCCCGGCGCGTCTTCCCGATCTTGAACGGTAATAGAGCGTCCGAGCACATCGACCCGGCGGCCGGTGTAGCCCGGATCGTGCGGGCTGTAGCCTAAC
>NZ_VKJP01000796.1 GCF_007280575.1 Streptomyces benahoarensis
GGCTCAGGGGCTCAGGGGCTCGGAGCGAACCGGGGCCGGGGGCAAGCCCGGCCGGATCAGTCGATGTCGGGATCAGGGCCCGGCCGCCAGCCCCCAACCAGTCAGGCCGCCTCGCCCTCCGCCATGGCCTCATCCGCCGCAGGCCGGAGCAGTTCCGTGGCGAGGGTGCGGGCGCGGTCCGACCACGGGGCGGGGCGGAGGGCCTGCGGGTCGACGCGGACGATCACGCGGTGGCCCTGGGCGTAGGTCTCGGTGCCGTCGGCGGAACAGATGCGGAAGCCGTAGGTCATGCCGGTCCGGCCGAGGCGTTCGATCCAGAGGTGGGCGGCGTAGCCACCGGGGCGGGTGATCGGGCGCTCGTAGGAGACCTTCATCTCCTTGATCACGTTGCACATGTCGCTCGCGGCCGCCCAGTCGCCCTCGAAGGTGAAGCCGTGGCGGTGCCAGTGGTCGGCCCAGGCGCGTTCGGCCAGGACCGGGTAGCGGGAGTTGTGCAGCATGCCCAGGGCATCGAGGTCGTCGAAGTGGACGGTGACGGGGACCAGTTGCCCGAACGGGACGGGGCGGG
>NZ_VKJP01000797.1 GCF_007280575.1 Streptomyces benahoarensis
GCATGACCTCGGCAATGAGGTGCAGCAGGGGGTCGCTCATCTGCGCGGCGTCGAACAGCATCGCGTGCGGCAGGCCTTCGCGGCAAAACTGCTCGGCCTCCGCCACGCTCGCGACCACGTCGACCAGCATGCCCATGTGCCGGACCGCGGCCTGGGCCTCGCTGCGCAGCTCACGGTTCGCGGACAAGATCAGCAGCTGGCAACCGGCCAAGGGCCGCGAATTGCCGCCCATGCGCTGTGCCTCGGCCTCCAGCCGCGCCTGGGTGTGGTCCGGCGCGGGCGCGTCGTCCGGTGCGAGCTGGTTGAACTCCAGGGTCAACAGCGTGATGCCCGAGTCCTGCTCTCGCAGCGGCAGCACACCCAGGGTGATGGCCGTCTGTTCGAGCAGCCGCCAGGCCAACGAGTCGAGGCCGGGCGACGCATCGCGGGCTTCGGGTTCGTTGCCCAGCAGATCCAGTGGACGGTGCGCGAAGCGGCAGCTCAGCCGCGCCTTGACCGGCCAGGGCGTCAGGTCCAGGCGCAGGTCCACCGAGGAATGTGTGTTGGCCAGGGCCCAGTCCATCAG
>NZ_VKJP01000798.1 GCF_007280575.1 Streptomyces benahoarensis
GGCTCGGAGATGTGTATAAGCGACAGGGCGGTGCTGGGGCGGATGGCCGGTGCGGCTTACGCGGCGGTACCTGCGGCCGCGGCGGGCCGACCGTGCTCCCGGCGGGATGGGGCGGCCGGAGCCCCCCGCCGGGCAGCACGTTGCTGCCTGGCAGATCGGCGAAGTCCGATACGGGGTTCCCGATACCGGCGATCCCGAAGGCGTCGGTGAGGCTGAGCGGGCCGGAGCCCTCGCCCCAACGGTGCCGGTGGTCGGAGAGCCGCGGGTCCCGGATGCCGGACGCCTCGGGCGCGAGAGCCCGGGCCGTGCGAAGCGCTCCTTGCCCCAGGGGTGCGGGTGCGGCCGCATGGGCCATCACCGTGCCGAGCGCCAGGGAGAAGGGCAGTGCCACCGTGACCACCAGCAGGCCGGTGGGGATACGCGTAGGGAACCGAGCCACGGATGTGCCCCTCCCGTGCCGAGCCGCCGTGTGACCTACTCAGCGTCACATGACGCCACAATTCCGGCATCTCGGGCGATCTGTGCGGGGGAGGGTGAGGGGCGAGGGCGCGGGCTCGGTGGTGGC
>NZ_VKJP01000082.1 GCF_007280575.1 Streptomyces benahoarensis
CGGCGACCACCGCCTCGCCGAGGCCGTCGCCCCCCGCGCCGCCCGCCCGCACCGGGGACGCGGCGCCGAACGACCGGCCCTCCCCGAGGCCGACGGCCGTACCGCTGGACAGCAGCGGCACCGTCAAGAGCTTCACGACGTCGGGCGGCCGGGTCGTGCTGGACCTGCGGCCCGACTCGGCGCAGCTGGTGTCGGCGACGCCGGAGGCGGGCTGGGAGATGCAGGTGTGGAAGCAGGACACCGTGATCCGGGTGGAGTTCACGGGCAGCGGCGGCGACCGCCATGCCACGGTCCTGTGCACCTGGGACGGCCATCCGCCGGTGGTACAGATCAGTGAGAGCAGTCGGCGGAGCAGTAGTCGTGCGGGGTGAGGGGCGGAGCTGCGCGGGGCTCGGCCCCGGCGTGGTGCGGGCCCGGATGCGGTGCGGGCCCGGCCCGGTTCCGGTGTGGTGCGGTCCCCGGGGCGGTGCGGCTCCCGGCGTGGTGCGGCGCCCCGGGCGTCCCGTCCCGTGGGCGCGCCCCGGGCCTCCGGCCCCGTAGGCGTCAGGCGAACACGTCCGGCGGCGGCTGCGGCGACGCGACGGCCGTGGCGTCGGTGACGGGTGCCGCGCCGCCGGTGAAGTCCCGTAGCGCCCGGCCGTGTTCGACGCGTCCGGTCTGCGGGTCGCTCGCCGCCCGCCGCGTCAGCTCGGCGACCGGCAGCGGGTGCGCGGCGGCGAGCAGGACGGCGTTGCCGAACCGCTTGCCGCGCAGGACGGCCGGGTCGGCGGTGAGCGCCAGCTCCGGGAAGACGGCGCCCGTGGTGGCGATCTGACCGCGCAGGAACCGCAGCGGCGGCCCGTCGGCGACGTTCGCCGCGTACCAGCCGCCGTCCGTCAGCGCCCGCCGGACCTCGGTGACGAACTCGGTGCTGGTCAGATGCGCGGGCGTCCGGGCGCCGCGGAAGACATCGGCGATGATCAGGTCGGCCCAGCCGTCAGGGACCTTGGCCAGTTGTTCCCGGGCATCGCCGCCGCGCACCCGGATGCGCCAGCCGCTCTCCAACGGCAGCTCCCGCCGCACCAGTTGGACCAGCGGCGCGTCGATCTCCACGACCTGCTGGGTGGAGCGGGGCCGGGTCGCCGCGACGTAACGGGCCAACGTCAGGGCGCCGCCCCCGAGGTGGACGACACGCAGCGGCTTGCCCGGGGGCGCCACGAGGTCGGCGGCGTGACCGAGGCGCCGCTGGTAGGAGAAGTCGAGGTGGTCCGGTGCGTCGAGGTCGACGAAGGATTGCGGGGCGCCGTCGATCAGCAGGGTCCGGGCCCGGGGCCGGTCGCGGTCGGGCCGCAGTTCGGCGACGCCGCCGTCCACCGTCTCCACCACGGATTCCGCGCCACCGCGCCCGCGTCTGCTCTTCGCCATGCCCCCAGTATGGCGGCCGGTCCGCCGGGGCGTAACAGCCGGGCATGACGGCGTCCGCGCAGGTCAGGCACGGGAGGCCGAGTGTCCGGGGGTGGCGCCGCCCGGCGTGCGGGAGGCCCGTACGCGCCCCGGCGTACGGGTGACGGCGTACGGCCGGGGCGGCGCGGCCCGGCGTGCGGTAGGAACGCGCACGCCCCCGGCGCCCGTACCGTAATCGCCCCGCACCGCGAGCGGGCCGCCGCGACCGAAGTCGCGGCGGCCCGCTCCCACCCGCACGGTCTTGGCCGGGATCACGCCACGGCCGGTGGCCGGGTCACTCGTTGGCGCACTTGTTCCCGAATGCCGGGTTGAGCAGCGCCAGCACATTGATGCTGTTACCGCAGACATTCACCGGGATATCGATCGGAACCTGGGTGACATTTCCGCTCAGCACGCCCGGCGAGTGCGTGGCAACGCCGACGGCGGTGGCGCCGCCGTGGCCGTCCTCGTGACCATCATCGGTGGCGGAGGAAATCCCCGCGCCGCCGATCACGAGTGCGCAGCTGGCCGTGGCCAGGGCGGCCGACGTGACGATCCGCTTCATCGCCCGTCTCCTTTCCTTTTCGCGAATGGGACATCGGCCCAACGACCGGGGTCACGCCGGGGATGCGGGCATTCCCCCGTAAGGGAGAAACGTTCATCCTTATGGAAGACAGAACCCCGGTCGCCACGGTTGCGTGGATCGCCCCGGTGCCGTATCCCGAGACGCCCGTCCGGCGTGCCGCCCGGTGCGGCGGGGGACTCTCTGACAGAGTGCATTCCTGTTCGGCAGCCGCCGGTCAGGAGGACGTCAGGCCCCGCAGTCCGGTCCGCGGGGCCCGGGAATTCCGGGGAGACCGCGCGGCGGCGCACGCACCGCGATTCCCCGGAGTTCCGCCCGCCGGACCCACCGCGGCGCCGGATGCGTCTCCGGTACATCCGGCATCCCGCACCCTTTCCGTTTCCCCGGAGAACGGTGCGCTTTCCACCGCTGCCGCCACACCGGAAAGCGCACGGCCGGAGCCATTCGGCGGCACGGTCCGCCACTCGCCGCCGGATGGCTCCGGATTCCCCCCTTCTTTCCGATCCGAAGAACCCGGGAAAGCGGGAAAAGCGAGAAAGGGAGAACGGAAGAACCCCGCCCGGCGCCCCGGGAAACGCGGTGCGCCGTGGTCACCGCCCGTCGCCCCGATGAGACCCGCCCGTAGGCCCCCGGGCCCGTAAGGAGGTAACCGGTGAAAGTCCTGCACCTCGTCACCGGACTGGAGGTGGGCGGCGCCGAGCAGCAGCTGCGGCTGATGCTGCGCCGGCTGCCGTACCGCTGCGACGTCGTCAGCCTGAGCGGCGACGGCCCGATCGGCGACGGCATCCGCGCCGACGGCGGGTCCGTCGTCCCCCTGGACGGGCCGCCCACCCTGTCCCGTCTCGTCCGGCTGATCCGGCGGGGCGGCTACGACGTGGTCCACACCCACCGCTACCGCGCCTGCGTCACGGGCCGGATCGCCGCCCGGCTGGCCGGTGTCCGGGGCGTCGTCGCCACCGCCCACACCCTGGGCGCTACGGAGATCGACGGCCGTCCACTGACCCGCCGCGTCCGCGCCCGCTACCGGCGCACCGAACGGCTGGGCACGGCGACGGTGGCCGCCTCGGAAGCCGTCGCCGTGCGGCTGCGCCGCCTCGGCGTCCCCGGGGAGCGCATCGAGACGGTCACCCCGGGGGTCGACGCGGACGCCTTCCGGTACGACCCGGCCGCCCGCGCGGCGGTCCGCGCCCGGCTGGGGCTCGCGGCGGACGCGTTCGTGATCGGGGGCGTCGGGCGGCTGGTGCCCGGCAAACGCTTCGACGTGCTGATCCGCGCGGTGGCGCAGGTGCCCGGCGCCCGGCTGGTGCTGGCCGGGGACGGGCCGGAGCGGGTGGCGCTGCGGCGGGCCGCCGATCAGTTCGGGGTGGGCAACCGCGTCCTGCTGCCGGGCGCCTGGCACGGGGGCGGCGGCACGGAGGGCGACCCCGGGCTGCCCGCACTGTTCTCGGCGCTGGACGTCTTCGTCGCGCCCGCGCCCGCGCAGGCGTTCGGGACGGCCGTGGTGGAGGCGCTGGCCGCGGGGCTGCCCGTGGTGCACACCGGGTGCCCGGCCCTCGACGATCTGCCCGGGGAGATGGCGCCCGGTGCCCGGCGCACCGGCCCGCGGTCGCATCTGCTGGCCGCCGTGCTGCGCGAGGAGCGGCGCGCCGCACCGCGCCGGCTGCCCCCGCCGCCCGTTGTGGCGCACCACGGGGCGGACCGCGCCGCGCGGGCGCTGGCCGCGCTCCACGAGCGGGCCGCCGGGTTCCGGGCGGCCACGGCGGGCGCCGGGGTCCCGCAGCCCGCCGCGCCCCCGGAAACGGCCGCATCGGACCCGTCGCTGACGGGCTGAGGCACCGGCCACCGCACACCGGCACCGCGGCCCGTACGGCGCCGCTCCGACGAGAACCGCACGACGAGAAGGAGCAGGGATCTTCCATGGACGACCTCGTGGTGGTGGGCGCCGGCCCCTACGGACTCTCGATCGCCGCGCACGCGGCGGCCGCCGGGCTGCGCCCGCGGGTCCTGGGCCGGCCGATGGCCGCGTGGCGGGACCACATGCCCGGCGGCATGTACCTCACCTCCGCACCCTGGTCGTCGGACCTGTCCGACCCGGCGGGCACGTACACCCTGGCGGCGTACTGCGCCCAGGCGGGCATCCCGGTGCGGCAGGGCGTGCCGCTGCCGGGCACCGTGTTCACCGCGTACGGCCGGTGGTTCGGCGAGCGGGCGGTGCCGCAGGACCTGGAGGAGCGCGCGGTCACCACGGTGCGGCCGGACGGCGGCGGCTTTCTGGTGGAGACCGCGGACGGGGCGCCGATCCGGGCCCGTACGGTCGCGCTGGCGGTGGGCGCGGTGCCGTTCGCGCGGCGCCCGGAGCCGCTGTACGGGCTGCCCGCCGCGCTCGCCTCGCACAGCAGCGACCACCGCGATCTGTCCGGGTTCGCCGGGCGGGACGTGACCGTCGTCGGCTGCGGTCAGTCGGCGCTGGAGACGGCGGTGCTGCTGGCCGAACTGGGCGCGCGGGCCCGGGTCGTGGCGCGGGCCGGGCGGATCCACTGGGAGGCCGCGCCGCCGCCGCTGGGCCGTCCGTTCCCGGCCGCGCTGCGCGCCCCGCACAGCGGTCTGGGCGCCGGGTGGGGGCCCTGGCTGCGGGCCGAGCTGCCCTGGGCGGTGCGGTGGCTGCCGGTGGCAGCCCGGGGGCGGGGTGCGGACCGGCCGCCGCGACCGGCCGGGGCCTGGTGGCTGCGGGACCGTTTCGAGACCGCCGTCCCGGTGCTGACCGGGCACCGGGTGCGCGCCGCGGTCCCCGGGGACGGCGCGGTACGCCTCGAACTGGCCTCCGCCGACGGCCGGTCCACCGTGGTGGAGACCGAGCATGTGATCGCGGCGACCGGGTTCGTCCCGGACCTGCGGCGGCTGCGTCTGCTCGACCCAAGGGTGCGCGAGGAGCTGCGGACCGTACGGCCCGGCCGGGCGCCCGAACTGAGCGGGCTCTTCGAATCGTCGTGGCCGGGGCTGTTCTTCGCAGGCCCGCTGGCCGCGGCGTCGTTCGGCCCGGCGATGCGCTCCGTCTACGGCACGGCGTTCACCGCCGGGCGGCTGCTGCGCGGGGTGCGGCGGCGGCTGGGCCGGGGGCCGGGCGGGCTCGTCATCCCCCATCCGGCGCCGGGCCGCGCCGCACCCGCCGCGCCGCCCCTGGAGCGGATGCCGTGCGGCGCGGCGTACGCCGACGAGGCGGCGCAGCCCGCCGGCTAGACGGCGCACGCCCGACTCCACGCGCCCCGGCGCCGCCTCGGAATTCCGGGGCGGCGCCGGGGCGCTTCGTACGTCCTGACCGGGGGTCAGCGGCAGCGGTCGACGGCCTCGATGGTGCGGGCCGCCTCGCCCAGGGCGGCCCGCAGGACGACCGGGTCGGTGGCGTCGCCGTACGCGCCCTCGGGCGGCACCAGCCAGCCGGTCCCGGTCACCGGCGGCTCCGGCGCGCCGCGCCCGGCGGCCGTGGCGGATCCGCGGCCGAACGTCCGGGTGCAGGCGCTGCCGGGCAGGTCCCAGCGTTCGGCGGTCCCGGCGGGCACCAGGAAGCCGAGGGTGTGGCAGGGGGCGTCGTGCAGGACCGGGCCGACGCCGTCGCGGAGCCGCAGGATGTCGACGGCTTCGAGTCCCTGCCGGGCGGGCACCGTGACGAGGTCGCAGAACGGGGCGTGACCGGGTGGCGCGCCCGTCCCGGCGCACCTCGTGCCGCCCTCGCCCACACCGGACTTCCTCACGGAAAACCCCTCCTCCTGCACCGCTGCGTATCGACACCGTGTCCAACGGTGTGCCCCGTCAACAGCTACGGCGCCGGACCGCCGCAAAGGATGGCAGTTCATGGCGGATCGTGGGTGAGATATCCGGTTTGTAGCCATACCCTCCGTATCGGCTCCGTCACAGCAGGTACGGTCGTCCCGCCGCTCCGCCAGGAAGCGGCATCGCCGGAAAGATGGCACGGAGAGGGCACGGAGAGGTCCGCCATGACGTCGCCAGCTGCGCATTCAGCGTCGTCCCGCACCGTCCCCGCCCGTCCGAACGCCGCCTTCCGGCAGCTGCGCGGCAAGCTGTCACCGGGCGAGTTCGCGGCGGCGGTCCGACGGTCCGCCCGTGAAATCGGCGAGCAGGTCTCGTGCGACGCCCGCTATGTGGGCCGCGTCGAGTCCGGGGAGATCCGCTGCCCGAACTACGCCTACGAGCGCGTGTTCCGGCACATGTTCCCGGGGCTGTCGCTGTCCGACATGGGCTTCGTGCCGCGCGAGGCGGTACGCGGACGGGGGGCGCGTACGGCGGCGGTCAGCGCCCCGCCCCTGGCACCCGAACCCGACCACCGCGATACCTGTATCCAGAGCTGCGAGGAGAGCGACGTGCTGCGTCGCGCGTTCATCACCGGCGGCCCGGCGGCCGCCCTGGGCATCGCCGCCCCACCCGCCTTCACCGTCCCCGCGCCCCGGCCGTCGTCCGGCGGCCGTCCCGGCGCCGCCGAGGCCGACGCCGTCGAGGACGCGGTCCGGCGGATCCGGTTGCTCGACGACCGGCACGGCGCGGACGACATCTACCACCGCGCGATGGCCCCGCTGCACTCCGCGTACGCCCTGCTGGACGCGGGCGCGGAGCGGCGCTCGGTCGCCGACCGGCTGCACTGCGGCGCCGGTGAACTGGCCCTGTCCGTCGGCTGGCTGGCGCACGACTCGGGCCGCTTCGGGGACGCCCGCTCGCACTACGCCGAGGCGCTGGCCACCGCCCGGGTCTGCGGCGACGCGGCGCTGGAGGCGCACGCGTTCTGCAACACCGCCTTCCTCGCCCGGGACGCCGGGCGCCCGCGCGAGGCGGTCCGCGCCGCGCAGGCCGCCCAGCGGGCCGCGCGGCGCCTCGCCTCGCCCCGGCTCCAGTCGCTGCTGGCGCTGCGGGAGGCGGGCGGTCTGGCGCTGCTCGCCGACCGCTCCGGCTGCGAGCGCGCGCTCACCCGGGCCCGGCGGTTCTTCGGGAGCGGGCCCACCGACCACGACCCCGAGTGGATGAGCTTCTACGGCGAGGCCGAGCTGGAGGGCCTGGAGGCGCAGTGCTGGGCGGCGCTGGGCGACGGGGGGCGCGCGGTGGAGCACGCGCGCCGTGCGGTGGCGCTCCAGAAACCGCACTTCACCCGGAACATCGCGCTGTTCACGACGGAGTTGGCGGGCGATCTGGCGGCCGACGGCGCCCCCGAGGAGGCGGGCGTCACCGGGAGCCGGGCGCTGCGGCTGCTCGGGCAGGTGAAGTCGTCCCGGATCCGCGCGATGCTCGACTCCACCGCCCGCGCGCTGCGGTCGCACCGCTCCGTCAAGGAGGTCGCCGCCTTCCTGGAGCGGCACGCGGCGCTCCCGGCACCCCGCCGGGGCTGACCCCCGGGGGCGCGGCGGCCCTGGCGCCCCGTAGCGCCGTCAGCCCAGGTGGCCGGTGTCGTTCCAGCGCTCGATGGCGGGCTCGCCGTAGGCCCAGCCGAGGACCGACAGGGACGTCGGATCGAGGCGGATGCGGGCGGCGAACGAGACGTCCAGGCCGAGCCAGCGGGCGCCCAGGGAGCGCAGGATGTGGCCGTGCGCGAAGACCAGCACATCGCGGTCGGCCGCGCGCGCCCAGTCGATGACGCGGTCGGCCCGCGCGGCGACCCCGGCGAGCGTCTCACCCTCGGGGACGCCGTCGCGCCAGAGGAGCCAGCCGGGCCGCCGCTCCTTGATCTGTGCGGGCGTCAGCCCCTCGTACGCGCCGTAGTCGACCTCCATGAGGGCGTCCCACTCCTCGGCGCGGTCGCCGAACCCGGCGAGTTCGCAGGTCTCCTTGGCGCGCCGCAGCGGGCTGGTGCGCACCTCGACGCCGGGCAGGCCGTCCCAGGGCGCGCGGTGCAGCCGCTCGCCCAGGAGTTTCGCGCCCGTGCGCCCCTCTTCCAGGAGCGGGATGTCCGTACGGCCGGTGTGCCTGCCGGAGAGGGACCACTCGGTCTGTCCGTGCCGGGCCAGGAGAATGCGCGCTGCCATGAGGGCCGTACCTCTCGCCGATGTCTCGGCTGTTCGTCGCAGGTGGTGCAGGTGACACCGCGGGCGCACCGCGGCGTCATCGCCGTACGGGCGGGCGCGGGCGCGGCGCCGGGCCCGCGCGCCCCGCGGAATTCCATCATCGCGTACCGGGTCGCCCGGGGCCGGGCCACCCCCAGGGCCTGTGCGGAGCACCGAGCCATACAGCGTATGGTGGACGGTCGCCGGAGACACCGGCGGGGCGGGGCGGTGGCCACCGCACCCGTACGAAGCACGACGAAGAAGGTGCGCGATGGTGAGCGCAGCGCCCCGCACGGCGGCCCGGCCCGGCCGCCCCCGGTGGTGGACCGAACTCCCGCTCCTGACAGCGGTGTACGCCGCGTACTCCGCGGGCCGCCTGCTGGCCCGGGGCGACGTGACCGCCGCCACCGGGCACGGCACCGCCCTCCTCCGGGTGGAGCGGATCCTGCACCTCACCCCGGAACCGGCACTCAACCGGCTGTTCACCGGGGTCCCGGTGGTCGGCGTCCCCGCGGCGTACGCGTATGCGGCGCTGCACTACGTCGTCACCCCGGCGGTCCTGGTCTGGCTGTGGCGTCGGCGGCCCGCGCACTACCGGGTGGCGCGCAGCCGTCTGCTGACCGCCACCCTGATAGGGCTGATCGGTTTCACCCTCTTCCCGACCGCGCCGCCGCGCCTGCTCGACGCCGGGCAGGGCTTCGTGGACGGCATGGCCCACTACGCCGGATACGGCTGGTGGGGCGCCGAGGCGAGCGCGCCCCGCGGCCTGGGCGGGCTGACGAACCAGTACGCGGCGATGCCGAGCCTCCATGTGGGCTGGGCGCTGTGGTGCGGCGCGGCCGTGTGGCGGCTGGCCTCCTCCCGGGTGGCGCGGGCGCTCGCCGTGGCGTACCCGCCGGCCATCGCCCTGGTGGTGATGGGCACCGCCAACCACTACCTCCTGGACGTGCTGGCGGGCGTGGCCGTCATGGGCCTGGGCGCCTGGCTCACCGGCCCGCTGCTCCGGCTCGTCGACACCCTCCGCGCCCGGGGCACGGACCCCGGCGCCGCACCGGAACCGGACGGTCCCGCCCGCGGGACTCCCGGGGCGGCGTGGCGGCGCCGGACCCGGCGGGGCCGCGCGGCCGCCGCTCGTTGCGCGAGGGCCAGGGGCGTTGTCGGTGCCGGATGCGAGACTTCGCCAGGTGAACGTTTTCCGCGACAGCCGACCCGCGGCGGCCGCTGCCCCGAGCGCACGGCCGACGCCGCCCCCGAGCCTGCGGCAGCGCCTCACTGAGCTGCGCGGGCCGGGCATACGCCCCCGCGCGCTGGACGCCCGGGCGCTCGCCGCGCTGGCCGCCAACCCGGGCTGCCGGCGCCGCGCGCTGCTGGACGGCGCGGGCGTCGACAAGGGCGCCCTGGCCCAGGCGCTCGGCTCCCCCGCGGGCCACGGCCAGTCCCGGTTCGCCCTCGCCCGGGGCAACAGCTTCGAGGCCCGCGTCAAGGCGGACGGCGGCGCCGAGCTGCTGCGGCTGCTGCACGCCCGGCTGCCGTCCGGCACCCCCGCGCCCGAGGAGGGCGAGGTCGCCGCGCCGGACCTGGCGGCGGCCGGTCCCGAGGGCCGGGCCGCCCGCACGGCGCTGGCGCTGCGGGAGGCCACGGCCGCCGGTGGCTGGACGCTGCTGGACCACCCGCTGCTCGCCGTCGAGGTCGCCGGTTCGCCCGCCTATGTGGAGCCGGACGCGGTGGTGGTCCGCCCGGACGGCGTCTGGACGGTCGTGGAGATCAAGTCCTTCCCGATGATCGACGGCGCGGCGGACGCCGCCAAGGTGGGCGCGGCGGCCCGGCAGGCGGCGGTCTACGTCCACGGCCTGGAGGGCGTCGCCGCGCAGGTCACCGCCCATGGGGAGCGCCCGGCCCGGGTCGGCGACCGGGTGCTGCTGGTGTGCCCGCAGGACTTCTCCAACCTCCCCACGGCCGCCGCCGTCGACATCCGTAAGCAGCTCGCCACCACCCGGCGGCAGCTGGCCCGCCTCACCCGGGTCGACGAGATCGCCGCCGCCCTGCCCCCGGACACCACCTTCGACCTGCACCTCGCCGACGACGGCCGGACGGCGACCCGCCCGGCGGACGAACTGGCCGCCGCCGTCGAGACGGTCGACGCGGCGTACGCCCCGGAGTGCCTGGCCGCGTGTGAGCTGGCGTTCCACTGCCGCGGCCGCTCCCGCGAGCGGGGCGCGGTGGAGACCCTGGGCCGCGGCGTACGCGGCGAGCTGGGGTCGCTGCGCACCCTCGACGAGGTGCTGGCGGCGGCAGCGGAGCGGACGGCGGACGCCGCCGCTGCCCCGGCGGACGCCCCGGGGCACGGCGCCGGACCGGAACACCCGGCCGCTCCGGAGCGCGCCCCGGAGGCCCCGGGCGCCGCCCCCGACGACACCGACCCCGCCCTCGCCGCGCTGCGCCGCGCCGCCCGGTTGCGCGCCGAGGCGCTGGGCACCGCCGGGCCGCCCGTTCCCGTCCCCCGTACCGCCCCCGGAGCGGAGGATCCGGTATGTCGCTGATCGAGACGCTGGCGCGGATGGAGGCGGCGGCCGCCGGGGCGGCGCGCCCGCTCACCACCGTCCGCCACCGCCATCTGTCCGACCGCCCGCTGGTGTGCGTCCCGCTGACGACGGCGGGCGAGGCCGGTGCGCCGCTGGGCGCCCTCGTCGGCACGGACCGCGAGCGGCCGCTGCTGCTGACGGTGGCGCAGCCCCGCGACCGCGATCTGCGCTTCGCCTTCCTCGCCGAGCTGGCCGACGCGGTCCTGCCGTACCTCGACGGCTTCGCCGACACCGTCGGCCACGAGGAGCGCAAGGAGACCGACCCGGAGTCCGGCAAGAAGGTCACCGTCCAGGCCGAGCTGTGCGCCGACGCCCCGCAGCTGATCGTGCCGAGTACCGCGGGCGTCGCGTACATGCGGCTGCTGGGCCGCTCGACGCGGTTCCGGCGGACGGCCGAGCAGGACCCCGAGGCGCCGTATCCCGCGCCGCCCCATGTGCCGCTGCTGGGCCGCTGGTTGACCCATCTCGGCGAGCGCGCCCGGGTGCCGGGTTCCTGCCTGTTGCTGTCCATGACGGAGCTGCTGACCCGCCATTGGGCGACGGGCCAGAGCGCCCTGGAGGACCAGCATCTGGGCGCCCTGCTCGCCTGGATCGACCCGCCCGAGGGCCTGTCGGGCCGGGCCGCCGCCGAGCGTGCGGAGTCGGCGCGCGGCGAGGACGGCATGCTGCACTGCCCGCCCGCCGGTCCCGCCACCGACCCGGCGTTCGACAACGCCCTGCTGGCGCCCGCGATGGCCCGGTACGACGCGGACGTACCCGGCGCCGCGGAGGAGCTACGCGAGCTGATCGGCGGCCAGCTGCGACCCACCTGGGACGCGGTCTGGCGCGGGTACGACCTGCTGCGCGCGCTGCCGCCCGGCGCCCACGTCGTCGACCGCTGGAAACGCGACCGCTGGTCGTACACCGCCCACCGCGACCGGGTGCGCGCGGGCGAGCCGCCGCAGCCCAAGCGGGACGACGCGGTCACCGCCGCCCGCAAGCTCGCCTCCCGGGAGACGGCGCAG
Organism: Streptomyces benahoarensis; assembly: GCF_007280575.1. Taxonomy (GTDB): domain Bacteria; phylum Actinomycetota; class Actinomycetes; order Streptomycetales; family Streptomycetaceae; genus Streptomyces; species Streptomyces benahoarensis. Next base: position 11,633 of record NZ_VKJP01000082.1, read on the forward strand.
GCCCAGCTGGACGCCCAGGAGGCGCTGGACGACCCGCTGGTGATGGCGGGGCGGCGGCTGGCCGGGGAGGCGTTCGCCGGGGAGGTCACCGCCGTCGAGGAGTCGTTCTCCGAGGGCCCGCGCCCGATGCCGCGGCCCCTGGTGACGCTGCGCACCGCCGACACCCCGCTGCTCACCGACGGCGCCCGGCTGCACCGCCCGCTGCCCGACGGCAAGGCGCAGAGCGCCGTGTTCGTGGCGTACGAGGACGGGGCGGCGGGCAGCCTGACGGTGCGGCTCACCGGCGGCATGGGGCGCGGCAAGGTGCCCGCGCCCGGTTCGGTGCCCGAGCCCGGTGAGACGGTGTGCTGGACGCTGTTCGAGCACGCCCCGCGCGGCGGCCCGCAGCTGCCGGAGCCCGAGGACACCCCGTGGACGCACGGCGGCCCGCCCGCCGCCGGACCCGAGGGTGACGCCCCCGACCCGATGACACCGGAGGACTTCCTGTGACCGGCGCCCCGTGGACGACGCGACAGACCCCCGGGCCGGGCGGCGCGGAGCCGTTCGACCCGGGCGCGGCGGCCGCCGCCGCGACGGACGCGATCCTCCACGACACCCTGCACAGCACCCGTCCCGGCGTGGTCGTCGACTCCCCGCCGGGCGCGGGCAAGTCCACCCTCGTGGTCCGCGCGGCCCGGGAACTCGCCGCGGCCGGGCACCCGTTGATGATCGTCGCGCAGACCAACGCCCAGGTGGACGACCTGGTGCTGCGCCTCGCCGAGAAGGATCCGCAGCTGCCGGTCGGGCGGCTGCACGGCAGCGAGACGGGCACCGTCGACCCGGCGCTCGCCGCGCTGCCCGAGGTCCGTACCTCCGCGAAGATCGCCGACCTCGCCGGGATGGACATCGTCGTCTCCACCGCCGCGAAGTGGGCCCACACCAAGGTCGAGGAGGGCTGGCGGCACGCGATCGTCGATGAGGCGTACCAGATGCGCTCCGATGCGCTGCTGGCCGTCGCCGGGCTCTTCGAGCGGGCGCTGTTCGTCGGCGACCCGGGACAGCTGGACCCGTTCAGCGTGGTCGGCGCCGAGCAGTGGGCGGGTCTTGCGTACGACCCGTCGTCGAGCGCCGTCGCCACCCTCCTGGCGCACAATCCCGACCTGCCGCAGCACCGCCTGCCGGTCTCCTGGCGGCTGCCCGCGTCGGCGGCGCCGCTGGTGTCCGACGCGTTCTACCCGTTCGCCCGCTTCCGCAGCGGCACCGGCCCCGGCGACCGGAGCCTGGCGTTCGGGGTGCCGGGCGACGGCTCGGGCGTCGACCGCGTCCTCGATGAGGCCGCCGTGTCCGGCTGGGGCCTGCTGGAGCTGCCCGCCCGGCACACCCCGCGGACGGACCCGGAGGCGGTACGGGCGGTGGCCCTGGTGGTGCGGCGGCTGCTGGACCGCGGCGCGGCCGCCACCAGCGAACGCGGTCCGGATCCGGAGCCGGTGACGGCTGCCCGGGTCGCGGTCGGCACCGCGCACCGCGATCAGGCCGCCGCGGTGCGCGCGACCCTGTCCGAGCTGGGGGTGAGCGGCGTCGTGGTGGACACCGCCAACCGCCTCCAGGGCCGCGAGTACGACGTCACGGTGGTGCTCCACCCGCTCTCCGGACGCCCCGACGCCACCGCCTTCCACCTGGAGACGGGCCGCCTGTGCGTGCTCGCCTCCCGCCACCGCCACGCCTGCATCGTGGTCTGCCGGGCGGGCGTGGCCGAGCTGCTGGACGAACACCCGTCGACGGAGCCGGTGCAGCTCGGCGTCACGGTGAAGTTCCCGGACAGCTGGGAGGCCCACCACGCCGTACTCGCCCGGCTCGCGGAGCACCGGGTGGGGTGGCGGGGGTGAACCGGACGGCCGCAGGCGCTCTGACCAGCGCGGAAGGCTTCGAGATCGACCGGAGCTGTGGACCATGAAGGACGCGGCCGACTGCTCCCAGTGCCACGCCGGGTGCACGGACAGCCCCGACAGCGGGAAGCGGTAACACTGCACCGACATGGGCAACTCCCCTCGGGGACGGGGGGAGTTGGCCTCATGAGGAGAGATTCAGCAGCCCGATGGGGCCACCGCCCGATGGGGCCACCTTCCCGGCCTCACCTTCCACACGGCAGAGGTGACCGACCACCTGACCCATAAAAGGCTGTCGCCTGGCGGCGTACCGGCCCGGCTCGCGGAGCACCGGTGGGGTGGCGGGCGTGACGACGCCACGCGCGCCGGGCGGGACCTCGTACGCAAGGGGCCTGCCCCCTTGCGCGACGCGGGACAATGGAATGCGGCACTCGACCCTGGAGGTACGTTCATGTCCGAGCCGCGACCGGCTCCCGACCCGCGCGGCGCGGCGCCCCGGCGCATGCGGCCCGCGCCGCTGCTCTTCGAACCGCCCGAGGCCACGGCGGACCCGGAGCACTTCTTCGGCCTGGAGTCGATAGCGGACCCGCGCGAGCTGCTGGGCCGCTCCACGGAGCTGGCGCTCGCCTTCCGCGCCGCCGCCGACCGGGCGACGGAGTTCCAGGCGCTGGCCGCCGCGCAGCTAGCCGACCCCAAGCGCTTCGACCGCCTGACGCCGGCGGCGCTCGCCGAGCGCGCGGAGTGGACGGAGGACTACGCCCGCAAGATGGTCGAGTTCGGCCGGAGCCTGATGCGCGACGGCGCCGCCCGCCCCGACGGCGGGGACTGACCGGCACGGCCGCGGGCCGGGCCCACCGGGGAGGACCGGTGCCGGGCCCGGCACCGACGCGGCACCGGTGAGAGCTGCGAGGGCCGGTCGACCGCACTCGTACGGGCCACCCGTACGCCCCCGGGAGCGCCCCGGAAGCCCGTCCGGCGGGGCCTGCCCATGAGCCCAGGGCATATGCGCGAGGGGAAGATACTCCCTACCGACCCGTAGTGTCCCGGTTTCGGAAATCCGCCGCGGGGCGCCCCGTCCGTCGGTAGACCTGTCCCCATGAGCGACTGGCAGTCCGACATCTCCCCCGCCCCGGCGTCCCCGGGTTTCCCCACCTCCTCGTACGTCACCCTCGCCGGCGCCGACTGGCTGGCCTCCGCCAGCGCGCGTCCGGGGGCCGTGCGCTCCCTGTGGGCGCAGCGGCCCACCGCGCCGAGCGTGCTGCCGTGCGGCACCGCCTTCGACGTGATCAACGCGCCCGCGCTCTTCGGCCGCCGGATGGTCGACCGGCTCTGGTCGGACGGCCCCGGCTCCGGCCCTGTCGCCGCCCACCAGGGCCGGATCCTGCTCTTCGCCGCGCCCGGGACCGCGCAGCGGCTGCCCGCGCTGCTGGAGTGGGAGGAGTGGGCAGCCGCCGTCCCGCCACTGCTGTGCCACGGCAGCGGGGACGCGGTGACCGTCCCGCCGCTGCACCCGTGCGCCGGCCCGGCGGACCGCTCCGCGCCGCCCGCCACCCGGTGGCTGGTCGCCCCCGACGTCCGCTCCCCCTGGCTGCCGGGGCCTGACGTCCTGCTGTGGGCCTGTGTGCGCGCCGCCCGCGCGGACACCGGCGCCGGATACGCCATGGGCCCGGAGCGCCCGGTCCGCACCGCCTCCGGCCGGGCCCCGGAGTACGCCGCCACCGCGCTGACCTCCCGCTGAGCGCCCGGCCACCGGGTATCCGATTTTTGCCCTCCCCCTTCCGGGTGCTAAGGTCTTCCACGTCAGCAGGCGCCGCTAGCTCAGTTGGTTAGAGCAGCTGACTCTTAATCAGCGGGTCCGGGGTTCGAGTCCCTGGCGGCGCACAGACAGACAAGGCCCTCACTTCGGTGGGGGCCTTCGTCGTATGCCCGTGGGGCGGGTCAGGCGCGGGTGATCCGGACCGTCCAGTCACCCGAGGGCGCGCGCCCCTCGACCTCCACCCGAACGCCGTCGGCGGCGTCGCGCAGGCTCTCGCCCACGCCGAGCGGGGCGTCGGCGAGCGGCGGGTGGACGGAGGTGCCGCTGCAGGCGGAGGTGCCCGGGTGGCCGTCGAGGACCTGGACGGGGCCGGAGCCGGAGGCGGTGGCGGAGCGGACGCGGTAGACGAGGACGCCCTCGCGGCAGACCGTCCGGTCGTTGCCGCTGGCGTCGCGTGCCTCGACGGCGAGGGCGGTGTCCCGTCCGGTGCGGACGACCAGGAGCCGGGAGCGGCGCTCGTCGCCGGGCTCCATGGGGGCGGACAGCGGGCGCAGGGTGTGCCAGCCGGTGCCGGTGAGTCCGGCGCAGTCGACCTGGTTGTCGGTGAGCCAGCCGAGCTTCCACCGGTGCCAGCCGAACGGGTCGGGCGCCAGGCCGAACTGGCTGCCCATGAGGTCCCAGTCGCCGACGTAGGTGTCCCAGTCGCCCTTGCCGCCCTCGGGGCGGTGGTAGAGGTCCGGCAGGTCGAAGACGTGGCTGGTCTCGTGGGCGAGGACGTTGCGGTCCGGCGGGTTCTGCTCGAAGACGGTGACGAAGCGCCGCAGGTCGGTGTGGTCGGCGCGCATCGGCTGGTCGAGGTTGACGACCTTGGTGGCGTCCGAGTCGACGCCGGGGGCGTCCGGGTCGGCGACGAAGTAGACGATGTCGTAGCGGCTGTAGTCGATGGTGGGGTCGGCGGCGGCGACCGCGTCGCGGAGGTAGGACGCCCGGCTGTCGGCCGCCCAGTCGCGCCGTATCCCGTAGTCGGTGGAGCGGTGCGGCATCCGTACCCACTTCTGGTGGAGGTGCGGGCGGAGCCGGAACTTGCCGTACGAGGCGTGGTCGAAGAAACGGGAGGTGGCCGGGAAGTAGTTCCGGGCGAGTTCGCCCGCTCCGACGACGGGGGTGGAGTCGGGGAACGAGAGGAAGATCATCACCGCGTCGAGCGTGCCGCGCGGGCGGGGGTAGGCGGCGTTCCAGGTGTCCAGCCCCTCGGAGTGATGGGCGTCGGTGCGGCCGAGGGCGCACGAGAGGGTGGCTTCCGAGGCGGTGGCGGGACCGGCGACGATCGAGGTCGCTATGAGTGCGGTCAGTGAGGTGGCGACCGCCACGACGCGCCGCAGCCTCCGGGGTTCGGCCCTGTCGGGCGTCTGGGGGCGCACCACATCGACCTCCGGGGACGGGATTCGGACACCCCACCCACCCTGTGATGATTTAACGCTATTCGTCCTGTTTCCGCGGCCAGAAGAGTGAGCGGCGCCCCACCGCTACTCCGTCACGGAACGTCACACGTGGCCATCGCAGCAATTCCGGCGAACCCCGATGAACACTGCTGGGCAGAAATGGCTGAACTTCCGTCACCCGTGCCGATGATCACGGCGATGTCGCTGGCTCGCCCGCCGCGGCAGCCTCTATGATCGCCACACTTTCCAGCGCGGATTCCCCCCTCCGTCACGAGACCAGCGCCATGCGGGAGCGAGCAGTGAGCGGACACCCCGACAGGCCGGGCCGCACGCCCGGAGTGACGCTTCCCTCCGTGACGGAGCGTAAGGGTACGACCAACGAATCCGGTGTACGGGCCGAACGACAGGGCACGGCGGGCCGCCTCCCGGCGCTCGCCCACGAGAGCCCGGCCACGGCGTTCGGCGACTACCGCGCCGCGTTCCACTCCGCGCGGCTGCCGATGGCCCTGCTGGACGGCGACGGCTTGATCATCGCGGCCAACCCCGCCTTCGGCGAACTGCTCGGCACCGACCCCGGGCGGCTCACCTCGGCCGCCGCCGCGGACCTCGCCGACCTCGGCTCCGACCCCCGGCTGTGGACCGCCTACCGGGAGGTGCTGTGCGGCCGCAGCGACCGGCTGCGCTGCACCCGCCGCCTCAAGCACCCGGCGGGCCAGACCCTCTGGGTGGAGGTCGGCGTCGAGCCGCTGCCGGGCGGCGAACGGTTCCTGCTGACCGTCGCCGACAGCAGCGACCGTCACGACCTGCTCGCCCGGGTGCGGCATCTGCAGATGCACGACCCGGTGACCCGGCTGCCCAACCGCGCGCTCTTCTTCGAGCGGCTGTCATCGGCGCTGGAGGCCGCGTCGTTCGAGCCGTCGGGGACCGGCCGCATCGGCCTGTGCTACCTCGACCTCGACGGTTTCAAGGCCGTCAACGACACGCTCGGGCACCGCGTCGGCGACCGGCTGCTGAGCGCGGTGGCACAGCGTCTGAGCCGCTGTGCGGAGCGCACCGGCGGGCGGGGCGGCGACGCCTCCCGCGGCCATCTGGTGGCCCGGCTCGGCGGTGACGAGTTCGCGCTGCTGGTGGAGAACTCCGCGGGCACCGATCAGGTGGCGGAGCTGGCGCAGTGCGCGCTGGACGCCCTTCAGCAGCCGTTCGACCTGGCCGGGCAGCGGCTGTCGGTGTCGGCCAGCATCGGCGTGGTGGAGCGGACCGCGGCGGGGACGACGGCCACGGGCCTGATGCAGGCGGCGGACACCACGCTGTACTGGGCCAAGGAGGACGGCAAGGCGCGCTGGACGCTCTTCGACCCCGAGCGCAACGCGCACCGGATGACCCGCCAGGCGCTGTCCAGCACGCTCCGTCCGGCCGTGGACCGCGGCGAGTTCACGCTGGAGTACCAGCCGCTCGTCGGGCTGGGCAACGGGCGGGCCGAGGGCGTGGAGGCGCTGGTCCGCTGGCGTCATCCGCAGTTCGGCACGCTGGCGCCGAATCGGTTCATCGCCCTGGCCGAGGAGAACGGCTCGATCGTCGAACTGGGCCGCTGGGTGCTGGAGGCCGCCTGCCGTCAGGCCCGCGCCTGGCAGTTGGAACGGCCCGCCGCGCGGCCGCTGTTCGTCAGCGTCAATGTGGCCGTGCGTCAGGTGTGGGACTCCGACCTCGTCGCGGATGTGGCCGGGATCCTCGCGGCGACGGAGCTGCCACCGGAGCTGTTGCAGCTGGAGCTGACCGAGTCGGCGGTGATGGGGTCGGCCGGGCGGCCGCTCCAGGCACTTCAGGCACTGAGTGACATGGGCGTACGGATCGCCATCGATGATTTCGGCACCGGCTACTCCAACCTCGCCTACCTCAGCCGGCTGCCGGTGTCCGTCCTGAAGCTCGACGGCACGTTCGTCAGCGGTTTTCGGTCACAGGAGCATCCGAATCCGGCCGATGAAACGATCGTGGAGGCGCTGGTGTCGCTTGCGCACCGGCTCGGGCTGACGGTCACCGCGGAGTGCGTGGAGAGCGCCGAGCAGGCGGCGCGGCTGCGGCGGATCGGCTGTGACACCGGCCAGGGCTGGCTCTACGCCCGGCCGCTGCCCCCGGAGCGGATCACCGCCCTGCTCGACGCGGACGGCCGCACCGACGACTTCTGACCGTGCCCCGCGTCCCGCGCCGGGTGGACGCGGGGACGCGGGCGAGGCCGGGTGGCGGCCGGTCCGTACGGCGGACGGCCCTTACGGCAGGCGGCCCCTGCGGCGCGCGCCTCGTGCGGCGACGGCCCCGGCTCAGTCGCGCGGCAGCCCGTACGCGTCGGCTATCAGCTCGTAGGAGCGCAGCCGGGTGGCGCCGCCGTGGGCGTTGGCGGTGAGCATCAGTTCGTCGGCGCCGGTGCGCCTGGCCAGGTCGTCGAGGCCCTGACGGACGGCGTCGGGGGTGCCGTGGACGATGTTGGCGAGCCAGTTGTCGACGAACTCCCGCTCGTGGGCGTGGTACGGGTACGCCGCGGCCTCCTCGGGGCTCGGCACCAGGCCGGGGGTGCCGGTGCGGAGGCGGAGCATGGAGAGTGCGCCGGTCATCACCTGGCGGCGGGCCTCCCGTTCGTCCTCGGCGGCGAGCGCGGCGACGCCGATCAGGGCGTACGGCTCGGCGAGCACCTCGGAGGGGCGGAAGGACGCGCGGTAGAGGTCGAGGGCGGGCACGGTGTTGGCGGCCGAGAAGTGGTGGGCGAAGGCGAACGGCAGGCCCAGGGACCCGGCCAGCCGGGCGCTGAAGCCGGAGGAGCCGAGGAGCCACAGCGGCGGGCGGTGCGGGGACTGCACCCCGCCGGGCGAGGTCGCCTGAACGGGCCCGGGGACCGCGTGGATACGGGCGTACGGGTGGCCGTCGGGGAACGTGCCGTCCAGGAAGCGGGTCAATTCGGCGAGCAGCTGCGGAAATTCTTCCCCACGGTCTCGGCTTCGCTCGACCAGGGGAGACCCCATTGCTCCCTCATGGAGCCGCTCGGTGCGGCGCAGGGCCGCGGCGGTGGCGCCGTCGGTGCCCGGGGCGCGGCCAAGACCGAGGTCGACGCGGCCGGGGGCCATCGCCTCCAGGGTGCCGAACTGTTCGGCGATGACCAGCGGCGCGTGGTTGGGCAGCATCACGCCGCCGGAGCCGAGGCGGATGCGGTCGGTGTGCGCGGCGAGATGGGCGAGGAGGACCGCCGGGGAGGACGACGCGACGCCGGGCATGGAGTGGTGTTCGGCGACCCAGTAGCGGTGGAAGCCGCGGCGCTCGGCGATGCGGGCCAGGTCGACGGCGGTGCGGACGGCGTCCGTCGCGGAGCTTCCCGCGCCGACCGTCACGAGGTCGAGCACGGACAGGGGGACGGGCGCGTCGCCCCGGGCGGTACCGCGGATCTCGTCGCGCTGCTGCTGGTCGTTGTCGCCGCTCACGGGCGGGTCCTCCTCGCTTCGCCGGTCTGCGGCCAGGACAACCGGAGATGTTCTCCGGTTATTCCCGGATCCGGTTCACCCGTTCCCGTGAATCCGCCCCCGGATGACGTGGCGGTGCCCCCGGCCCAAGGGCGGGGGCACCGGCACCGGGAGCGGTCGTTCCCTCACCCCTCCCTGTGGGCGGCGGCGGTGAAGAGCGTGCCCAGGGCGGGGTGCACGACGGTGCGGCCCACCAGGCGCAGGCCCTCCCAGACCGTCACCTGATTGGCGGTGAGGACCGGCTTGCCCAGCTCGGTTTCGAGGTCCGCCAGATACGCCGCGGTGTGCAGGGCGGTGTCCGGCAGCAGGACCGCCTCGGCGGCGGGGTGGTCGCCCGCCCGGGCCATGGCCAGCACCTCGTCGCGGCCCCAGGTGCCGACCTCGGCGGCGGTGATGATGCCACTGCCACGGGCGGCGACGACCTCGGTGCCGGACGCCTTCAGGAAGGCCCGGAACAGCTCCGCGACGTCGGTGGGGTAGGTCGCGGCGACCGCGACGCGGCGCAGGCCGAGCGCCCGGACCGCGCCCGTGAACGCGAAGGACGTGCTGGACGCCGGGAGCCCGGCGGTGACGGACAGCTCCCGGGCCTGCTCCTGGGCGCCCTCCCAGCCGAAGACGAAGCTGGCGCTCGTACAGGCCCATACGACGGCCTCGACGCCCAGGGCGCGCAGTTCGCCGACGCCGGCGGCGAGCCGTGCCGCCGACCCCATCTCCAGCAGCGCGTCCACCCGGTGGGCGTCCTCGCCGATATCGGTGTGGACCAGGGGCAGGGCGATGCCCTCGCCCAAGAGGGCGGCGAGGCGCGGGTAGTCGTCCTCGGCGGAGTGGCCGGGGTAGAGGAAGCCGACCGTGGTCATGCGGTTCTCCCTTGGGTGGGGGCT
>NZ_VKJP01000799.1 GCF_007280575.1 Streptomyces benahoarensis
GGTTCGGGGCGCGCGCCATGGTCCGGCGCATGGGGCTCGTACGCGACGGCGCGGGCCCGGCGGGCACCCCGGAAAATCCGGTGCGTCCCGGGCGGCCCCCACAGGAGACTGGGGCATGACCTGGACCACGACAGCGGATCCCGACGCCTTCGAAGCGGCCGCCGGAGCCTTCCTGCGGGCCCGGCCCGTGGCACACACCATGCTCCTCTCCGTCGCCGCGACCGTCCGCGCGACCGGCGCCGACGCGTACGGCGACCACCCACCCCGGTACGGCTGGTGGCGGGAGACGGCGGAGGTGGGCGCCGCCTACCTCTGGACGCCGCCGCGCCCGGTGCTGCTCTCCGCGATGCCCGAACGGGCCGCGAGCGCCCTGGCCGACACCCTGACCGAGGAGGCACACCACGTCCCGGGCGTCGGCGGTGACCTCGCGGCCGTCGACGCCTTCGCCGCCACCTGGCTGCGCCACCACGGCGGCACCGCCCGCACCGGCGAACGCAACCGCCTCCACCGCCTCGGCACGCTCAGGCCCCCGCGCCCCGGCCCCCCGGGCGCGGGGGCCTGAGC
>NZ_VKJP01000800.1 GCF_007280575.1 Streptomyces benahoarensis
AACGGTGGATCACCACCCGCTCCCCCGGCCGCCACTCCTGTTCCTCGGTGGCGGTGCGGGTCCAGCCGTGGCGTTCGTACAGGGCGACGGCCGTGTGGTCGGTGGCCTTGACCTCCAGGACCGGTGCGCGGCCGTGCGCGAGCGCCGTGTCGTGGGCGGTGCGCAGCAGGCTGCCGCCGACGCCGTTGCCGCGGGCGGCGGGGTGGACGTAGAGGCGGCTGATCTCCGGGCCGCACAGAGCGGCGTGACCGACGATCACGCCGGACTCCTCGGCCACCCAGGCGGCGGTGAGGCCGTCGGGGGTGAGCCAGCGTGCCGGGTCGGCGGGCCAGTGGTGCGGGTAGCCGTTGTGGCGGTGCACCTCGGCCAGCACCGCCGCGCAGGCGTCGAGGTCGGCGGCGTCACGGTTCCTGATCATCCCGGAAGAAAAGCACACCGGGGCGCGGCGGGCAGGCGGTTTCCCAGCGGCCACCGGCCGCCGACCCACCCCGCACCCCGCACACCGGCCACCGGCCACCGGCCACCGGCCACCGGCCACCGGCCACCGGCCAGGAATACCCGAC
>NZ_VKJP01000083.1 GCF_007280575.1 Streptomyces benahoarensis
CAGGGCGGCAGCAGCGGCTCGATCAGCGCCCACAAGTCGTCATCCACGATCCACGGCCGAGTAGTCACACCATCACGAACGGCCGAATCCTCACACCGGTCACGGCCAACCAGGACGATTCAGCAAGATCGTGTTACGAGCTCTAAGGGCTGTCCCGCCAGGGATGACGGGACAGCCCTTTAGATCCGATCGCGCCTTTACCCGTGTGAGACTGACTGGTCCGCGTTCCGCAGTTCCAGACCCATGCACTCGGCGAGGCCGGCCGCGAGCGCCGATACCGTCGGGTGCTGCCAGACGAAATTACTTGCGAGCTTGACGCCGAGGTCGGATTCCAGACGGACCCGCAATTCCATCGACAACAGCGAATCGAAACCCAGCGCCTTGAGCGGCGTCTGGGGGTCAAGGGTCGTGCTGCCCAGGCGCAGAACTCCGCGGATGTGATCGCTCAGATAGGTCTCAAGGGCCTCGCGCCTGGCGATGCCCGGCGCGAGACCCTCAAGGCGGGCCTGGATACCGCGGGAGTCGTCCGGCGCTCCGGGCGCGGGTTCGTCGCTCGGGGCCAGGAGGCTGAAGAAGGACGCCTGCCGTCCGGCGGCGGGAATCCAGGTGCTCGGCTCCCCGGGGACCACCCCGGTCTGGGTACGGCCGTGTGCCAGAAGCGCCTTGAGCGCCTGTAGCCCCTTGTCGGTCGGGATCGTCTGGTAGCCCCGGCTGCTGAAATCGGTCGCCACACCCGTCTCGCCCCACGGCCCCCAGTTGACCGCGAGTGTGGGCAGGCCCTCGCGGGTCCGCCACGCGGCGAAGGCATCGAGCCAGGAGTTGGCGGCAGCGTACACACCCTGACCAGGGTTGCCCAGCAACGAGGCCATCGAGGAGAAGACCGCGAACCAGTCCACGGTGTGCCCCGCCGTGGCGTGGTGCAGTTTCCACGCACCGGTGACCTTCGGCTCCCAAACCCGCCTCAGCTGGCCCTCACTGATATTGGTGAGCGCGGCGTCCTCAAGGACCATGGCACAGTGCACGACGCCACGCAGAAGCCTGCCGTCCTCGGTGGCGGTGGCCACAAGGCGTTCGGCGGTACCGGCTTTGGCGATATCGCCCAGTACGACGGTGACCCGGCTACCGCTGGCGGACAGTTCCCTGATCGTGCGTGCGGCGGCCAGGGACGGGGTGGTGCGGCCGTTGAGGACGATGTGGCCTGCGCCCTGCCCGGCCAGCCATTGAGCGGTCGCCAGGCCGAGGCCGCGCAGGCCGCCGGTGACGATATAGGCGCCGTCGGCGTGCACGACGGGCGGCCCGTCGGGAAGGACGGCGGTGGTCGTTCCCTCGTCGGGAAGGGTCAGAACCAGCTTGCCGACATGGCCCGCGCGGGCCATCAGGCGGAAGGCTTCGGTTGCCTCGGTGAGCGGATACGTCGTGCACAGCAACGGCTTCAGACGGTCCTCGGCGAACTCGTCGAGGACCTCGCGCAGCATCGTTGCGAACACATCAGGACGAGTCCGCTGGAGCTCGATGAGGTCAACGGTGCTCAAGGTGATGTTGTGCCGGAACGGGGCCAGCCCGACAGGGGCGTCGGACAGGATGTCGCGCACACCCAGTTCGACGAAGCGGCCGAAGGGCCGCAGGGTCTCCAGCCCCGCGCGAATCGCCGCGCCGGAGAGCGAGTTGAGGACGACGTCGACGCCCTCGCCGTTGGTGGCCTTGCGAGTCTGCTCGACGAAGTCCAGCGAGCGGGAGTCCATCACCCGGCTGATTCCGCTGCCCCGCAGGTAGCGCCGCTTCTCTTCGCTGCCGGCGGTCGCCAGCACCTCGGCACCGAGCAGCCGGGCGACTGCGACCGCCGCCAATCCTGTGCCGCCGCTGGCCGAGTGGATCAGGACTTTCTCCCCGGCGCGGAGTCGGCCGACGTGGCGCAGCGCGTACCAGGCGGTGAGGAAGGCCGTGGGCAACCCCGCCGCGGCGACAGGATCGAGCCCGGCCGGAACCGGGGCGACCGCGGTCGCCGGCACGGTGACGAACGAGGCGAAGGAGCCGCCTTCGAGATGCACGGCCAGCACCGGGTCCCCCACGCGCAGATGCTCCACACCCGGCCCGACCTCGGCCACCACACCCGCGCACTCGAAGCCGATCCGGTAACGGACGTCGTCCTCGCCGGGCAGCAGGTCCATGACCGTGAGTACGTCACGGAAGTTGAGGCCCGCTGCCTGGACACGCAGTTCCACCTCGCCCGGACCCGGTGCCCGCCGCCCGGTCGCGGCGAGTTCCAGACTGCCGAGATCCCCGAGCCGCCCCGCCCGCAGGCGGAATCCGTCCACTCCGTATCGCATGGTGCGGGTGGCGGCCGTGACCTGTTCCGAGGCGGTCAGCGGGGCGTAGTCGAGCTGGGCGACGTGCCGGGTGGTGCCCCTTAGGACGATCTCGTCCTCCCGTCCGTCGGCGAGCAGCTCCTCGGCCAGGCTCCGCAGGCCAGGGGCGCCGTCGTCCGTGTCCACCAGCGTGGCACGCATACGCGGGTGCTCGAAGGCCAGGACGCGCACCACACCGCGCAGAGCACTCTGTTCGAGATCCACGCTCTCGCCCGCCTCTGCCGCGCGGGCGTTGCGGGTGACCGCGTACAGACGCAGCGGGCCGGAACTGTGCGCGACCGCCTGGGCGAGGGCAAGGATGCGACGGGCACGCCGCTGGGCGCCCGCGGTGGGATCGCCCGCGGTGGGATCGCCCGCGGTGGGCGGCGTACCGCACAGCATCACCACGCCGCCCACGGGGGCTGGGGCGGCCGCCAGACGTTCCGTGAAAGCGTCGCTGAGCGGCCCGAGCGAATCGTCTCCCAGAGGAAGGTCCCACGCCTCGGCCCGTGCCCCGGCCTCGCGCAGAATGCCGGCCAGCGCCTCGGCGTCCGCGTCGCCCTCTCCGACGACGAGCCAGTTCCCGGGCTCGGTCCGCGGGGCGGCCGGCGGGCGCGGGGCCGGGTGCCAGCGGGCTTCGAGGAACCATTCGTCAGCCCTGTGCTCCCGCTGCGGGCTGCGACGGGCGAACTCCGCACCGTCGACGGCCAGCACCGGCGTGCCCGACCTGTCCAGCAGGCGGACGTGCCCGACGGTGCTGTCGGGCGTGGTCTCCATCGTGCGCGCGTGGGCATACACGGCGGTCGCGGGATCGCCCAGAATCCGCACCGAGCGCAGGCGGACGGGGAGGATCAGCCCCTGGCCCGCGTCCTCGACCGTCCCGGCAACCAGGAGTTGCAGGCAGAGGTCGACCAGGACGGGGTGGACCCGCAAGGAGTGCTCCGCGGCCCGTGCGGGCGGCGGGACCTCGACGCGTGCCCAGTAACTGTCCCCGTTACGGGAGGCGTTCAGTTCCTTGATCCCGGCGAACGCCGCCCCGTGTTCCAGCCCCCGGGCACGGAGTTTCGTGTAGAAGGCCGCGGGGTCGAGGGGGACGGGGTGGCGCCGGGCCAAGGTGGCGACGGCGGCCGAGACCACGCGGGCGGGCGAGCGTACGGGACGGCGGAGCAGCACAGCCGAGGCGTACGGTACCCACCGGCCGTCGTCTCCGCGTCCGAAGATCTCACAGGTGGCCCGATCCGGGGCGGTCATGGTCACCGTCGTGCTGAGGCCGGTGTGCTCGGTCAGCCGGAGCATTTCCTGGAAGGTGACGTCGGTGACCTCCACGTCGGCGGGGGCGGCGTCGAACACCTCGCAAGCGGTGGTCAGGGCGACGGCGTAGTGAGCGGCACCGGGCAGTACGGGGGTGCCGTGCACGCGATGGTCGGTCAGCCAGGGAAGGTCTGCGGTTCCGGCGTCCGCCTGCCAGTGGTGACGCACCAGTTCGCCGGGTACCTCGGTGTGGTTGCCGGGCAGTGCGGTGGCCGGGCGCGCGGTGCTCCGCTGCCCGGGTACGGCTGGCGGCGCATCCACCCAGTGGTGCTTGCGGTCGAACGTGGTGGTGGGGACGTCCACGAGACGGGCCCCCGCGTACAGCGGTGACCAGTCGACGTCGACGCCCGCGCAGTGCAGGGCCGCCAGCTGGGTTCGGAACGTGGCGGGCTCGTCCTCGCCCCGGCGCAGCGTGGGCAGCACGACCGGTTCGCTGACCAGGCCGCTCAGGCTCTGGGTGACGGCGTGGGTGACCACGGGGTGCGGGGAGACCTCGACGTACACCAGGTTCCGGTCCGCGGCGGCCGCGGCCACCGCCGGGGAGAAGCGGACAGGGTTACGCAGGTTGGCACACCAGTAGGCGGCGTCGAAGGACGGCACCTCGCACGGGTCCTCCAGCACGGTGGAGTAGAAAGGGATCCGGGGGCGCTGCGGGGCCAGGTCGGAAAGTGCGGTGAGGAGTTCGGCGAGCAACGGCTCCACCTGAGGACTGTGGGAGGCGACGTCCACCGCGATGGGCAGCGCGGTAACGCCCCGGTCCTTCCAGGCGGCGACGAGCCGCTCCACCTCGGTGGTGTCGCCGGCGATGACGGTGGAGTCCGGTGCGGCCAGGACGGCCACGGAGACGGACTCGGCGCCGTTCGCGGCAAGTTCGGCCTCCACCGCGGCCTGGTCCAGCCCTACGGTCGCCATGGTGCCGGCTCCGGCGATCCGGGTGAGCAGTGCCGAGCGCCGGCAGATCACCTTGACGCCGTCCTTGAGTGACAGTGCCCCGGCGACGACAGCGGCCGCGGCTTCTCCCATGGAGTGGCCGACGACACCGGCCGGCTCGACTCCGTGGGCACGCCACGTGGCGGCCAGCGCGAGGTGCAGGGCGAACAGCACCGGCTGCACCCTGGAACAACCGGTCACCGGTTCACCGGCTCTCACCACGTCCAGGACGGAGAATCCGGCCTCGGCGGAGACCAGAGGATCGACTTCGGCCAGGGCCGCCGCGAAGGCCGGTTCGCTCCGCAGCAACTCGCGTCCCATGCCCGTCCATTGCGAGCCCTGCCCGGAGAACACCCAGACCGGCTGCCGGGAAACGGTGACACTCGTCGCTCCGGACACCACGGCCGGGTGCGCCTGGCCGGCCGCGAACGACGTCAGCGCGCCGACCGCCTCGCTCCTGGTACGTGCCACCACCGCGAGGCGTCCCCGTCCCGCGCCGCGTCGCAGGGCCAGGGTGTGCGCGACGTCGCGCAGCGGCACCCGCGCGCCGTCGTCCTCCAGCCAGTCGGCGAGGCGCCGTGCCGCGGCCGGCAGCACGGCCGGGGACCCGGCCGGAACCACGATCACCTCGGGTGCATCCGGCGGGGTCCGGCGCGCAGGCGGCAGGGCCGCGTGGCCGTCCTCGGGCGGTTGTTCCAGGATGACGTGAGCATTGGTACCGGAGAATCCGAAGGAGGAGACGGCGGCCAGTCTCGACGTCGCCGGCAGGGGCCACTGGGTCAGTTCGGTGGGCACGAAGAACCGGGTCTCGTCCACGGCCATGGCCGGATTCCAGCGGGTGAAGTTCACGTTGGGCGGGACGAGCCCCCGCTGAAGACAGAGGACGGTCTTGATCAGACCGGTGATACCGGCGGCCGGCTCCAGATGGCCCAGGTTGGTCTTCACCGACCCCAGAGCGCACCGGCCGTGGCCTTCGCCGTACACCTCGGCCAGGCTGGAGAACTCGATCGGGTCGCCGACCGGCGTACCCGTTCCGTGCGCCTCGATCAGCCCCACGTCCCGCGGGTCGGTCCCGGCGCGGGCGAGTGCCTTCTGGAACAGGGCACGCTGGGCGGCGGGCGAGGGAGCGGCCAGACCGTCGGACCGGCCGTCCTGGTTCACCGCGGAGCCGCGGACGACGGCGAGCACGCGATCGCCGTCCCGTACCGCGTCGGTCAGGCGTTTGACGACGACGGCGCCGCAGCCTTCACCGCGGACGAATCCGTCCGCGGCGGCGTCGAAGGTGTGGCAGCGTCCCGTTGGCGAGAGCATTCCCATCCTGGCGAAGGACAGGGCTGTTCTGGGCCGGAGCATGAGCGTGACACCGGCGGCCAGGGCGAGATCGCATTCGTCATGGAGCAGTGCCTGGCAGGCGAGGTGGAACGCGACGAGCGAGGACGAGCAGGCCGTGTCGAGGGCCATGCAGGGGCCGTGCAGCCCCAGGAGGTAGGAGATCCGGCCCGCGGCGACGCAGTGACCGTTCGTCAGGATGGAACCCTCCAGCTCCTGGGGATGCCCGGCGAGTTGATCCATGTAGTCGTTGTAGCTGAGGCCGGTGAAGACGCCCGTCGGTGAGCCGGTCAGCTGATCCGGGGGGAGCCCGGCATGCTCCAGGGCCTCCCAGGCCACCTCCAGCAGCAACCGGTGCTGGGGGTCCAGGACATCCGCCTCGCGGCCGGAGACGCCGAAGAAGTCCGCGTCGAAACGCGATACGTCGCTCAGGTACCCGCCCCGCTGCGGCGGGGTGTGTCCGCCAGGAGTTCGTGCGGCGTCACCGTGTGCCCAGGGCGCCTCTCGTCCCGGCGGCGGATCCCCCACCGCTTCCCGCCCTTCCGCCAGCAGCCGCCACAGGGCCGCGGGGGAGTCGATGTCGCCGGGGAGCCGGCAGCCCATGCCGATCACGGCCAGGGAATCCGTCGCCTTGCTGGAGGGATGCCTGTGTCGGCCCACGGGAATTCTCCTTGTCGAAGTGAATGCGCGAGGGAGCGGGAGGCCCGCGGCCGTGCTCCGGTCCGGTCTGCCGCCTCGTCTCGTCCGGGGCGGCCCCGCGACGCGCTCGCGGACCGGGGATGACCGGCTGATCCCGGCATCGCCGGGACGGGCTGAGGGGTACGGGGACGGATCTCAGACGGCGGCGCTTCCCAGGAGGATCGCGTTCTTCACCCCGCCGACCTGGTAGTTGAAACTCAGCGCGTAGTCGAAGTCGAGAGGCCGGGTCTGCACGCCGGGAACGGGGTCGAAGGGGAGGTTGTCCGCCGGCTGCTCGCAGTTCGCGGTGGGACACACCTCGCCCCGCTCCATCATGAGCAGCGTCAGCGCGACACCGAGACACCCCGCCGGTGCGCCGTTGTGGCCGAAGCAGCCTTCCTGAGACGTCATCAGCAGGTCCCGTGCGGCTGATCCGTACAGTTCCCTGATGGCGTTCGCCTCGAAGGCGGTGACCACCACGTTGCCGTCACTGCCGCCGTGGACGTAGGGCACCTCACTGATGTCCCAGCGGTCTTTGAGACACTGGCGGACGGCTGTCACCAGCTCGTTGCCCGTCTCGTCGGATGCCAGAGGGTTGGCGAGCCCGTCCCTGGTCATGGCCTGGGCGAGCACCTGACCGTAATGGTGGGCATCGCGCCGGGATGCATGCTCCCGGCTCTCCATGATGAGGGTCACGGATCCCTCACCGTGGTTGATGCAGTCGGCACGCCGGTCGTACGGGCGCATGAGGGAGTCGAAGGACGGCAGGAGTTCGGGCATGTCGTCCGACCGGATGGATTCATATGTCTTTTGCGCACCCTGCAGCAGGC
Source organism: Streptomyces benahoarensis (assembly GCF_007280575.1). GTDB lineage: Bacteria > Actinomycetota > Actinomycetes > Streptomycetales > Streptomycetaceae > Streptomyces > Streptomyces benahoarensis. The sequence continues at coordinate 7,424 of NZ_VKJP01000083.1, forward strand.
GCTGGATGTTACGGATCAGTTGGGCACTGAACACATCGACGCCGGTCACGATGGCGACATCGACCTCGCCGTCGGCGATCAGACGTCTGGCGTTGCCGACCTGGACAGCTGATGACGCACAGCCGCACGACACCGTGTAGTTGGGGCCCTTCGAACGGGTCAGTGCCCCCTGCACCAGGGCGACGTCGGAAGGGGTGACGGCCTGTTCGGCTGCGACGAACAGCTCCATCGCCTCCGTCACGGGAACGGTTTCGGGGTCGGCTCGCAGCACGGCGAGATAGCTGTTGATGTTCGCGTCCACGCCGCCGCGGCCGACCAGGATCGCCGCGTCGCCCAAGTCGTCCGAGCGGGGATCCAGTTCCGCGTCCGCGCATGCCTCCGCCAAAGACACCAGTCCGAACCGGTGTGCCGCGGTGTAGTGGCGGGAGAAGAAGGGAGGGATGTCGGGCAGGCGTTCGTCGAACATCGCGTCCGAGAGTTCGACGGCGCCGTAATAGGCGTCGTTCTGCCTCAAGCAGGACGCCCCCCGGGAGGCGATGTTCCACACGTCGTCCGCGGTGAAGACGGGACGCCCCTCACCGGGAAGGCAGAACCCGATACCGGTGACCACGGCGTCCCGCGCGTGCCGGCCGCGGCCCGCCCCGCTCACGACACACCTACGTGCAACAGAGAAGTCGTCATGGTGATCCCTCCGGATCATTTGGTAGCGCCCACGCCTCAAGCGGCCGTGTACTGCCGGGGAAGTGATTCCCACGCCGCAGTCGGTGGATTCGGACAAGCCCTATTCGGCGATGTATGTGCGATAGCACCAGCGATAGACAGGCAGCTGTTCGCCCTCATATTCGGCGCACTCATCCGTGAACTCAAAATGTTCGTAGCCGTTCCCGCGAGGGACTTTGACTCTCGTTTGAGCGCCCGGTGATTCCACTTCCCAGGTCGGCGGAGAGCCGTCTGGCCCTCCGCAGAGCATGACGCGAACAGGTTGACGCACAGTACCCTCCAGGCGGGCGTATCGGAATGTATTCCGCACCAGGATCACTCGCCGGCGCTTCTTTCCGGTGCTTCGGCAAAAAATCAAGCACGGAGTCAGCGTGGCCGCTTTCTGTCACGCCGCCTGAGGTACCGGAAATGCTGCCACCACAGAACAGTGAGCGTCGCGAGGCCGCGCAACTGGTCCAGGAATCCCAACGTGCACCCCGTCAGCAGTCAGGACGCGGCCCCTGATGCGCAGGCGGCGCTGACGACGTCGTCGGCCGCGCCGGCAATGCTGGGCGTGCCGGGCGTGCCTCACGGGGAAAGATTGGGTGGCACAACAAGCCCGCATGATCCCCCTTGACGAGGTGATGCGAGCAGTCTCTTCCTCACCGAGGGCGCCTTCATCGCGACAGCAATGATCTCGATCCTTCCCAGGACTGACCAGGCAGCTCCGCGGAAGACCACCAGCTGCTGCGCCCCCGGAGAGAAGGGCAGCCCGCCGGTTTGGATTCGGAACGGTTATCGCATGAAGGTGGATAACCCCGCAATGGAGTCGCCAACAGTTCACCCGTGTGGCGTAATTTTCAATTTTATTGAATGCGCAATTTTCGGTGGTCGGTAATTCCCGGAGCCCTCCATCGTGAAGATGGGGTACGCCACCTTGTGCCGATATGTCGAAAATCGGCAAGAAATGCGCGCCACGCGAATTTCGTGTCCTGCGTCATGGTCGGTGGCGGCGGTTCCCCTGGAATGGTGGTGCGCACGTCGCGGGAGCTGCGTGCGGGGCGGCGCCGAGCGACTGCGGGGTCACTCGGCGCTGCCCTGGGTGCCCCCGCGCTACGCCAATCGGGTGGCTAACCATCACAGGGGTTGATGTCGGTTTCATTCCTTGGGATTACTGGATTCATTGAACCGGTGGGCCGCCCATCCCTCTCCGGGGAGCTCGGCAACCGGCCCGCCCGTTTCGGCCCTCCCTACCAGCAGGGCTTCGGCGAGCAGACCACTGCCACGATGGGTTTCTCTGAGCAGAGCCACCAGCCAGTGGGCGCTTTCCCGTTCGCGCATCGGTCGGTGAAGCAGCCTGCCTGTTCAAGGCCGGGCGGTGGTGCGCACGCCGCGGCTGATGCCCGCCGGCCACCAGTCTCCATCGAGGCTCCCCCCGTCCGAGCGGACCCATCGCCGCGAGCCACTGCCCGGCCGACTTCCCAGGAACCGAGAGCCTTCTCGTCTCATCCGGGCCCTGCGTCACGCAGGGAAGCCCGCCGCCGGTCTTCCGGCAGTTCCCGTACGGACCACAACGGTCCGGTGCACGCAGTCACTTGCCGCAGGAGGAACCATCATGTCCGCACCCGTACTCGCGAACGACCCGTCGCGGTCGCTCGCTCCCTCGTCCTTCCCCTTCGGCCCGCTGCTCCTGGCGGTCCTGCCCAACTCCGGGCCGGCCGCGGGCGGCAACACGGTTCAGCTCATCGGGCTGGGCCTGAGCGGTGCCACCGGCGTCCTGTTCGGTACCACGCCTGGCACCATCGTCTCGCAGGACCCGCTGGGGCTCACCGTCGCCGTCGTGGCCCCGGCTCACGCGGCGGGCACTGTGCCCGTCACCGTGACCACCAGCAGCGGCACGAGCAATCCCGCGACGTACACCTACGTGAACCCGGGTCCGCCCGCTCCCCCCACCGCCACCAGCATCAACCCCGCTTCGGGCCCAGTCGTCGGCGGCACACCGTTCGTGATCGTCGGCACCAATCTGAACGGAGCCAGCGTCACCTTCAACGGAGTTCCCGCCACCGTGCTCGGTTCCGACCCCTCTGGCACCCTGCTGTTCGGCATCAGCCCGGCCGGGGCCGCCACAGGCAACGTCCCGGTCGTGGTAACGACGGGGGCCGGCAGCACGACCGTCCCGGGCGGGTACACCTACGTCTGACCGTCTCCCGTCACTGCGCCCCAGCTGGCGCGTCGCCACGCCGACCGCCGGTCAGTGAACAGCGTCGGCCCGCGAGTTCCTCCGCGGGTCGGCGCTCGTGGGGAAGCGGACGCTCCGTGACTGCCGGTGGACTGGACGGCCGGCACCCGGCCGGTCCAGCCGCGGATCCAGGACGGGCCGTCGAGCTGATCCGCTACTTCACCCTCACCCAGGCTGACGAGGTGTTCCTGCGGAATTTCCTGCGTCCCCAGACTGGCCCGACAACTCGGCCTGCCGGTTGAGGTGTTGCGCGGTCACGGGGGTCACCCGGGAACAGACGTGTACGGATCATCTGCGGCAGGTGGCGAGGTATCTGGGCGGCGGTCGGCGAAGTCGCTGGAACTGAAGGAACTGGACGAGTTCCTGCTGGCCCGCGCCATGGAACACGACTCGCCGTCGCTGTTGTTCCGCCTGGGGTGCGAGTACGTACGCTCGGCGAAGGTGATCAGGCCCGGCGTGGTCACGCTGCTGGAGAAGGTCGGCACCGCCCGCAAGGCCGCTGCGCGGCGAGCACGCCACCACCAGGTCGACGCGGTGCACATTGGCTTCGCCGTCCTGGACGGCCGCAAGACCGAGGTCTCCCCGGCATGCCCGGTGTGCGGAAAGCGCTTCATCCCAGGTCACGGACACGGACATCGCAGGGACACAAAATTCGATCTGCCCTCATGTCGCACGGCCGCCTGGCGCCAGCGGGTACGCCAAGCCGTCAACAAGGCCACACCCACGAAGGGCACCGCCTCGCCGACCAGTAAGAACACGGACGGGTCCGTTGAACGTGTCCGGGAGATCGATGCCATCGACGTCTGAAGAAGAACGGAGAATCTCCGCAGGTCAGGGGCTACTCCGTTGGTCTTTCGGCGAGTACTGCTGGAACCCCTCAGCGTGCCGGGAGCCGGTCAGTGACACCCGTGCCCAGACCGTGCGGCCGCCGTCGGTCTCCAGCCGGGTACCCAGTGCCTGGACGGAACGTGCGACCAGGGCCAGGCCACGGCCGTACTCGTTGGCGTAGCCGGCGCGGCGCGGGTGCGGGACGAACACCGGTCCGCCCTCGTCCTGTACCTCCACGAGAAGCCAGCCACCGGCCTTCCGTAAACGACTGGTGATCGAAAGACTGTTCGTATGGATGATGGCGTTGGTCATCAGCTCCGAGATCACGAGCAGAGCCGCGGACCGGGTGCTGTCATCGGTGATGTCCTCGGCATCCATCCACAGCCGGGCCAAGTGGCGGCAGACCGGTACCGACCGCTCCAATGGCGGCACGCGAAAAGAGGCCGGTCTGCCGGGAGACAAGGTGTCGGCCAGGGTCTGGGCTGCCGCTGTTCTTGGCCACTGCTCAATCTCTCGGGGGGACAGTGTGATCTGTGCCCCCGATCGTGTAGTCGACAGCATGGCTCTTTCTCTCTTCCTGGTTCGTGCGCAGGTGGGGGAGGCGGGTTCGCGCTCCGGACGGGACGTGGGGCAGACCACCGGCTGTGTTTCTCTTGCCCCGCCGATGTGCTCGCACGCAGACGACACCCGTCCCGGAAGCCCGGTGGCTGGTTCCGTGAGGGGTGCGAAGCCGGACCGTTCCTGCCCGTTGCTGACGGTGCCTGCCGAGTGAGGAGCGCTCGCCGTATCCAGCCTGCGGGGGTTCGAGCGCCGCGCGCTTCGTGGTCGTGCCGTGACGTGCCGGATACCGGTCCGAAGGCCCGGCCTGCGGCGGCGAAGGAGAAAAGGACAGTGCGCTGCCGGCGCCGCTCGTGGTGATGCCGCCGGTATCGCACGGACGTGTTTCCCGGTGAGGGAACGGGCGGAGAACGCCGTGAGCGAGGAGAGCTCCGCGCCGGTGGCGTTCACCGCCGACCAGGGCGGTCTCCGTGCGGAGCACGGGAGTCAGGTGCCGGGCGGCAGGTGCCGGAATCGTCGTCGAACGTGGATCCGGAGCACAGGCAACAACGATGGATCGCCAAGGACGGGAAGCTCGCATGGTGCCCCCAGAAGAGGTCACATGGGCCGCCACGCCAGTCGGCGCCGGTGTACTGACGCCGACTGGCGGATCCAAACCCCTCCCACGGGGGTGCCCATCGCGGCAGCCCCACCCGGTGGACGCCCAGACCTTCACCTCGCCTGGGTAGCCACCAGATAAATGAGCAGCTACTCCCCCGGAGAGGGTGGGCGGCCCACCGGTTTGGATAGTGATAGTTATCCTCCCTGTCGTATATTGCGGCAACTGAAGTGACGTCATATCACCCGTATGGCGCAGTTGTAGCAATATGCTTTGCATTACTCGGATCAATATCGAGAACCTCTCCGAGCTGATCCATCCCAGCTTGAGGTGAAGTAGATCAGTGCGCATGCGGGGTGCGATCGATAGGAACTCGGAACCGCGAGGTTCATCACGATGACTTGGGGAATCGCTTCTTCTGATTCCCTTTCACGATGCAGGCGGCGGCCGCGGCGCCCGCCACGTCGCGGACCTCACCTATCTGTGTGCATGTGCACATCGCGGCATCATCGCCGACGCCCGCGCAGCGGCGGAAGCCCGCCCATCGCAGGCGAGATCGCATGGGCATCATGAATCTCCCCCCACGGCGGAGAGTAGCGTCAGATCCGGTGTGACCAGGCATATTACGCTGTACGCGGGCACTTCGCCCGGCCTGCCCGCGTGACCGGATCGCCGCTTGCGTGATCGTTTGACCCTGAGATAGGGAATAGTGCAGCCTCAACGCTGTAGCAAATAATGGCATGCGGACGGAGAGGGTTTGGTCGTGGAACTGATAGGAGAGCGGCAGACTGCCCGTGATCTCCTCGCATCGCACTGGGATCTGACGGTGATCTCTTCAGCCATGCCTGTATAACCAACTAGATGTTTCCGGTTGCAACCTGTCGGTTTATCGCCAGTTTGAACCCTGAGTATGAGACAAGGACGGGCTTCTCGTCTCCACTCATGAGGTTCGGGAGTTCCCCGGGACGCAATTGCTTCGCGCGGCCGGAGGGACGCGGGAACGGCAGGTGGTGGATAAAGCATACGGCTGTTCCTGAATATCTTCGGCCAAATTGCGCTCCCCCTATTCGGATGGTGAGTCGCTTCAGTCGCTGACGGAAGTAGGTATGGTTCCTGATCTGCAGATTCGTGACAGTAACTCAGGCCGGAATACAGCGTCTCGGCCGGCAACCTTGCTACCTGAAGCCCTGTCGACCGCGCTGTGGTGCGCCCGGCAGGGCTGGCCGGTGCATCCACTGGCCCCCGGCCAGAAGACGCCGCCGGCCAATTGCCGCGATTGCCGGAGCCCTGGGCACACCCACCGGGAATGCCCGTGCATTGCGGCCGGTCGCTGGTGTCACGGCTTCCACGCCGCGACCACCGACGCCGAGCGCCTCCGGGGGTGGTGGGCCGGACAGCCGGGGTTCGGGGCGGGTGTCGCGTGCGGGTCGGCCGGCCTGGTCGTCATCGACGTCGATGCCCATGAGACACCACTGCCCGAGCGCAACAGGGTGCTGCCGGGCATCGCGATTCCCCCCTCGGTGTCACTGCACGGGCTCCAGCACGGTTTTCACACCCTCGCGCTGCTGGCGGCGCTCCGGGGCGCGGAAGACCCGGCCCGGGATGCTTCAACGCTGCGAGTGCGCACCCCGTCCGGAGGGCTGCACATCTGGTACGCCGCCGAACCGGGGCACGCGTGGCGGTGTTCGACGGGCTCAGGTTCGGGCCGGGCGCTGGCCTGGCAGGTGGATGTACGGGCCCACGGCGGCTACATCGTCGCGCCCGGGACCAGGACAGCCGCCGGAACGTACCGGGCGCTCGGGCCGGAGCGTCGCCCCGCGCCGCTGCCGGAGTGGCTTGCCGTGGAACTCGCCCGCACCGGCCACCGCCCGCGGCCGCCTGCCCAGCGGGATGGTGACACAACGGTGCCGCAGCGGGCGCGGGAGGCCGTCCTGGCCGCAGGCGGCGGCCGCAGCACGGCAGCGACTCTGGCCACCGTCCTGACCCCGGTCTTCGACTGCGGCACCGTGGCGGAAGGGGCAGGCTTCAATCACAAGCTCAACCGAGCCGCCTACACCGTGGGCGGCCTGGTAGCCGCAGGCCATGTGGCGGCGACGGACGCGGAAGCGGCCCTCGTGGCGGCCGCGGTTCAGGCACGCCCGGACCAGGAGCGCCGCGCACTGCGCATCATCCAGTCCGGGATGAACGCGGGCAGCCGCCATCCTCTCAAGCTGGGAGACCGTAGGTGAATCACGCACCGAGCCACAACGAGGAGCTGTTCGACCCTCAGGAGGTCGCACAGCAGATTCTGCTCGGCTCACCCGCCGCCACCGTCCCGGCGCAGGCTGCCAAGAGAGCCGCGCCGTCCGGGGTGCGGGCCACCGAGCACGGTCTGCTGCCCGACAGCCTCAGTGACCGCGGCAACGCCAAGCTGTTCGTGGCACTGTACGGGCGGGACTTCAGGCATGTGCCGGGACTGGGCTGGTACCGGTGGTCGGGCTACCGGTGGGAGGCCGACGAGGACGACACCGTACTGTGGGCGGCCGGCGAGATGGCCGAGGCGATGGCGGAGACCGATCCGCGCGGCCAGCACGCAGGATCCGAACTGCGTCGGCACCGCAGGCGAGCTCTGTCGACATCCGGGATGAAGGCCATGCTGGTACAGGCCAAGGCCGCACCAGGGATGGTTCTCAACGCCTCGCTGCTGGACGCGGATCCCTATGCGCTGTGCACACCGGAGGGAGTGGTCGACCTCAACACCGGTCTGGTTGCCGCGCCGGATCCGGACAAGCACCGCCACTCCCGTGTCACGAGCGTCAAGGCCCAGCCGATAGGAACACCGCGCTGGCAGCGGTTTCTCACCGACACGTTCGGCGACGACGCCGACGGACAGCAGATGATCGACTTCCTGCATGTGCTGCTGGGCTACTCGATCACCGGTGACGTCGGCGCGCAGGTCATGCCCTTCCTGTACGGGCAGGGGAAGAACGGCAAGAGTGTGCTGCTCCACGTCATGGTCAAGCTTCTGGGCGACTACGCGGATGCCGCCCCGCCCGGCTTCCTGATGGCCCGGCCCTTCGAAGGACACCCCACCGACCTCGCCGAGCTGCATGGCCGACGCATCATCGTGTGCTCCGAACTCAAGCCCGGCGACCGCTTCGACGAGTCCCGCGTCAAGCTGCTGACCGGCGGGGACCGGATCAAGGCCCGCAGGATGCGACAGGACTTCTTCAGCTTCACCCCCACCCACAAGCTGTGGCTGCTCGGCAACCACCGGCCCGAGGTCGGCACCGGCGGCTACGCGTTCTGGCGCCGAATGAAGCTGATCCCGTTCGAGCGGATCGTCGCGGACGATCGGAAGGTCGACAACCTTGCCGATGTCCTGGTCACCGAGGAAGGACCCGGCATCCTGCACTGGCTCGTCATGGGTGCGCGACGCTATCTGAACGGCCCTCGTGACCTGACCGGCCCCCAGCAGGTACGCACCGCCACCAACGCGTACGCGGAGACCGAGGATCACACGGGCCGGTTCCTGGGCGAATGCTGCACGGTGGATCCCGCCATACGCGCGGAGCAGGCCCAGCTCTACAACAGCTACCGGAACTGGTGCCAGCTTGAGGGTGCCAGCCCGGTCTCCTCACGGGCTTTCGCCGCACGTGTCCGTGAAACCGTCGGCATCGCCACTCCCAAGAAGATGATCCTTTCGAACCAGCGCAAGTTCTACCCCGGTATCGGGCTGAACCCTGAATCGGGAAAGAACACATGAGCGCCCTCATCGAACCCGGTCAACTCTCTCACGAAGACGATCTCGTCTGGCTTGAGGACACGGACGTACTCGAGTACGTCCGCCAGAGCCTCGACCGGCTCCACACCCGCCGCGGGAAGCCCGCCTACCACCGCGACGGCCGCATGGTCGGCTATGCGGTACTCGGCTCTGCGGCGCGCTCCTCACGCGCCTCCGGTACCTTCCTGCGCCGCGTCTTCTGGCTCCTGCCCCACGATCGTGACGGACAGCCCGAGGGCCTCTACGCGTCCGGCGCACCGTCGGAGGCCGTCGACCCGCGCACCCTCGCCCCCCGGGTCAAGGGGTACAAAACCCAGCGATCCGAGGGCGGGCCTCCGTCCGACGCGATGCGGGAACTCGGTATGACTCTTCCTCATGCCTGAGCGCGGTCCCCGGGCGGGCAGCGCCTGACGGAGCTGCCAGGGCGGAGCCCGCCAGGCGGCGAGGGCACGGCACCGGGCCTTTCCCGAGCAGCGACGGAAACCCACCAGCGGAGCAGCGGCCCGTCGCTGCTCCATGAAACCCTCAAGTCCGCAGGTCAGAGCAGTGTTCTTGGCAAGGGAAGCGTCGCAAGCGACTGAAATTCCGACCTATAAGGGCATCCCGGGCGCGCGTGCGCGTCATAGATATGGGCGTTCAGTCGCTTCGGTCGCTGTCTGGTTCTGCGTACAGGCTCTGATCTGCGCTTCTGCCCCCGGCCGGAGGGAGCGACCGAAGCCCGCCCGGGGGCACGGGCTGAGGAGGTGTTCCGGCGTCGTCGGCGTTGCCGCCGCGCGTGGCGACCGCGCGGGTGCGGGGTTCACGCCGGGTCCGAAAACCGCGTGGTCGTCGCAGGGAGCGGGCCACCAGGTGAGACGGGGCGTGCGTGGTGGTACGTGATACGCCTCGACTTATCGCGCGCTCTTCCGTCCGGGTGACCCGGCGTCGTGGCCCTTGCTGCCCCGTTCACTTCGGTGGATTACTGATACTCCAATCCGGTGGGACGCCCATCTTCTTCCGGGGAGAGTGACAGTTCGGCCTGCCGTTGCCTCGTTCGGGTGCCCAGCCCGAATGTCCGTGCGACTGTCTGCCGAACCGCGGGGAGGCTCTCCCGGCAGAGACTGACCGACCGGTCGGTGCCGTACGTCGGCATCGGTGAGTCGGCGGTTCATTCACGCAACCTCATCTGGGGGCGTCATGCCAGCTGTCCACGCTCTGCGGTCCGCATTCTTCGTCTGTGCCCTGGCCATGGGACTGGTCGCTCTCCCGTCCACCGCGCAGGCCCAGATCCAGATCCCCGTGCCGTGCGGCGAGAGTTCGCTGGTGGCCGCGACCAACACGGCCGTCGACGGCGGCGGCATCTGCACCGTCAACGGCACAGTGACGCTGACCGCCACCAGCGTCACCCGCAATACCCCCTCCAACTCCGACGCGGTGAACCTGCTGGCCACCGCCCTCCGCGGCAACACCCCGGACAACTGCGTCCCCGCGGGCAGCGTCCCAGGCTGTGCGGGCTGAGCCCCGGGCCAGGCCCCGGTACCCGACCGGGTGCACAGACAGCCCGCCCAGGCAGGTGTCCCCTCGGGCCTGGGCGGGCCCCAGCACTCCCGGACCGGCTCGTTGCTGTTCTGGGGGACATCGCCTCCCACGGCCTGCGCTCCGTGGAGGACTGCACGCCGTGGGAGGAACTGCGCGAGCCCCGTCTCGACCGCCTGGCTACCCAGCGCCCGGCCGTTCGGCGAGGTCCGTCGACTGCGACGGGAGGCCGCTGTGACGGCTGGGTGTGGTCCATGCGCAGTTGCTGCATACCAGTCCGGCCGTGCCGTCGACGTTTCTACAGTCCGTGTTCGGCATTGATTTCCGCGCGTTCTACCGCAAGTGCGGCCTGTTCGGGCGTCACATCCATGACGGCATCCTCTTATTAAGACCGTGCCCGTACGTGCGTTTCCTGCACGACGACCTTCCCCAGGGGCTGTGCGTGGTGCTCATCGCCGTGACGCGTGGCGAACGCTCCTTGCGCGCCCAGCGGATGCTCGCCACCCGCACCGCAGGCTGGCCCCACATCTGGCCGCTCACCCGCGACCAGGTCCCGCAGGCGATTCCCGTGTTGCATCCGTTGTGGCAGAGCGTCGCGCCCGGCGACCTGAAGGCGCTGGACGCCCGCCTTGCCGACGGCTGTCTGCGCCGCTGGGTCGTGCTGACCCTTCACACCCAGCGGGCTCTGGCCGCCACCGGAGCGAGCAAGCCCGATGGGGGCATGCTGCAGGCTGTGGCTGATCGGATCGACGGCGGACGGCGCCCGTGACCGCCCCCACGCTTCCTCCCGCCACCGGCCCGCAGGCCGCTGCGCCGCCGACGGCCCCGTCGGCGTGGCCGGTGAGGCTGCTGCTGGACGGCGACGACGACCACGCGGTGCACCAGGCCGCCTACCAGTGGGCCGATCCCGCCCGGGGCCGGGTCACCGTCGATCCCACCCCGCACACCACCAGCCCGGCCTACCTCGCGCTGGACGTACTGCGCGCCATGGGCCGCGACGGGTTCTCCTGCCCGGATGCCGAGCGGATGTCACGTTCGACGTACTTCCACACGGACTTGTGCTTGTAGCGGCGTACCGCGACGTCGCCGAACAGGACGTGGTCGTGCTGCCGCGCATATGGCATGTCCACGAGGTCGTCCGCCACCAGCGGGATCACGGTGCCCAGGGTCAGCTCCGCGAAGAGGGAGCGCGCACGCTCACGGGAGATGTACATGGCCGGATCGTGGCAGCAGCCTCTGACAATCGACTTCATCTGGATGATGATCCACCGTCCGGGCCGGTCCAGGGCGCGGGTTCGGATAGCGGCCCCGGCGCGGGTGGACCGCTCCGACCCCCTCCGTCGGCGTCCCGCGCGGTGCCTGCTCACCTGGCGCGGCTCGCCACCCCGCGAGCCGCGCCAGCGGTGTCAAGGACTCGTCATAGCACGGTCACCCCTCAGGACAAGGGCGCGGCAGCGCCTTGCCTGCCGTGGCCTGCAGCCCGGGCGCCTCGGCGACGCGCCCGTCCGCCGACGGGGGCGTCGATGTGAGCAGCCCACTGTGGTGGCGAGTTGCCGGTCCGCGTCCCGCTGCGTGGTGGCACGCGCCAGCGCTGGGAACTGCATCATCGGGTTCGGGACCGTCGGGCCGCGCGATTTCTATGCACAACTGCTGCATACGCCCTGACTGGCCAGCCACCTCGCGCAGCAGATGAGGCGCCGCCCCGGAAGGGCGGCGCCTCATCTGCGCGGATCGGGGTCAGCCTGCCAGCCGGAGCGTCGGGCGGGTGTCGGGGAGCGGTGCGTCTTCGCCGTCGTCCGGGTCGGGATCGAAGCCGGTGCCGCTACGGGCGTCGCTGACGCGCGGGGGGCGCATGTCGCCGGTGGGGAAGTTCAACGGCCACACGAAGGTACTCGGGTCCTGGAGGTGGTTGATCATGTGCGTCATCGACTCGTAGCCGGCCAGCAGCGGGTGGATGAGCACCGCGCCCTGGCGGTGTCGGCCATCCAGGATGCCCTTGTCCTTCAGCTGGCCGATGGCCCGGGAGACGGCGGCCTGGCTGATCCCGAGGCGTTTGGCGATTTCGTGCTGTCGGATTTCGACGAGGCCACCTGCGTTCTGGCGGGTGGTGAGGACATCGAGCACGTCTCGGGCAGTGGGGGACAGACGCGCGTTCGGCAGTGTCTCCCAGATCTCAGGGTTGTGGAAGCCGGGGACGTTGTCGTGGTTCACCGCGATGCCTCATTCCTGACGGTCGGGATGACGATCTCGTACTTGGTCAGTGTGCCCTTCCCGAGCTTCGTCAGCAGCCGCCGCTGCTTCACGCTGCCCCACCGGTAGCAGTAGAGCGGGTGGAGCCGGTACAGGCCGGGGCGTTCCTTCCAGGCGAAGTTGTGCTTCGTCAGTTGCCCGATCGAACGCGAGATCTTCGACTGCGAGCAGCCGAACTTGGAGGCCAGGGTCTTCTGGGTCATCTTCGTCAGCGCGTCTTCGTCGTGGTGGACCGTCAGGTGGTCCAGCACGTTGCGGGCGGTCTCAGAGAACCCGAACTTCCACAGGTTGTCCTGAAGGGCCTGCGACGTGCTCATGTGTTTGCCGCCATAGAAGGCGTACGGCTTGATCGGAGCGTTGGTGCTGAACGTTCCGCCCTTGCGAGCGAGCTCCTCAAGTTTCGTCAGCAGCTGTCGTGCGGACTCGACACCGTCAATAGTGTCCTGCGGCGCCGGTGCAGGAGTCAGGCCGACCGCGGCCTTCGCGGGCGGCTGGGCACTGCGCCGCTGGGGCTGGGCCACGGGTTCTCCTTTGATCAACTTGACGCCGCATAACATACCAGCAGCGATATCTTATTCCTTGATCCATGCATAGCTCGGGCGTGTCGCCTGGACAGTCACCCTGTATGCGTCTACGTGCATACGACTCCCCGTCTGCGAGGCCGCCGTATGCGCACAGGGTGCATACGGCGGCCTCGTTTTCGCAGGTCAGAGCGTTGCGTCTATCTGATCTTTTTGGCTCTCCCTCAATTCGGGTGTATGAGTGATGACCAGTTCGATGGTGTGGAAGCCTTGTTGGAGGAAGCGCGGTTGACGGCGGGGATGCCCGGGCTGGCGGAGCGTCGTCGTCTGCGTGAGGCCGCTGGTCTGTCCCGGGCGCAGGTTGCTGCGGCGGTGGGGGTGGGTCGTCAGACCGTCGCCAACTGGGAAGGCGGCTCCAGCACGCCGCAACCGCCCGCGCGGGGCAAGTACCTCCGCCTCCTGGAGGGCCTCGCCCGACTCCATCCCGCCCTTGTAGTGGCGCCGGTTGTGCCGGAGCTGGTGGCGCCCGCGTTCGTCGCGCCGCAGGCCGCTCAGGCGGCCCGGACTGCGTGGCGGGTCGATGGGCTGGCTGTCCAGGGGGAGCCGGGCCC
>NZ_VKJP01000801.1 GCF_007280575.1 Streptomyces benahoarensis
GGTCACCACCGAGCCGCGCCCGCCCATGAGGCTGGTGCCGCCGATCACGACGGCCGCGATCACCTGCAGCTCCATGCCGGCGCCGGCGTTCGGGTCGGCGGCCTCCAGGCGCGCCGACTGCATCAGGCCGGCCAGGCCCGCCAGCAGGCCGGTGAGCGCGAACACCGCGATGCGGATCGGCCGCGGGTCGACGCCGGCCAGGCGCATGGCCTCTTCGTTGGTGCCGATGCCCACCATGCAGCGGCCGAACACGGTGCGCGACAGCACCAGCTGCGCCACCACCACGATCAGCAGCGCGATGCCGAAGGCCGTCGAGATGCCCGCCACCACGGGCGCGGCGAGCCAGGAGATCGCATCGCCCACGTACTGCGTGCGCGAATCCGTCACCAGGTAGGCGCTGCCGCGCACCGCCTCCAGCATGCCCAGCGACACGATGAAGGACGGCAGCCGCCAGGCCACCGACACGGCGCCGGTGATGGTGCCGCACACCAGGCCGGTGGCGAGCGCCAGCGCCGCCGCGGCCGGCACGCTCCAGCCCCATTGCAGG
>NZ_VKJP01000802.1 GCF_007280575.1 Streptomyces benahoarensis
CCAGGAAGTGCGTCGCGTTCCTCTTGGTCTTCTCGTCGTAGGGGAACCAGAACTCCAGCGGGGCGCCGTCCTCGTAGAGGCCCATGACGATGCCGTCGGTGATCGACCCGCCGAAGTTGCTCGGGCCGGGCCAGGAGGCGCCGTCGGTGAGCATGTCCTTGGGGACGATGACGAGTTCGCCCCTGCTCGCGTTGTCGCCGTCCATGCGGTTGCGGATCGCGCTGGGCGCGACACCGAGTTCGGCGGCGATGTGGTCGATGCGCTGGCCGAGTTCGGCGGCGGTCATCTCGCCGGGGGTGAGCTGGTAGGGGGCGGTGACCTTGTTCGGCTCCACGTCCGGTGTGCCGCGCAGCTGGGCTTTGGCTTTGCCGATGGCCTTGACCAGCAGCCCGGTCTCCCCGGCCGTCGAGGCGTCCCCGGTCTTGGCGTCGGGGTTGACGCGCAGGGCCTTGCGGACGTTCCACAACCCGGCCGCGACGGACCCGCCGATGACGAGCGTGGACAGCTGCTCGGGCCCGAGGGGGTCGGTGAAGATGGCGGTGGTGGT
>NZ_VKJP01000803.1 GCF_007280575.1 Streptomyces benahoarensis
CCCGCTACTCCCCCAACGGCACCCCCTGGGTGGCGCAGACCCACGCCGCGTCGCCGGTCAGTTCGGCGTCGCCGGAGTTGACCGTGCCCTGGCGCTCGAACATGAGGATGCGGGTGCCGGGTGCGGCCACGGGACGGTGCCGCAGCCCGCGCTCGACCGTGAACATCTGCTGCGGGCCCAGCACCACCGAATTGCGGTCCGCCAGCTCCAGAGTCAGCTCGCCCGCAAGCACCAGGAAGAACTCGTCGGTGTCGGGGTGCGCGTGCCAGACATAGGCGCCCTCCACCTTCGCGATCTTGACGTCGTAGTCGTTGACCACGGCGCCGATCCGCGGCGACCACGTCTCCTCGAACGACGCGAAGGCGGCCGCCAGGTCCGTCGCCCCGTCCCCTCGCACCGCGCCTCCGCCGTTCGGCTCCCCGGCCCCCTCCGCCGCGTCGGCCGACCGTCCCGCCTCGTCAACTACGCTGTGTTTCACCATGACTTCATGGTGCCAGCCACCACTGACAACGCCTCGGCCCCGCCCCACCCGGCCGCGCCGGTCC
>NZ_VKJP01000804.1 GCF_007280575.1 Streptomyces benahoarensis
CCGCCTCCTCCAGCCGCCCGTCCAGCTGCTCCTGCAAATACGAGTGCAACGCCACCGCCGTCACCACCCCGATCACCGTCCCCACCACGGCAATCAACCCAACGGCGGACACGACCAGGCGCGTCCGCAGGGACCAGGGGCGGCGGATGCGTGGTCCGGTGAGGATTCCCTTACGGGTGGGGACGCCCGTACCGAGGGGAGGTTCCGTACGAGTGGAGGTGCCTGTACGGGTACGCGCGCCGGGACCGGTACGGGGGCCGGGACCGGTACAGGGGCCAGGCTCGCCCCTTCCCCCCGAGCGCGTACGCCTACGGAGGCGGGTGCGGGCACCGGCTGCTGCGCCTGAAGCCGTACGAGTGCGGGCACGGGCCGTCGCCTCCGAGGGAGCAGCCATCGGGGAGGTGGCTTCCGGGATGGTGGCCTCCGCGGTGGCGGCCTCCGGCGAAGCGGCTTCCGGCCAAGCGGCTTCCGGGGCGCAGGCCCGGGCTTCGTCCCCGGCACTTCGACGGCGCTCCGGCAGGGCACCGTCCCCCACTCCCC
>NZ_VKJP01000805.1 GCF_007280575.1 Streptomyces benahoarensis
GACGGCCTGCGGGCCGATGCCCGACAGCCACGCCGACCCCCGCAGCACCCGAATCCCGACCACGGCCACCGCAACCGCGAGGGCGGCGGTGGTCAGGGGCGCCGCCCACGACAGCCACGACGGCTCGTCGGGAATGAGGTTGAGCAGGTCGGGGATCACCGGCCCTCACCCCGGTTCATCTCCCGAGGCTGGGCGAACTTGGACAGCGCCGCGGTGCACCACTGCAACTCGGACGCGGGCGCGTCACCGCGCGGGCGCCAGGAGATGGGGCCGCTGAGGGAAGCCGCGTGCTGCTGGGCGGCTGCCCTGTCTGGGTGGACGCTCACCAACTGGCCGTAGGACAGCAGCACCACGGCGCCGACGGCGGCGTCCAGGTCCGCCCGGAGCTTCTTGATCTGCTCCGCCTGCTCGGCCACCGTCGTCCGCGCGTCGGCGAGCTCGCCCTCGGCGTCCGTGAGGATCTCTCGGACGATCTCAGCGTCGTTTTGGTGGTCTGCGGCGTCGTCGCGGGCTTTGGCCAGCGCCGTGCTCAACCGCT
>NZ_VKJP01000084.1 GCF_007280575.1 Streptomyces benahoarensis
TTAAGTCGTCGGCAGCGTCAGATGTGTGTAAGAGACAGCACCACTCGCCCCCGTCCAGCAGGCGTTCATCGACGCCGGAGCCGTCCAGTGCGGCTTCTGCACCCCGGGCCTGCTGGTCGCCGCCGACGAACTCCTGGAGCGCATCGCCGAGCCCTCCGACGCCGACATCCGCGAGGCGCTCTCCGGCAACCTCTGCCGCTGCACCGGCTACGAGAAGATCCTCGACGCGGTCCGCCTCGCGGCCGCCCGCGCCGCCGCCCCGACCACGGAGAAGAGGGCCTGACCATGGCTGGAGTCACCCGCACCCCCACCGGCCTCACCCAGGGCTCCACCGCCCCGGCCGGAATCGGCACCTCCACGCTCCGCCCGGACGGCACCCTGAAGGTCACCGGCGAGTTCGCGTATGCCTCCGACATGTGGCACGAAGACATGCTCTGGGGCCACACCCTGCGCTCCACCGTCGCGCACGCCGAGATCGTCTCCCTCGACACCTCCGAGGCGCTGGCCACCCCCGGCGTGTACGCGGTCCTCACCTACGACGACCTGCCCACCGAGGTCAAGCACTACGGCCTGGAGGTCCAGGACACACCGGTTCTCGCGGACGGCAAGGTCCGCCACCACGGCGAGCCCGTCGCGCTGATCGCCGCCGACCACCCGGAGACCGCCCGCCGCGCCGCCGCCAAGATCAAGGTCGCGTACGCGGAGCTGCCGGTCCTCACCGACGAGGCGTCCGCGACCGCCGAGGACGCCCCGCTCGTCCACGAGCACCGCACGGATCACCATGCGGCCCACGTCCCGCACCCGAACATCGTCCACCGCCAGCCGATCGTCCGCGGCGACGCCTCCTCCGCCGCCGGACGGGCCGATGTCGTCATCACCGGTGAGTACGTCTTCGGCATGCAGGACCAGGCGTTCCTCGGCCCGGAGTCCGGGCTCGCGGTGCCCGCCGAGGACGGCGGCGTGGACCTCTACGTCGCCACCCAGTGGCTCCACGCCGACCTGCGGCAGATCGCCCCCGTCCTCGGGCTGCCCGAGGAGAAGGTCCGGCTGACGCTCTCCGGCGTCGGCGGCGCCTTCGGCGGCCGCGAGGACCTGTCGATGCAGATCCACGGCTGTCTGCTGGCGCTCCGCACCGGCAAGCCCGTCAAGATCGTCTACAACCGCTTCGAGTCCTTCTTCGGCCACGTCCACCGCCACCCCGCGAGGCTCCGCTACGAGCACGGTGCCACCAAGGACGGCAAACTCACCCACATCCGGTGCCGCATCGTGCTGGACGGCGGCGCCTACGCCTCCTCCTCACCGGCGGTCGTCGGCAACGCCGCCTCCCTCGCCGTCGGCCCGTACGCCGTCGACGACGTGGAGATCGAGGCGCTCGCCCTCTACTCCAACAACCCGCCCTGCGGCGCGATGCGCGGCTTCGGCGCCGTCCAGGCGTGCTTCGCGTACGAGGCGCAGATGGACAAGGTCGCCCGGGCGCTCGGCATGGACCCGGTGGAGTTCCGCCGGATCAACGCCATGGAGCAGGGCACCCTCATGCCGACCGGGCAGCCCGTCGACTCCCCGGCGCCCGTCGCCGAATTGCTGCGCCGCGTCAAGGCGATGCCGCTGCCGCCGGAGCAGCAGTGGGAGACCACCGAGGGCGCCGACATCCGGGCGCTGCCGGGCGGACTGTCCAACACCACCCACGGCGAGGACGTGGTACGCGGCGTCGGCTACGCCGTCGGCATCAAGAACGTCGGCTTCTCCGAGGGGTTCGACGACTACTCCACCGCCCGGGTGCGGCTGGAGGCCGTCGCCGGCGAACCGGTCGTCACCGTGCACACCGCGATGGCGGAGGTCGGCCAGGGCGGCGTCACCGTCCACGCGCAGATCGCCCGCACCGAACTGGGCGTCCAGCAGGTCACGATCCACCCCGCCGACACCCAGGTCGGCTCGGCCGGTTCCACCTCCGCGTCCCGGCAGACGTACATGACCGGCGGCGCGGTGAAGCACACCTGCGAGGCGGTGCGGGAGAAGGTGCTCCGGCTGGGCCGGGAGCGGTTCGGGACGTACCACCCGGCGTGGGCGACGGCCGAACTCCTTCTGGAGGGCGGCAAGGTCGTCACCGACGGCGGTGAGGCGCTGGCGGACCTCGTGGACGTCCTGGGGGAGGAGGCCATCGATCTGGAGCTGGAGTTCCGGCACCGGCCCACCGAACCGTTCGATCTGCGCACCGGCCAGGGCAACGGCCATGTCCAGTACTCGTTCGCCGCGCACCGCGCCGTCGTCGAGGTGGACACCGCCCTCGGCCTCGTCAAAGTCGTCGAGCTGGCCTGCGCGCAGGATGTCGGCAAGGCGCTCAACCCGCTGTCGGTGGTCGGCCAGATCCAGGGCGGTACCACGCAGGGCCTGGGCGTCGCCGTGATGGAGGAGATCCTCGTCGACCCGGTCACCGCGAAGGTCCGCAACCCCTCCTTCACCGACTACCTCATCCCCACCATCCTGGACACCCCGACCCTCCCGGTCGACGTCCTCGAACTCGCCGACGAGGCCGCGCCGTACGGGCTGCGCGGCATCGGCGAGGCCTCGACCCTCTCGTCCACCCCGGCCGTCCTCGCGGCCATCCGGGACGCGACGGGCCTGGAACTGAACAAGACGCCGGTGCGCCCCGAACACCTCACCGGCACCTGAGCCACCGGGCCGGGCGCGCGCCGCGCCGCGGCCCGGCCCGGTCGCCGTCCGAGCAGCGCAGGGCGGCCCCGTCCGCCTCGGGCCGTCCCCCGGGTCGTGCAGCCGATGTTCCGTCCCGGAGCCGCCCGGAGCCGCCCGGAGCCGCCCGGAGCCGCCCGGAGCCCGCCCGGAGCGGGCCCCTTGAGCACCTGGGAGCCAGGCACCATGACCCAGCAGCCCACCCGGCCACCGACGACGGCGGACGACGCGGGCCACGGCACGCGTCAGCCCGCCGGACGCGCGTGGCTCGACCGGCACTTCCACATCTCCGACCGCGGCTCGACGCCCGCCCGCGAAGTGCGCGGCGGCATCACCACCTTCAAATGATCATGAACGCGATTCCGCAGGCCCTCAAGCACGCCATCACCATGGGCATCGGGATGTTCGTCGCCCTCCTCGGGCTGGTCAAGGCCGGATTCGTCGGCAGGGGTGAGGGCGGCCCGCTCACCCAACTGGTCCCGGCGCAGGTCGCGTCGGCCGCCCTCGTCGTCATCGGCGCGATGATGATGAGCGCGGCCGCCCATGTCGACTGGAGCGACCGCGCGACATCCGTCCCGGTCTTCCTCACGGTCGCCTTGATGCCGTTCACTTACGACATCACCGCGGGCGTCGGCGCCGGCGTCATCTCCTGCACCGTCATCCGGGCGGCACAGGGCAGATGGCGTGAGGTGGGGGCTTCATGTGGGCGCTGACCCTGGTCTTCGTCGTCCACTTCGCCCTCCACCCGAGAGAAAGCCGGCTCGGCGTCGGACAGCCCCGCCCGCCCCCTTCGTGAGGAGAATCGAGATGCTGGACATCGCCGACGCACTGCACCGGTGGGTCGAGCAGCGGCGCGACTTCGCGGTGGCCACCGTCGTGGCCACCCACGGCAGCGCACCGCGCCACCCGGGCGCCGCGCTCGCCGTCGACGCCGATGGCACGGCCCTCGGCTCGGTCTCCGGAGGATGCGTGGAGGGCGCGGTCTACGCGCTGTGCCAGGAGGCGCTGGAGAGCGGCGCGCCGGTCCGCGAAAGCTTCGGCTACAGCGACGAGGACGCCTTCGCCGTGGGCCTGACCTGCGGCGGCACCATCGACATCCTCGTCACACCGGTCCGTGCCACAGGCCGGGACGCCGCCTCGGCCGCCTCGGACGGGGCGCGGACGGCGGACGCCGACGCGCTCGCCGGGGCGCTGGCCGCCGCCGCCCGCGGGGAGGCGGCGGCCCTCACCCGCGTGGTGCAGGGCCCGCCCGCGCTCCTGGGCCGCGCCCTGCTGGTACGCCCCGACGGCACCGTCACCGGCACCCTCGGCGGCCACCGCGACCTGGACCGCACCGCCGCAGCCGAGACGCGGGCGCTCCTGGAGGCGGGGCGCACCGCCACCGTCGAGATCGGCGCGGACGGGTCGCGGTGCGGGGAGCCGGTGACGCTGCTGGTGGAGAGCTCGGTGCCCGCGCCGCGGATGCTGGTCTTCGGGGCGATCGACTTCGCCGCCGCGCTGGTCAGGGTCGGCAAGTTCCTCGGCTACCACGTGAGCGTCTGCGACGCCCGGCCCGTCTTCGCCACCGCGGGCCGTTTCCCCGACGCCGACGAGATCGTCGTCGACTGGCCGCACCGCTACCTCGACTCCCAGGACCTGGACGCCCGCGCGGTGCTCTGCGTCCTCACCCACGACGCCAAGTTCGACGTCCCGCTGCTGGAGCGTGCGCTGCGGCTGCCGGTGGCGTACGTCGGCGCGATGGGCTCCCGCCGCACCCACCTCGACCGCTTGGAGCGCCTGCGCGACGCCGGGCTGACGGAGCTGGAGCTCCACCGGCTGCGCTCACCGATCGGCCTCGACCTCGGCGCCCGCACCCCGGAGGAGACCGCGCTGTCCATCGCCGCCGAGATCGTCGCCAACCGCCGCGGCGGCACCGGCGCGCCCCTCACCGGCGCGCACACCCCCATTCACCGGGACCCGCCGCGGATAGGTTCGGTCGCCTGACGGCGGATGGCCGGGCCGAAGGGAGACGGCAAGGAGACGGCCTCCGCCCCGCGAGGGGGCGAAGGCCGTTCACCGGCTCCGGGTGCGGAGCCCTCGGGCGTCAGACGGCGGTGAACACGACCACCGCGTTCTGGCCGCCGAACCCGAAGGAGTTGCTGAGAGCGGCCCTGATCCGCGTGGGGCGGGGCACCTTGTGCACGACGTCCAGGTCGATGTCGGGATCGAGCGTGTCGAGGTTGGCGGTGGGCGGGATGGTCTGGTGCCGGAGGCTGAGGACCGTCGCCGCCGCCTCTATGCCGCCGGCGCCGCCGAGGCAGTGCCCCAGGACGCTCTTGTTGGCGGTGACGGGCGGCGGCGTGCCGAACACGGCGCGCAGGGCGCGGTGTTCGGCCTGGTCGTTCAGGGCGGTCGAGGTGCCGTGCGCGTTGACGTGGTCCACGTCGGCGGGGGTGAGTCCGGCGTCGTCCAGGGCCTGCCGGAGGGCCTGGACGGCTCCCCGGCCCTCCGGGTGGGGTGCCGTGACGTGGTGGGCGTCGGTGGAGTTGCCGCAGCCCGCCAGCAGGGCGTGCACGCGGGCGTTGCGGGCCGCCGCGTGCTCGGCGCGCTCCAGCACCAGGATTCCGGCGCCCTCCCCGAGGACGAACCCGTCCCGGTCCTGGTCGAACGGCCGGGATGCCCCGCCGGGGTCGTGGGTGCGCTCGGACAGCGTGCGCATCTGCTGGAAGCAGGCGACCGTGACCGGGGCGGTGCCCGATTCGGATCCGCCGGCCAGCACGATGTCGCAGGAGCCGCTGCGCAGCAGGTCCCGCGCGATGCTCAGGGCGGTCGTCCCGGAGGCGCAGGCGGTGGAGACGGCCAGGCTCGGGCCGCGCGCGCCGAGGTCGAGCGCGACCTCGGCGGGGACCATGTTGGGCACGCTGCGGACGATGGCGCGCGGGGAGATGAGCTTGGCCCGGTCGGAGTTGAGCCGGCCGAATTCCCGGTGGTACTGCTCCAGGCTGTTGCAGCCGACGCCGAGGACGACGCCGACCCGGGTCGCGTCCCACTCCTCGGTGGCGAGCCCGGCGTCCGCGACCGCCTCGCGGGCGGCGACGAGCGCGAGATGGGCATGGCTGTCCAGCCGGGAGGCGAGCGCGCGGCCGAGCAGCTTGCCCGGTTCGAAGCCGGGCACGCGGCAGGTGAAGTCGACGTCCAGCCTGTCGAGCCGGGGGTCGGTGGCGGCGGCCGACCGGCCGTCCAGCAGCCCCTGCCAGCTCGCCTCGGTACCGACGCCGACCGGGGTGACCATGCCCATGCCGGTGACGGCGATGTCGTCGCGCCTCATATGGCGGACCCCGCGTCCGCTCCCGAGGCCGCCGCGTCGAGCAGCGCGGCGGCCTCCGCGAGGGTGGACTCGGGCGTGAGATCTTCGATTTCGACGCCGGTCTTGTCCATGGCGATGACGCTCAGTTCGGCGAGGGAGAGGGAGTCGAGACCGATCTCGGAGAAGGTCGCGGACGGGGACAGGTCGTCCCGGTCCTGCCCGAGCTCTTCCACGAGGATGTCGGCGAGCTTTTCGTAAGGGGTGGACATGGTGGGTCTCCTTCAGGGGGTGAGGGAAGCGGCGACGGACGGGGCGCTGCGCAGGACCGCGACGAGATAGTTCCTGTCCGGGGCGGGGGGATCGGGGAGGGCGTGGCCCAGGGCGTCGAGCAGCGCGGTCCGGTCGTAGGTCCGGTGCAGGCGCGTGTACGGGTGGATGCCGCCCAGGAGTTGGGCGAGCTGCTGCGTCCCGTGCTCGGAGGTGTGGGACGGGGCGTCCGGTCCCACCCGCAGGTCCAGCCAGGGGCACAGGTCGCGCATGGCGTCCAGGCAGGCGGACACCGGGGTTTCCCGCGGATGCGTCAGATGGAAGGTCTCGACGAGCCGCTGGGGGGTGCGCAGGGCGACGTGCACCGATGCCTCGGCCGCGTACTCGACCGGGACCAGGTTCATCATGGCGTCCGCGCGGCCGGGCACCTCGACGACCGCCGGGGTGTCCGGGGTGGCGCCGGGGAACAGCCGGGACGGGCCGAGCCGGGACAACAGGGACAGTCGGGCGCCCACTTCGGCCAGGGGGTGCAGCGGTGCGTTGCGGGGCAGCGCCCGGTCGGTGGTGAGCACGCTGGGCCGCAGCACGGTCACCGGGTGGTTCCGGTCGTGGGCCCAGCCGCGGACCGCCTGTTCGGCGGCGTACTTGGACTGTTCGTAGGGGGTGCGGAAGCCGTACCGGTCGTCGAGGTCGTCCTCCAGGACCGTCCCCTCCAGGCGTCCGCCGGCCACGTAGGAACTGCTGGTGTAGAGGACACGGGGAAGCGGACCGGGGGCGGCCGAGGCCAGTTCGAGTACGCGGCGGGTGCCTTCGACGTTGACCCGCATCACCTGTTCCAGGGGCGCGGCGAGGTCGATGACGGCCGCGTTGTGCCAGATCACGTCGGCCTGGCCGGCCAGTTCGCGGTGGCGCTCGGGGCTGAGGCCGAGGAGCGGTTCGGTGAGGTCGGCGCGGAGCAGCCGGACCCGGGTGTGCAGGTCCTCGGGGAGCGGTTCCCCGGTGGCGCGCAGGGCGTGTTCCAGGCGGCGCCGGCCCGCGTCGCCATCCTGGCGTACGAGGGCCGTCACCTCCCCGGGGCGTTGCAGGAGTCGTATGAGCAGGTGGGAGCCGAAGAATCCGGTGGCTCCGGTCAGTACGGTCAGCACGGGGGAGCGTCCTAGGGGTCGGTGAACCGCCTGCCGTGTTCGGGCAGGAGTGGGGAGGGCAGGACGATGCGGTCGGTGGAGGAAGGGGTGACGGCCTCGTCTCCGTGGCCGGAGGGCTTCAGCACGGAGTGACGGGGAGGCGGACGGAGCCGGGGGCCGGTCGGGGCCGAGCGGGCCCGGCACCGGAGGGTGTCGCGTCAGGGACGGGCAGGGTGGTGGCCGGGCCACCGCACCGGGTCCCGGGGCGGGGCAGCGGGCCGGCATAAGGGGTGACCCGCCAGGCGGGCCGGGCACTGGGGAGCGGAGGGATGCACCGACGCCCGTGCTGTGCCGGGTGCCGTCCGGGCCCGGCGTGAGCGGGAGTGGGTGGGTATGTGGGCGCGCATCGCGCGCGTTACCGGATTTCCGGCAGATCGGGGGCGATGCCCGGTCGCGTGCCGCCCCCTCGCGGGGACGTGCGATTCCCGTGACATCCGGCGGGCGTTCCGGCGTTCCGCACGGCCGGGGGGAGCGAGCCGTTCACGGGTGGGGCGACAGGAGGATCCAACAGCATGCGAGCGAGAGCCCTCTCGTCTCAGCGGGGCGGCGGGCGGCCGTCACTATAACACGCTGTAATGACATGATTACCTGTGTCTTATTTGTTCCCGGATTACCCTTCCATGAGCATCGGGGGGCATTGGCAAAGCGGTCTGGACCCCATGAATTCCGGGATTTCGGGCGACAGGATCTCGCCGAGATCACGGCCCCGCCCCCACGCCTGGTGACGCGCCGGCGGTTCGCGAAGGGCGCGGGCCCGCCGCGTACGGCGGGCCCGGAACGGCGCCCGGGGCGCTCAGCGTGGCGCGCGGGCGCCGTCCGTCCGCTCGGTGCGCAGCGCCGCCATCACCAGCACGTCGTGCCAGGCGCCGTCCCAGCGCAGCGCCTGCCGCATCCGGCCCTCCACGGTGAAGCCGCAGCGTTCGTACGCGCGCCGGGCACGGTCGTTGAAGGCGAAGACCTCCAGCCGGACGCGGTGCAGCCGGACGCGGTCGAAGGCGTGGTCCAGGAGCAGCCGGATCGCCTCGGTGCCCAGACCGCGGTCGGTGGCGCCGGCGACCAGGAGGATGCGCAGGGTGGCGTGGGCGTTGTGCGGGTCGACGTCCTTCAGCGAGAGGTCCCCGAGGAAGCGGCCGCTCTCCCGGTCTTCGATGGCGAGGTCGAGCCGTCCGGGCTGCGTCGCGGACACGGCGCACCACGCCTCGATCTCCTGCGGCGTGAAGTCGTGGTGGCTGCCGGTCAGCCGGCGGATCTCCGGGTCCAGTGTTGCGGCGTGGTAGTCGGCGGCGTGCCGCGGCTCCAGCGGTACGAGCCGGATACGGGCACCGGGAAGGACGGGCTTCTCGTCGAGGGCGGAGGTATCGATCATGTGGGGATGATGGCGGCCCGCGCCCGGACCCGGCAACGGCATTTCCCGGCAGGGGCGGCCCGCGCCCGGGGCGCTTCGCCCGGCGGTCCCTACGGCAACAACCCCGCCCTTCGCGCCGCGATGACCGCCTGCATCCGGGAGTGTGTGCCCAACTTCCGCATGGCCGACCGCAGGTAGCTCTTGACGGTCTCCGGGCGCAGCCCGAGCCGCTCCGCCGCCTCGGCGTTGGTGGCGCCCGCCGCGACACACACCAGGACGTCCACCTCGCGCGGCGCCAGCATGGGGGCCTCGCGCGCCGCGGGCAGTGCCGGCGCCTCGCCCGACGGGGCGGCGCGGTCCGGGGAGGCGGCGGCGAGCCGTCCGCAGGCCGTCAGCATCTCCTGGCGCAGCAGCGGATCGGTGACCCGCTGGGCCAGCGTCCGCAGATCGCCGTGGGCCTCGCGGACCTCCTCCCACCGCGCCGGATCGACGGCCGGCTGCCGCGTCGCCGCCAGCATCCGCGCCGCCTCGTCCTGGAGCAGCAGCGCCTCCTCCAGCTCCCGCGCCGCGTCCATCGCCGCGGACAGCGGGCCGTCACCGAGCCGCACCGGGGTGCGCAGTGCGCCGTACAGCACCCCGCGCACCCGGCGCCGCACCACCACCGGCACCGCCACCACCGACCGCAGCCC
Organism: Streptomyces benahoarensis; assembly: GCF_007280575.1. GTDB lineage: Bacteria > Actinomycetota > Actinomycetes > Streptomycetales > Streptomycetaceae > Streptomyces > Streptomyces benahoarensis. Next base: position 9,460 of record NZ_VKJP01000084.1, read on the forward strand.
CTCGGTGGCGACCACCGCGTCGTACTCATGGCTGATCACCACGGAGGTGTGGTAATCGGTCACCGTGAACGGGCGGCGCAGCGCCACCGCCTTGCCGCCGACGCCGTTGCCGTGGTGAATGTCGAGACCGCGCAGCGCGGCGGTCGCCGTACCGGCCAGGGAGTTGAGCCGGTAGCGTCCGTGCCCGGCCTGTAGCCCGCCGAACGCCACCGGCAGTCCGCTGTAGCGGCGCAACCGCGCCAGAGCCGCCCCCAGGTCTGCGGACGTGTCCGTCCCCGGCTCGCCGTACACCCATAACCTCCGCTTCCCCCCGTACGGGGGTGGTGAGACATGCGTCACTGATTACACGATGTCCACCAGGCGTGGGGCAATGAGGAGGACACATGCTGGACAGGGACGGGACGCAGGAAGGCCGCTCGCCGGACGCGACCGAGGAGTTCCGGGCCGCCAGGGACCTGCTGGTGCGCTTCGGCGACGACTACGAGGGCGCCCGCGCGCACTTCCGCTGGCCGCGGCCCGCGCACTTCAACTGGGCGCTCGACTGGTTCGACGTCATCGCCCGCGACAACGACCGCACCGCCCTGCACATCGTCGAGGAGGACGGCACCGAGACCCGCATCAGCTTCGCGGAGATGCGCCGCCGCTCCGACCGGACCGCCTCCTGGCTCGCGGCCCACGGCGTACGGCCCGGCGACCGCATCGTGGTGATGCTCGGCAACCAGACCGAGCTGTGGGAGACCGCCCTCGCCGCGATGAAGCTGCGCGCCGTGGTGATCCCCGCGACGCCGCTGCTCGGCCCCGTCGACCTCACCGACCGCATCACCCGCGGCAGGGCCCGCTTCGTCATCGCGCGGGCCGAGGACACCCCCAAGTTCGACCAGGTGCCCGGCGGCTACACCCGGATCGCGGTGGGCGGCGCCCCCGAGGGCTGGCTGGCGTACGAGGAAGCACGGGAGGCGTCCGAGGCGTTCGTGCCGACCGGGCCGACCCGGGCCGACGACTCGCTGATGCTGTACTTCACCTCCGGCACCACCGCCCGCCCCAAACTCGTCGAGCACACCCACACCTCGTACCCGGTCGGGCATCTCGCGACGATGTACTGGATCGGGCTGCGCCCCGGCGATGTGCATCTGAACATCTCGTCACCCGGCTGGGCCAAGCACGCCTGGTCCAATCTCTTCGCCCCGTGGAACGCCGAGGCAACCGTCTTCATCCACCACTACACCCGCTTCGACGCGGGCCGGCTGATGGCGGAGATGGACCGCGCCGGGGTGACCAGCTTCTGCGCGCCGCCGACGGTGTGGCGGATGCTCATCCAGGCCGACCTGTCGGCCCTCAAGCGCCCGCCGCGGGAGATCGTCGCGGCAGGGGAACCGCTCAACCCGGAGATCATCGAGCAGGTCCGCGCCGCCTGGGGCGTGACCATCCGCGACGGCTTCGGGCAGACCGAGACCGCCGTGCAGGTCGCCAACACGCCGGGCCAGCGGATCAAGCCCGGTTCGATGGGCCGCCCCACGCCCGGCTACGACGTCGTCCTGCTCGACCCGGTCACCGGCGCCCCGTCCGACGAGGGCGAGATCGCGCTGGCGCTCTCCTCGTCCCCGGTCGGCCTGATGGCCTGCTACCACGGCGACCCGGAGCGCACAGCCGAGGTGATGACGGGCGGCTACTACCGCACCGGCGACATCGGCGCCCGCGACGCCGACGGCTGGATCACCTATGTCGGCCGCGCCGACGACGTGTTCAAGGCATCCGACTACAAGATCTCCCCGTTCGAGCTGGAGAGCGCGCTCCTGGAGCACGAGGCGGTCGCCGAGGCCGCGGTCGTCCCGGCGTCCGACCCGCTGCGCCTCGCCGTTCCCAAGGCGTACATCGTGCTGGCCGAGGGCTGGGAGCCCGGCCCGGAGACCGCGAAGGCGCTGTTCGCGCACTCCCGCGAGGTGCTGGCCCCGTACAAGCGCATCCGGCGGCTGGAATTCGCCGACCTGCCCAAGACCGTCTCCGGAAAGATCCGCCGCATCGAGCTGCGCGAACGCACCGCGCAGGGCGACGGCGGCGCCGAATACCGGGAGGAGAACCACCGATGACCCCACCCGCCACGGAGACCGCCGCCGCACCCTCCCCGGACGGCACGGCATCCGCCTACGCCCGCGGGGACACCGCGCAGCCGCTGCTCCACCGCACCATCGGCGCCGACCTCACCCGCACCGCCGCGCGGTGCGGCGACCGGGAGGCGCTGGTCGACGTCCCGTCCGGGCGGCGCTGGACCTACGCGGAGCTGGACCACGACGTCGACGAGGTCGCGCTCGGCCTGCTCGCCCACGGCATCGGCAACGGCGACCGGGTCGGCATCTGGTCCCCCAACTGCCCCGAGTGGCTGCTCCTCCAGTACGCCACCGCCCGCATCGGCGCCATTCTCGTCAACGTCAACCCGGCCTACCGCACCCACGAACTCGGCTACGTCCTGCGGCAGTCGGGCACCCGGCTGCTGGTCGCCGCGACCGGCCACAAGAGCAGCGACTACCGGAAGATGGCGGCCGAGGTGCGCGGCGACTGCCCCGCGCTGCGCAAGGTGGTGCACCTCGGCGACCCGGGCTGGGGGGAGCTGCTGGCGTCCGGCGCCGCCGTGCCCCGCGAGCGGCTGGCCGCCTGCGCCGCCGCGGTGTCGCCCGGGGACCCGGTCAACATCCAGTACACCTCCGGCACCACCGGCTTCCCCAAGGGCGCGACCCTCTCCCACGGCAACATCCTCAACAACGGCTACGGGGTGGGGGAGACCGTCGGCTACACCGAGCACGACCGGATCTGCCTGCCGGTGCCCTTCTACCACTGCTTCGGCATGGTGATGGGCAACCTCGCGGCCACCTCGCACGGCGCCTGCGTCGTCATCCCCGCCCCCTCCTTCGAGGCGGCCGCCACGCTCCGTGCCGTCCAGGACGAGCGCTGCACCTCGCTCTACGGCGTCCCGACGATGTTCATCGCCGAGCTGGAGCACCCCGAGTTCGGCGGGTACGACCTGTCGTCGCTGCGCACCGGGATCATGGCGGGCTCGCCCTGCCCGGAGGAGGTGATGAAGCGGGTGGTCGCCGAGATGCACATGGCGGAGGTGTCCATCTGCTACGGCATGACCGAGACCTCCCCGGTCTCCACCCAGACCCGCCGCGACGACGACCTGGAGCACCGTACGGCGACGGCGGGCCGGGTGCTGCCGCACATCGAGGTCAAGGTCGTCGACCCGGTGACCGGCGCGACCGTGCCGCGCGGCGCGACGGGCGAACTGTGCACCCGCGGCTACAGCGTGATGCTCGGCTACTGGGAGGACCCACAGCGCACCGCGGAGGTCATCGACGCCGAGCGCTGGATGCACACCGGCGATCTGGCGGTGATGAACGACGACGGCTACGTCCGCATCGTCGGCCGCATCAAGGACATGATCATCCGGGGCGGGGAGAACGTCTATCCGCGCGAGATCGAGGAGTTCCTGCACGCCCACCCGAAGATCTCCGACGTCCAGGTGGTCGGCGTCCCCGACGCGAAGTACGGCGAGGAGATCGCCGCCTGCGTCATCCTCCGCGACGCCACCGACCCCCTCACCCTCGACGAACTGACGGAGTACTGCCGCACCCGCCTGGCCCACTTCAAGATCCCGCGCCGCCTGGAGCTGGTCGAGAACTTCCCGATGACGGTCAGCGGCAAGGTCCGCAAGGTGGAGCTGCGGGAGCGGCTGGCGGGGGAGGCGTACGGGGCATAGCCGGGCGGGCCGGGTGCTCCGCCCGCCGGGCGGCGTTGCCGTTCCGGCAACCTTCCTTGGCGGCTCCCGGCACGGGCGCGATCCTGGCCGCCGGTGCGCCCGCCCGGCGCGCCGGACTGCCGACCACACCCGAGGAGCGCCATGTCCGCCACGCCCCCGACCACCGACCCGACCCGCTTCTGGGAGGACCGCTACCGCGACAGCGACCGGGTCTGGAGCGGCAACCCCAACCCGCTGCTCGTCCGCGAGGCCGGCGATCTGACGCCCGGCACCGCCCTGGAGCTGGGCTGCGGGGAGGGCGCCGACGCCGTCTGGCTCGCCGGGCGCGGCTGGCACATCACCGGCGTCGACATCTCCGCCACGGCGCTGCGCCGGGCAGCCGCCCACGCCGCGGCCGCGGGCGTCGCCGCGCGCACCGCCTGGCAGCGGCACGAGCTGGGCGTCACCTTCCCGGAGGGGACGTACGACCTGGTCAGCGCCCAGTTCCTGCAATCGCCGGTGGCACTGGACCAGGACCGCGTGCTGCGGCTGGCCGCCGAGGCGGTCGCTCCGGGCGGCACACTGCTGCTGGTGCTGCACGGCGGCTGGCCCTCGTGGCAGGGCGAGCACGACCACCCCTTCGACGCGGTCTTCCCGACGCTGGACGGCGTCCTGGACCAGCTCGCGCTGCCGGAGACCTGGCGGGTGGTGACGCGGGAGGCGGTGGAGCGCCCCGCACCGTCGCCCACGGGCGAGCCGGGGACGCGGGTGGACCTGGTGTGGCGGCTGCACCGTACGGTCTGAACGGCGCGGATCGGCGGGCGGCCCGGGGCGGCCGCTTCCGGGGCCGCGCGCTCAGCTCCGCCGGGGCTCCGCCCGGTCGAGGCGGAGCCGCTGGGCGCGGGGCAGGCCCGCGACGACCAGATCGTAGGAGTCCTCGATCATCTCCCGCACCAGGCGGTCGGGGAGCGAGCCGGTCAGCGTGACGGTGTTCCAGTGCCGCTTGTTGAGGTGGTAGCCGGGGATGATCTCCGGGTGGGCGGCGCGCAGTTGCGGGGCCAGTTCGGGGTCGCATTTGAGGCTGACGGAGAGCGGCGTGGCCGTCAGGTTCGTCAGCGCGAAGATCTTGCCGCCGACCTTGAAGACGGACAGGTCCGGGCTGCGCGGGAACGGGAACTCCTCGCCCGCGCCGTTCTGTTCCAGGCAGACGGCGCGCAGCGCCTCGGCGTCGATCATGGCGGCATTATGCCGGGCGGGTGCCGGGCGGGTGCCGGGCGGGCTCCCGGTGGGCAGCGAGGGCGGTGGCCCGTGACCGCGCCGCCCCGTGACCGCGCAGCCCCGGGTGCCCGCCGGGCCGCCCCGGGTGCCCGCCGGGCCGCCCGCGCCCCGCATCCGGCCGTGGGCCCCGGCCCGCCGCCGTCAGGCGGTCGCCGCCTCCCGCCGCATGCACAGCCGGGGCCACCGGTCCAGCCCCAGCTCCGCCTCGTGGGCCCGGATGGCGCGCAGGCCGGGCGTCAGCTCCGCGTCGGCGAGCGGGCGGAAGCCGAGCCGGGCGTAGTAGGGCGCGTTCCACGGAACATCGCGGAAGGTCGTCAGGGTCAGCGGGCGGTCGCCGCCGTCGTGTGCGGCCCGGTCGATGAGGGCCTGTCCGATACGGCGGTGGGCGTACGCGGGGGCCACCGACACCTGCTCGATGTGGGTGGCGCCGTCGACCGGCTCCCACATCAGGTATCCGGCGAGGCCGTCGCCGGGCCCTTCCTCGGCGTACGCCACGAGCAGTCGCCCGGCGCGCAGGCTGGCCGCGAGGGTGGCGAGGGCGGGCGGTTCGTCGTCCGCCACGGCGGCCATCCCGATGTCGTGGAAGGGCGCGCCCGCGGCGCTCTCCAGGGGGCGCAGGGCGGGGAGTTCGGTCTCATGGGCCGGACGGATGATCATCCGCGGAGTCTGCGCCGACGGGCCCCGCCCCCGCAACCGGATTCCGGCCCGTGACGGGCATGCCCTGCGGCTCATAGGGACGGGGCCGGGCGGCGTCGGCGTACCGGAACGCGCGGACCCGCGCGCGTCACCCGGGCCGCTGCGCCCCCTTGCGGATCAGTTCGTCGGCGGCGTCGTTGACCGGCTGCGGGGTGCCCGTGAGGTCCATGACGAAGAGCGGGATGTGCAGGTCGTCGGCGCGGCAGCGGGCATCGTGGGCGTACCCGGCGAGGGAGAAGAAGACGGTGATGGCGGAGTCGTGGAGGCCGTTGAGCCAGACGCACTCGATCTCGCGGAGCGCCGTGGACCGCGTCGTCGGGTCGACCTGCGCGACCACGCCGGTGCCCCGCAGATCCACCCCGGACGCCGTCCGCTCCTGGGTACGGCGGATGTCGGTGAAGCCCAGCCACTTCAGATACTGCGCGGCGGCCGTGACGCAGTCCCGGGCGGTGCGGATGGTGATCGGGCGGAACGCCGGGCGCAGCACCTGGGGCGGGGCGGCCGGTGCCGTACCGCGGCTGCCGGGGGTGGCGCCGCGCGGCGGTGCGGGCGGGACGGGCACGACGGGGATGCGGACGACCGTGCCGCAGACGCAGCCGGACTCCGGCGCGGGCCACTCGTCCTGGCGGCCACAGATGTCGCAGCGCACCATCACCCAGGAACCCTGCCAGGTGCGGTGCACGATCTCGACGGGGACGCCGCCGCGCAGCACCGGCACCGTCAGCGGCGCCCCGCACGCGCAGGGGAAGGTCGGCGGGGTGAAGGCGTTCTCGCGGCGGCACGTGGGGCACCGCACCGGCACGCTGTCGGCCATGGTTGCTCCTGGCGGTCGATCGGGCGGGGCGGCGGTCTTCCGGCGCCGCGCGCCTGCTGATTTCTGCCATCGTGCCCCCGAACAGGCCGACAGGGGGCGGATTCGCGCCGATTGCCGCCGGTCGGCCGGGGACATCGGGGGAGCGTACGGCCCCCGCGGGGCCATGACCCGGGCGCAGGGGGCGCGTACGCGGGCGCGCGCCGCGCCCTTGCTCCGGCCGTGCGCGCGCCGCCGTCCGCATGTACGGACGGCCCGGATCCGTGACCTGCGGATCCGGGCCGTACGCGGGTGGTTCCCGTCAGTCCTCGCGCAGTTCACGGACCTTCGCCTCGATGCGCCTGCCGTACTCGGGGTCGGCGGCGTGGAAGTGGGCGAGGTTCTTCTCGATGACGTCCTCGCGGCCGACCTTCGCGAGACCGCCGGCGATGTTGGCGATCAGCCGCTGCCTCTCGTCCTCGGACATCAGCCGGTAGAGCTCGCCCGCCTGGAAGAAATCGTCGTCCTTGGCGTGCGCGTGCGCCGCATGGGTGCCGACGTGGCCGTCCACGGCGAGCGGCGCGGCGAGCGGCCGATCGCTCTGCACGGGCCCGCCGTAGGAGTTGGGTTCGTAGTTCTTCGCGTGCCGGTCGTAGGCGTGGGTGGCCATCAGGCCGTCGCGGCCGTAGTTGTCGGCGGTGGTCGCCTTCGGGGCGTTCACCGGCAGCTGGGTGTGGTTGACACCCAGGCGGTAGCGGTGCGCGTCGGCGTAGGCGAAGAGGCGGCCCTGGAGCATCTTGTCGGGCGACGGGCCGATGCCGGGCACGAAGTTGTTCGGGGAGAAGGCGGACTGCTCGACCTCGGCGAAGACGTTGTCGGGGTTGCGGTCCAGCACCATGCGGCCGACCCGCTGGAGCGGGTAGTCCTTGTGCGGCCACACCTTGGTGAGGTCGAACGGGTTGAAGCGGTGGTCCGCCGCCTCGGCCTCCGGCATCAGCTGCACGTACAGCGTCCACGACGGGTACACACCGCGCTCGATGGACTGGAGCAGGTCGGTCTGGTGGCTGTTGGGGTCGGTGCCGGACAGCTCGGCGCCCTGCTCGGCGCTGAGGCAGCGGATGCCCTGGTCCGTCTTGAAGTGGTACTTGACGAAGAAGGACTCGCCCCGGTCGTTGGTCCACCGGTAGGTGTGCGAGCCGTACCCGTTCATGTGGCGGTACGACGCGGGGATGCCGGGGTCGCCCATCAGCCAGGTGACCTGGTGGGTGGCCTCGGGGGCGTGGGCCCAGAAGTCCCAGACGTTGTCCGGCTCCTGCTTGCCGGTGAACGGGTCGCGTTTTTGCGAGTGGATGAAGTCCGGGAACTTCAGCGGGTCCTTGATGAAGAAGACCGGGGTGTTGTTGCCGACGAGGTCGTAGTTGCCCTCCTCGGTGTAGAACTTCACGGCGAAGCCGCGGGGGTCGCGCGCCGCGTCCGGCCCGCCGAGGTTGTCGGCGACGGTCGAGAAGCGGATGAACAGCTCGGTGCGCTTCCCGACGGCGCTCAGGAAGCCGGCGCTGGTGAAGCCGGTGATGTCGTCGGTCACCTCGAAGTGGCCGTAGGCGCCGGAGCCCCGGGCGTGCACGACGCGCTCCGGGATGCGCTCGCGGTTGAACCGCGCGAGCTTCTCCAGCAGATGCTGGTCCTGGAGGACGATCGGGCCGCCGACGCCGGCGGTGGAGGAGTTCTGGTTGTCGGCGACGGGGGCGCCGGACTCCGTGGTGAGAACGCGCGCGGTCGGCGCGGACGCCGTCCGGAAGTCTCGGTGCCCGGGACTCGCTCCCGCGCCGCCCGCGCCGTCCGCGCCGGTCGGCTCCGCCGCGTCCAGCGCCGTACGGACACCGATCGCGGTGGGGGTCTCCCCGCCCGGGGGACCGGCGGCGGTGGCCACCGTCCGTAGCCGCCCGCCCCCGGCCGCCGCGTACGCCGCGGCCGACGACCCCACCAGGACCACGCCGCGCAGGGCGGGGACGCGCCGCGGCGCGCCGCCCATCAGGCGTCGGCGGTGTGCCCGGACAGCCGCTCCACGCCGCGCAGCAGGGCGGAGTGGTCGAGCCCTCCATCTCCCTGGGCGCGCAGCGAGGCGACGAGGCCCGCGACGACCGCGCCGACCGGCAGCGCCGCCCCGACGTTGCGGGCCGCGTCGGTGACGATGCCCATGTCCTTGTGGTGCAGGTCGATACGGAAGCCGGGCGCGAAGTCGCGGTTCGTGAAGTTCTCCTTCTTCCGGGTCAGGACGGTGGACCCGGCCAGCCCGCCGCCGAGGACGTCGAGGGCCGCGCCGAGGTCGACGCCGGACTTCTCCAGGAAGACCACGGCCTCCGCGCACGCCTGGATGTTGACGGCGACGATCAGCTGGTTGGCGGCCTTGACCGTCTGCCCCGAACCGTGCGGGCCGCAGAGCACGACGGTCCGGCCCAGCGCCTCGAAGAGCGGCCTGGCGGCGTCGAAGTCGGCCGGGTCACCGCCGACCATGATCGACAGGGCGGCCTCGACGGCACCGGCCTCGCCGCCGGAGACCGGGGCGTCCAGCACCCGGATGCCCTTGGCGGCGGCGTTCGCGGCCAGGTCGATGCTGGTCTGCGGGGTGATCGAGGACATGTCGATCAGCAGCGCGCCGTGCCGGGCGTTCTCCAGGACGCCGTCCGGGCCGTACGCGATGGCCTCGACCTGCGGGGAGGCCGGGACCATCGTGAGCACCACGTCCGCGTCGCGGACCGCGTCGGCTATCGACGCCGCGGCGGTGCCGCCGGCCGCGGCCAGCCGGTCGAGCTTGCCGGCCTCCAGGGTGTGGCCGGTCACGTCGTATCCGGCCTTGATCAGGTTCTCGGCCATGGGCGAGCCCATGATGCCGAGGCCGATCCACGCGATCTTGGAAAGGTTGCTCATCGGTACGCCTCTTTCGCGGTCGGCAAGGGCTGGGGGGCCGCGGTGGGCGGGTCAGCGCGCGGCGCGCAGCGGGGCGGGCAGCCAGCCGAACGCACCCGCGGAGGGGCCGTCGCCGGGCTTGTACTCCAGGCCGACGTAGCCGTCGTAGCCGTTCTTCCGCAGCCGGGCGAGCAGACCGCCGAGGTCCAGATCGCCGGTGCCGGGCGCGCAGCGGCCGGGGTTGTCGGCGATCTGGACGTGCGCGGTCCGGCCGGTGAAGCGGTCGATGACCTCGTCGAGGTCCTCGCCGTTCATGGAGAGGTGGTAGAGGTCCATCAGGAAGCGGGCGTTGTCCAGGCCGGTCGCGGCGTTCACGGCGTCGACGACCTCGACCGCCTTCGGCGCGGAGACGATCGGGCAGCGCGGCGACTCCGGTGCGTTCAGCGCCTCGATCAGCAGGGTGCCGTCCGCGCCGACCGCCCGCGCCGCGCACGCGAGGTTCTCCAGCGCCAGCGCGTCCTGCTCGGCCGGATCGACGCCCTCGACGCGGTTGCCGTAGAGCGCGTTGAAGGCGGTGCAGCCGAGCGAGCGGCCGAAATCCACCGCCACCGGGACGTTCGCCCGGAACCGCTCGGACTCCTCGCCCGGCAGCGACAGCGCGCCGCGGTCCGGTCCCGGCAGCTGCCCCGCGTAGAAGTTCAGGCCCACCAGGGCGGTGCCCGCGTCCCGCAACGCGTCGCGCAGGGCGTCGAGTTCGGACCGCTCGGGCACCGGCGCGTCGGTCCACGGCCACCACAGCTCCACCGCCGTGAACCCCGCGGCCCGCGCGGCCGCAGGGCGCTCCAGCAGCGGGAGTTCGGTGAACAGAATCGACAGGTTGACGTTGAAGCGTGTGTCCGTGAATCCCATGAGGCCCGACGCCCCTTCCGAGTGAGACCACTGGTCATTCCGAATGGTGGAATATTGTTTCTGCGTAACGGAACAGTGCCTGGTGGTCTCGGCGGCTGTCAAGAGGGGGCCCGGGCATTTTCCGGTGGCGGCGGCGCCCGCGGAGGTTGAGCGGCGTGCGCTGGAGAGCGGAGCCCTGCGGTACGACTCCGACCTGCGCGAACGGTGCTGATGGGCGCTGGCCTCGCGCTTTCGCGAAGCGGACTGCCCGGTGGGCGGCCAGGTCGGCGAAAAACGCCTTTGACCAGCGAGAATGAGGAGTGCTGAGGCCCTTGCTCCCGCCCCTGCCGGAGGCACTTCTTCGGAGGGCCGCAACCTCGTCGTGGACGACCGCGCGGACGTCCACGACGGCTCCCAGGACGGCCGCTTCTCCCTCGGCTGGGCCCGGCGGACCTTGCCGGACGGGGGCCCTTCCACCTGGGTGAACTGCCGCTCGGCGTGGGGCGTGCGCGGCCGGGTGGTGCCGGGCGCGTGAAGCTGCGGACGCATGCGTGGCTGGGGCGCGGCCTCCAGCCCTGATGTGTGAACCGGGATCCGACGAATCCGAGTCCCGCTTGCCGTCCTCCGGGCAGCTGGCGGGACGTCGACGGCAGGCCCTGGCGGACCCGGTCGGTGAAGCTCTGCTGCCCCCGGGGGTGCCGACGGCCCGGGTGGAGCAAGCCCGCCCCCAAATGGCGAAGGCTCAGGTCTTCGACCTGAGCCTTCGCTGTGCCCCGTTCCCCGGGGTACGCCGGTCCAACTCCTCTGTAACAGCGGTGATATGGCCATTACCGCGGTGATACGGCCGCGTCAGGCGGCCGCGCCGCCCCGGCTCATCAGCTCCGGGGCGGGTCCCCCAGGAGGGCGGAGGCTGCCTCCAGCGGGGTGGCGGGGG
>NZ_VKJP01000806.1 GCF_007280575.1 Streptomyces benahoarensis
CCCGCGCCCCACGTCGCCCCGCACCCCACAAAGGCGGCCAGCAACCAGAGGCGGTTCCGCCGCAGCCGGTCCGACAAGGAATCCGACACCACAACTCCCGTGCTGCGCGCGCCGAACTGCCGTATCACGAGGAGCAGCGCCATCCCGACGCACCAGACCAGCAGGGACACCAGGACCGGGTACCCGCGCCGCCCCACGCTCCAGCTCTGCACGACGCCGGGCACCGCCACGACCAACGCGAGCACCGGGCCGTACCACCGAGGGAAAAGCCTCGCCCGGAGTCCGGCCCGCACCCGGGCCGCCTCCGCCTCCCGCAGCCCGCCCGTCGCGTCCAGAGCCGAAACACCCGCTCCGTCGCCCACCGCAGCCGGTGCGTCCTCCTGCGCCGCCATCACGCTCACCGTCCCCTCTCCCCGACGCCCCAACCGGGCGCCGCACTTCGCCGTACAACCCCACCCTGCCACACACTTTCCACCGTGGAAAGTACTTTCCTGAACGGAAGAGAGGAGGTGGTGCTGACGGGTCAGCAGTCAGGC
>NZ_VKJP01000807.1 GCF_007280575.1 Streptomyces benahoarensis
CTCATAGAGCTCGAGGCCCAGGAAGCACAGGCCGAACAGGCCGGTGATCGCCAGCCAGCCCAGCGTGCCGCGCACGTTGCCCTTTTGCTTCTGCAGCATCGCGAAGCCGAAGGTGATGGACGACAGCAGCAGGAAGGCCGTGTTGATGGCCACCAGCGAGAGGTCGAACAGCTGCGCGCCGGTGGGGCCGGCCGCGTAGCTGCGGCCCAGCACGCCGTAGGTGGCGAACAGCGCCGCGAAGATGAGGCAGTCGCTCATCAGGTAGAGCCAGAACCCGAGCATCGTCGAGCCCTCGGAATGATGGCCCTCCTCGTCGGTCTGGTAGAAGACCGGCGCCGCAGCGCCGGGGGGTGCAGTCTCCGCGTGCATCATCGGATCACGCCATCTCCAGCTCGCGCGTCCTTTGACCTTCCGTCCGACTGACCGTGTCGGCAGGAATGTAGAAGTCGCGATTGTAATTAAAGGTGTGAAGGATCGCGACGACGATGATCGCCACGAAGCTGAGCGCCGCCAGCCACCAGACGTACC
>NZ_VKJP01000808.1 GCF_007280575.1 Streptomyces benahoarensis
AGATGTGTATAAGGGCCAGGGTGTCGTGATCGTCCTCCGGTTCTGGTGCGGCCTCGCTCCCGCCGGGCCCGGCGGCTCCGGCCGTAGGGGGTGGGCCGCTGGGGCTCTGACCTGCTGTGCCGGTCCCATCGGTCAGTGAGGTGGTTCGGTGGGGCCCGGGAACAGGTCGTTCTGGGCCGCATCCATCGCCGTGAGGACGGCGCCGCGCAGTACGCCGCGGCCGCCCACCGTTCCGGCCCGCACCTCGGTGGCGAGCGGGGAGATACGGGCGAGCTGCGCGGCGACCCGCTCGGCGAATTCCGGGCCCCCGGCCCGTCCGACCTCGCCACCCAGCACCACGCAGCCGGGGTCGAGGACAGCGCTGACCGCGGCCACTCCAAGGGCGACCCGGGCGGCGAGCTCGTCGAGGAAGGCGGCACCGTCGGGCCGTCCGAGGGCGGCTCGCACCAGGGCCTCGGCGGGTG
>NZ_VKJP01000809.1 GCF_007280575.1 Streptomyces benahoarensis
CTGCTGGAAGACGGCGATCAGGGCGGCAAGCCCCAGATCGACGATTGGTTCACCGGCAGCGCAAAACCATTCGCGTCCATCTCGTGGCAGGTCAACGACAAGCTGAGCCTTGCCGCCGAATATTCCAACGACGACTACATGCGCGAAACCCGGAACGGCAAAGACGGTGATCCGGGTCATCTGAATCTCGCCGCCTATTACCGCTTTGGTGAGAATTACGAGGTGGGGCTTTATTCGCTTGGCGGCGAGACCTTCGGTGCGCAATTCTCGTTCTCGCTGAACCCGCGCAGGTCCCCCTATCCTTCCGGGTTGGAAAAGGCCCCTGCCCCGGTTCGCCCTCGTCCGGCTGTCAGTGCCGATCCCGAAGGCTGGTCGGGCCAGTGGGCCCAGGATCCGACAGCGCAGCCGGCCATTCAGACGGCACTTGGCGATGCGCTTGCCAAGGAAGGGCAGGTTCTGGAATCCATGGCGCTTTCCGCAAACCGGGCCGAAGTGCGCATCCAGAACAAGCGTTATAT
>NZ_VKJP01000085.1 GCF_007280575.1 Streptomyces benahoarensis
GTCGTCGGCCGCATCCGGTGTGTATAAGAGACAGACTATCGGTTCTCCCTCTCCTCCAGCTTCTGCTGAAGGCGGTTCATGCTGCCGAGCCAGCGGTCCGGTTCGGTGGCGCGTGCGGTGTAGTACCCGGCGACCTCCGGGTGCGGCAGGACCAGGAAGCGGTCCTCGGCCATCGCGTCGAAGAGGGCGTCGGCGACGGTCGCGGGCTCGACGGCGGTGGGGGTGAGGACCAGCTCCCCGGCGGCGCCGGTCGCGGCGAGCATGTCGGTGCGTACGCCTTGCGGGCAGATGGCGTGCACCGCGACGCCGCGGTGACGGTAGGTCAGCGAGAGCCATTCGGCGAAGGCGTACGCGCCGTGCTTGGTGACGCTGTAGGGCGCCGCCTCGATCATGGTGAGGAGTCCGGCGGCGGAGACGGTGGAGACGAAGCGGCCCGCGCCGCGCGCCAGCCAGCCGGGCAGCAGCTCGCGGGCGGCGCGTACGTGCGCCATGACGTTGACGTCCCAGGCCAGTGCCCAGTCCTCCTCGGGCGCCCCGGGGCCGCCGCCGGTGCCGACGCCCGCGTTGGCGCAGAAGATGTCGATGTCGCCGCCGAGCGCCTCGCGGGCGGCCGGGACGACCGCGGAGGCGTCCCCGGGGACGGCGAGGCCCCCGATCTCCCCGGCGGTCTTCTCCGTCTTGGCCGCGTCGAGGTCGTTGACGACCACCCGGGCGCCCTCGGCGGCGAAGCGGCGGGCCAGTGCGGCACCGATCCCCCCGCCCGCCCCGGTCACGACAACGGCCTTGTCCCGTACGGCTTCCACGCTGGCTCTCCCTCGGTCGGGTCGCTCGGCTCTCCCCCAGGAGGCAGACTAACCAGTCGGTATGTCGCAGTGGAAGAGCCGGACGCGCCACCGTCCGGCGCGTTCCCGAGGGGCCACGCGCGGGTTACGGTGCGCTCGGCACGGACCCTGTCCGCTCACCGCTCCCGGAGGGCCGCACATGACCCTGTCCCGACGTCTGCTGCTCGGCCGTCTCGCCGCGACCGGGGCCGCCGGTGCGACGCTCGCCGCCGCGCCCGCCACCGCCTCCGCCGCCTCCGCCGCGCCACCGGGCGGCCCGGCCCGCCGCCCGGTGCGCACCGGCTTCGACCGGCTCGCCGCCGACGGCTACCGCCTCCTCGACGGCCACTCGGTCGGCATCGTCACCAACCCCACCGGCGTCACCCCGGACCTGCGCCACCTCGTCGATGTGCTGCACGCCGACGAACGGGTGCGGCTGCGCGCGGTGTTCGGCCCCGAGCACGGCTTCCGCGGCACCGCGCAGGCGGGTGGTTCCGAGGGGCGGTACGACGATCCGGCGACCGGGCTGCCGGTGTACGACACGTACGGCAAGAGCGGCCGGGAGCTGGCGGACATCTTCACCGCGTCCGGGGTGGACACCGTGGTCTTCGACATCCAGGACGTCGGCGCGCGCTTCTACACGTACATCTGGACGCTCTACGACTGCATGGTGGCCGCCGCGCTGGCGGGCAAGCGGTTCGTGGTGCTGGACCGGCCCAATCCGGTGACCGGGCGGGATGCGGCGGGGCCGGTGCTGGATCCGGCGTACGCGTCGTTCGTCGGCCGCAAGCCGATCGCGCAGGCGCACGGGATGACGGTGACGGAGCTGGCGCGGCTGTTCAACGACGAGTTCGTGGCGGCGGACGCGGGGCGTGCGGTGCGGCTGGAGACGGTGGCGATGTCCGGGTGGCGGCGCGGCGACTTCTTCGACGCGACCGGGCTGCCGTGGGTGCCGCCCAGCCCGAACATGCCGACCCCGGACACCGCGCTGGTCTACGCCGGGACCTGCCTGTTCGAGGGCACCAACCTCTCCGAGGGGCGCGGCACCACCCGGCCGTTCGAGCTGCTGGGCGCGGAGGGCATCGACCGGCGCTGGGCCGCGGCGGCCGGTGAACTCGCGCTGCCCGGTGTGCGTTTCCGGGAGGCGTACTTCGCGCCCGCGTTCTCGAAGTTCGCCGGGAAGACGGTCGGCGGGGTGCAGCTGCACGTGACGGACCGGGCGGCGTTCGACCCGGTGCGCACCGGTATCGCGCTGCTGGTGACGGCCAAGCAGGTGTGGGACGGCTTCGCCTGGCGGCCGGATCTCGGCATCGACCGGCTGACCGGTTCCGCGGCCGTCCGCACGATGATCGACAAGGGCGCCGGGACGGACGACGTCGTCGCCGCCTGGCAGCACGACCTGGCCCGCTTCCGGGCCGTACGCCGCCGCTACCTGCGCCATCCCTAGCGGCGCACCCGAAGGGCACTCCCCCGCATCCCACACTTCGAGACACGCCGTCCCATCTATTGACTGCACGTTGCACCGACCGTGAGCATGCCGCTCGTGCGAACCGATACGACATCAGCGAAGAACGGGCCGGGAACGGCGGACGCCGCGGCCACCTCGGAGGGCGGCGGGGAGAGCCTGCGCCGGGTGGCGGTGGCGTCCTTCATCGGCACGGCCATCGAGTTCTACGACTTCTACATCTACGGCACCGCCGCCGCCCTCGTCCTCAACGAGGCGTTCTTCCCGGGCCTCGACCCGGCGAACGCCACCCTCGCGTCGTTCTCCACCTACGCGGTGGCGTTCGCCGCCCGGCCCCTGGGCTCGCTGATCTTCGGGCACTTCGGCGACCGGGTCGGCCGCAAGTCGGTGCTGGTGGCGTCGCTGCTGATGATGGGCCTGTCGACGGCGTGCGTCGGACTGCTGCCCGGCTACGGCACGCTCGGGATCTGGGCGCCGCTGCTGCTGGTGCTGCTCCGCTTCGTGCAGGGCATCGGCCTGGGCGGCGAATGGGGCGGCGCGGCGCTGCTCGCCGTCGAGCACGCGCCGAAGCGGCGCCGGGGCCTGTACGCGGCGTTCCCGCAACTGGGGCCGTCCGTCGGGTTCTTCGCCGCGACCGGGGTGTTCTGGCTGCTGTCGGCCGTCCTCGACGACGCGGCGTTCCGCTCCTGGGGCTGGCGGGTGCCGTTCCTGCTGTCGTTCCTCCTGGTCGGCGTCGGCCTGTTCGTCCGGCTGAAGATCAGTGAGACGCCGGTCTTCGCGAAGGTGCGGGCGGCGCAGGAGGCCGGGCGGGTTCCGGCACTCGATGTCTTCCGGCGCCATCCGAAGGAGCTGCTGCTGGGCGCCGGCGGCATGATCATCGCGTACGGCCTCTTCTACACCGCGACGACCTACTGCCTTGCCTACACCACCGGCACCCTCGGCATCTCCCGGAACACGATGCTGGGTCTTTCGCTGATCGCCTGTCTCTTCCTCGCCGCGGGGACGTGGCTGGCCGCGACCCGCTCGGACGGCTCCGGACGCCGCAAGCTGGTCCTCGCCGGTACCGGTCTGGCCGTGGTGTGGGGCCTGGTCCTCTTCCCGCTGCTGGACACCGGGCAGCCGGTGCTGATCGCCCTCGGCATCGGCGGCGCGCTGTTCTGCATGGGTGTGGTGTACGGGCCGATGGGCGCGTATCTGCCCGAGCTGTTCGGCGCCACGGTGCGGTACTCGGGCGCCTCGCTCGCCTACAACCTGGGCGGGGTGCTGGGCGGTGCGGTCGCGCCGCTGGTCGCCACCCGGCTCCAGTCGGCGTTCGGCTCGGCGTCGGTGGGCTGGTACGTCAGCGCGATGGCCGTGGTCTCCCTGCTGTGTGTGCTGGCGCTGCCGGAGACCCGCACCCGCGAGCTGGGCTGAGCTCCGCGCGGCGGACGCCGGTCCGGGGCACAGGCCCCCAACCGGCGTCCGCCATCGGTGCGTCCGCGGGTCAGCGGTGCGCGGGGAACTCCACCACCTGCTGGTAGGTGGGGCGGTTCTGCCAGCTGATCGTGGTGTGGGTGAGGCCGCCCACGGCGCGGTGGATGATCGCGTCGGAGCACCACTGGTCGCCGGCCTTGCAGCTGTCGTCGCCCGGGTAGACCTGCTCGGCCGTCTTCCCGGCCGCCTCGCGCAGCGTGTCGAGGAGGGTGTCGCGGCAGGCGGACAGGTCGCCCTTACCGCAGAACGGCCGGGCCAGCGGCGCCTGCACCTTCTCGCCCAGGACCGAGCGCAGGTCCTTGTCGACATAGCTCCACCAGCCGTACTGGAACGCCGATCCGGCGTGCGCCCCGGTCGGGCCGTGGCCCGCCGACGGCGACTCGTCGATCGCGAGGTTGGCGTTGAGCGCCTGGTAGAGATCGCCGCCCAGCTCCGGGGCGAAGGCGTCCTTGACCAGCAGCGGCCACCAGGCGTCCATCAGCCGGACCGCGTCGGGGTGGGTGTAGGTGTGCGATCCGGCGGCCGTCTCCCGGCGCTGGGAGCCGTCCCGGCGCCACGAATCGAGCTGCTGCACCGCCTTCTTGAGCTGCGGATCGGTGACCGGCTCGCTCTGCAGCACCCGCAGCAGCTCCGGCAGTACGTCCTCACCGCGCAGATCGGTGACGGCCGCCTCGGACATCGCCCGGGTCAGCGAGGCGCGGGTGACGCCACCCTCGGCGGTGAGGGCCGCGACCCGGTCGTCGAGGAGGTCGGCGCGGTGCACCGGGCCGTTGCCGAAGCCCGCCGAGTCGTAGTCGGCGGCCTGCTTGTTGTTCCAGGAGACGTAGTAGTCCTGGTTCACCGACTGCGGATGCTGGGCGGGCGGCGTGTAGTCGGTGAGGTTGTTCTCCGGCTGGAAGCCGCGCCACTCGTACTCCGGTGCCGCCTTGATGGGCAGCGCCGGGTCGACCTTCGGGTTGCGGACGGGGTTGAGGCCGCTGTTGTAGTACGCGATGTCGCGGGAGTCGGAGTAGAACCAGTTGAAGGCGTAGCCGATGTGCTGGGCGGCCTGCTGGAACGTCGCCGCGTCGCGCACGTACGAGGGGTCGTTGAGCATCTGGAAGCCGATGATGGAGTCGGCCTCGTGGCGGTAGGTGGAGCGCAGCGCCGTGTAGGCGACGGGCTTACCGCCGATGGTGGCGCGGTGGGTGACGGTGCCGTACTTGGTGCGGAAGATCTGCATCCGGTACGAACCGGCGGCTGTCGGGTCGGCGATGGTCGGCTTCCAGGAGTTGGTGCGCTCCAGCTTCTCCATCGGGACACAGTCGCCGTGGTAGCGGTAGGCGACCGCGTCCTTGGTGGCCGGGGAGCCGTCCGTGTTGCACAGGTCCACGGCGTAGGTGTCGGTGATGTCCTGCCCCGCGGAGGTGGCGCTCCAGGCGTAGTCCTGGCCGCGGCCCAGCTGGACGTACATGCCGACACCGGCGAAGGAGGCGCCGCGGGCGCTGATGCCCGGCCCCTGGATCTCCTGGAGCATCAGCAGCTGCGGGGCGAAGTAGCCGGTCTGCGGCCCGAAGACGGCGACGGGGTGACCACTGGCGGTGCGCTTTCCGGAGACCAGCAGGGCGTTGGACATCCCGCGGTGCTGGGTCGGATCGAAGGCGCCCTTGGGCAGCACGCCGTCCTTGAACAGCCCCTCCAGCTTGCGGTACTTGGCGGGCGCCCGGACCGGCTCCTGTGCGGGCTTCTTGGCGCCC
The DNA here is from genome assembly GCF_007280575.1 of Streptomyces benahoarensis. Taxonomy (GTDB): domain Bacteria; phylum Actinomycetota; class Actinomycetes; order Streptomycetales; family Streptomycetaceae; genus Streptomyces; species Streptomyces benahoarensis. The sequence continues at coordinate 5,496 of NZ_VKJP01000085.1, forward strand.
GCCGCGCCGGTGCGGTCGAAGACCAGCTGCTCGGGGGTGACCGATCCGGCGTCGGGCAGCGCGGTGCCCTCGGCCTTGGCGGGCTTGACCGCGTACGGGAAGCTCTGGCCCTCGTGGAGGGTCTTGGTGGCCTCGGGGTCGTTGCGCTCGCGGAAGGACTCCCAGAGCGCGGTGCCCTTCTCGACGCCGTACTTGTGCTGTGCGGAGAGCAGTGCGAGGGCGGACGGGACCTCGCCGCCACCGCCGTTGCCGAAGAGCCCGCCGACGACGGAGGCGAGGGCGATCAGGTCGGTGAGCTCGAAGGGCTGGATCTCCCCGGCGTTGGTGATCGCGTCGACATGGCCGGTGAGCACGTACTCACCGGGGAAGTAGCGGCCGTTCTTCGACTGTTCGCGGTAGGCGTTGATGCCGTCGACATACGCCTGGGCATCCGCCATGACCTGCTTGCCGCGGGCGCCGTTGGTGTCCCGGATCCGGTCGACCTGCGCCTGGAGGTCGGCCTCGGTGTACGGCGCCTGGGGCCAGAACTCCTGCTCCAGGCCCTGGTTGGCGAGGGCGCCACCGGCGAACGACGTCAGCTCGCCGCGTCCGATGTGCCGGAAGAGGTCCATCAGCCACAGGCGGTCCTGCCCGGCGGCATATCCGGCGCCGAACTCGGTGCCGTAGCGGGTGGTGCCCTTGATGTGCGGGATGCCGGTCTTCTTGTCCCGGGTGATGGTGACGTCGTCGCGCGGCGCGGTGACCTTGTCCACCTGGTCCTTGGGCACACCGAAGGAGGAGTCGTTGAAGAAGTCGGTCAGGGTGTCGTCGGTGAGCGACCGGTAACCGCCGGCCAGGGCGCCGTACGGGGCGAGTTGGTCGTCGGAGTGCGCGGGGTGGGTGCCGAACACCTTGCTCGCCAGGATGTCGGCGAGGGTCGCGTTGCCCGTCGCGCCCGGCGGCAGGATGTCGGCACACTGGCCCTGGCAGAAATCGGAGTCATCGGGCCCGTCGGCCGCGGCCGCGGTGGGAGGCGGTGCCAAGAGCGTGGCACCCAAGGCGAACAGGGCTGCCGCGGCGGCGGTCCTGACCCTTCCGGTACGTCGTCGCATTCCTGCTCCTCGGGAGGCGGGTGGGGCCGGACGTTACCGCTGGTTACCTCTCCTCGGGAAGGTGAACAACAGTCACCTTTTCGCATCCCTCACCGGATACCCCCGGCAACCTCCGCCCCTTCCGTTCCACACCGGGAATCCGCAAGGAAATTCGATGGATCCGGGCGGCCTTCCGCTGCGTCCCTTCCGTGTCCAGTCGGGTCCTCCCCACGGAGGTGGGATGAAAATGGCCGGTTTCAGAGCTTTCGCCGCACAGGTCCGCGATCCGCGGCTCCTCGCCACACGGCGCCGCACCGCCCTGCGCAAATGCCTGGAGCGCTTCGCCCCTTACGGGCACCGCGCGACCTGGCACCACCTGTGCACCCGGGCCGGTATCGCCCCGCAGGACCGCGATCCCGACCCGGCGCGCCTGCTGGCCGCCCTCGTCGAACTGGAGGAGGCGCGCGCCCTGTGGCTCGCGTACGAGGCGGAGTGCGTCGCGCGGCGGCGCCGGGAGAAGCGGGACGGCATCCGGCAGCCCGGTGCGCTCGACGCCTGGCACCGGCGCACCTGGGGCGGCTGCGAGATCGTGCCGTGCGCGGCACCGCACCGGCATCCGGCGGCGCCGCTCGCGGCGGTCCTGCGCACCGTCATCACGGCGATGGAGTCCGGACGGCCCCGGCGCGACTGCCCGGTGTGCGGCTCCCCCCGCTTCCGTCCGCTCGCCGACGCGGACCGCCGGGCCGCCGGACCGGTCTGCGCGGACTGCGGCGTGATCACCCCGGCCGCCCTGCTGACCCGCGACACCTTGGCGGCGGCCCGGCGCGACGCCTCCGGCACGGCACACGCCGCCGAGGCGGGAGCGGTGACCTCGGCGCCCGACGTGCGCTTCGGGGCGTCGATAGCGGCCTGAACGGCCGTTCCCCCGCGCGGAGTTCGGACCCTCGCGGCGGGCGTTGTCAGACCCCTGTGCCAGCATCGGGGGTATGACTCAGGTCGCTCTCAACGGAGCCCGCACCGCGGCGGATTCGGCCGCGGTGCCGCTGTCGCCGACCGCGCTGGCCGAGGCCGCGCGGCGGGCGGTGGCGGCCGGGGCCACCTCCGTCCACGTCCACCCCAAGACCCCCTGCGGGCAGGACTCCCTCTCGCCCCGGGTGGTCGCCCCCGTCCTGGAGGCGCTGCGCGCGGCGGTGACCGTCCCGGTCGGGGTGACGACGGGCGCGTGGGCCGCGCCCGATCCGACGCGGCGGGTGGCGCGGATACGGTCCTGGCCGCTGCTGCCCGACCACGCCTCGGTCAACTGGCACGAGCCCGGCGCCGAGCAGGTGGCCGCCGCGCTGCTCGCCCGGGGCGTGGCGGTGGAGGCCGGGATCCGGTCCGGCACCTCAGGCGCCGCGCGCTTCGCCCGCTCACCGCTGCGCCCACGGGTGCTGCGGGTGCTGGCCGAGGTCACGGACACCGATGCGGTGACGGCCCCGGACACGGCCCGGCGGCTGCTGGCCGCGCTCGGCGCCGCCCGGCACGGCCGCCCGGTACTGCTGCACGGCGAGGAGAGCGGCGCCTGGCCGGTGCTGCGGCTGGCCCTCCGCCTGGGCCTGGCCACCCGTATCGGCATCGAGGACACCCTGCTGCTGCCGGACGGCTCCCCCGCCGCTGACAACGCCGAACTGATCGCCGCGGCAGTAGGGTTGGCGGCGGCCGAGGCACCCTCGGGCGCGGCGCGGGTCTCCGCTCCGGCCGCCCGGGAGCCGATATCCGACGGCGGCGCACCCGGTGACTCCCCGGGCGCCGCCTCCGGCGGGTGAAGCGGGGCGGAACCTCGTCCCGTACGGCCGGAAGCCGACAGAACCGCTCACGGACGGTTTCGCCGCCGTCCGCCGACGCCGCACGGCACTCGGGCCCGCGGCACTGCCGAGAAGGGGAACTCCATGGCCGAGCTGCACGATCTGACCGCCCTCGAACAGGCCCGCGCCATCAGCGCGGGCGACCTCTCCCCCGTCGAGCTGACCGAGCACTACCTCGCCCGCATCGAACGGCTCGACGACACCGTCGGGGCGTTCCTCACCCGCACCCCGGAGATCGCCCGCGAGCAGGCCGCGGCGGCGGAGCGGACCGCCACCGCCGCCCGCCGCGAGGGCCGCCCACTGCCGCCACTGCACGGCGTCCCGGTGCCGGTGAAGGACCTCAGCCAGGTCGCCGGGGTGCGTTTCACGATGGGCTCGCTCGCCCTGGACGACCGCGTAGCCCCCGTCGACGACCATGTCGTCACCCGGCTCCGCGCCGCCGGGACCGTGCTGCTCGGCAAGACCAACACCCCCGAGTTCGGCCTGCCCTGCTACACCGAGAACAGACTGGGGCCGCCCGCCCGCACCCCGTGGGACCTCGACCGGTCGGCAGGCGGATCCAGCGGCGGGGCGGGCGCCGCCGTCGCCGCGGGTCTGGCGCCGCTCGCCCACGCCTCGGACGGCGGCGGTTCGATCCGTATCCCCGCCGCGGCGTGCGGCCTGGTCGGCCTCAAGCCCAGCCGCGGCCGGGTCAGTTCCGGCCCGGTGCTCCACGACGTCACGGGCCTGAGCACCTCCGGCCCGCTGGCCCGTACGGTCGCCGACGCCGCGGCGCTCCTCGACGTGCTGGCCGGGCCGATGCCGGGGGACGCGTTCACCGCGCCCGCACTGCCGCCCGGCGAAACGTTCTCCGCGCAGGTGGGGCGCGACCCCGGGCGGCTGCGGATCGGCGTCCTGGCCGGGGCGCCGGTGCCGGGCGCCGAGGTGCACGAGGAGTGCCGACGGGCGGTCGCCGACACCGCGGCGCTGCTGAGCGGCCTCGGCCACCACGTCGAGGAGGTGTCCCTGCCCGTCGACGCCTCCCTCCTGGAGGACTTCACCCGCGTCTGGTCGGTGATCGCCGCGAACCGCCCCGTGCCGCCCGGCCGCGAGGAGCTGCTGATGCCGCTCACCCGCCATCTTCGCGAGCGCGGCGCCACGGTGTCCGGCCCGGAGTTCGCCCGCTCCCTCTACGCCCTGCACCACCTCGGCCAGACCGTCGCCGACACGCTGATGCCGTCCGGCGGGTACGACCTCCTCCTCTCCCCGACGGTCGCCGCACCGCCGCCGAAGGTCGGGGAACTGCGCAACGACGCCGACCCACAGGCGGAGTTCGCCGCCATCGGCGCGTACTCCCCCTTCAGCGCCCTTTACAACGCCACCGGCCAACCGGCGGTAAGCCTGCCGCTGCACCAGACCCCCGAGGGTCTGCCGATCGGCGTGATGCTCGCGGGGCGGTATGGGGAGGAGGCGGGGTTGATATCGGTGTCGGCTCAGCTGGAGAGCGCTCGGCCTTGGGCGGGGAGGAGGCCGGGGGTGTGGTGAGGTGTGCCCCGCGGGTACGGGGCGCGCCCCCGGGACCGCAGGACTGTACCGCTGCTGGCTGGGACCATCCCCGCGCACGCGGGGCCCGCCCTTCATGACCAGCAGTTCCGCCAGTCCGGGTTCGGGGTTTCCGTCACTTGGCCAGAGCGCGGCGAAGCCTGGGAGGCAGCAAGGCCCGGGGGTTGCCTCACCGCACCTCCCCCGGCGCCTCGTCCGCGCAGCCACCCGCAGCGTTCCCGGAGGGCGCCCCAGGCTCGACCGCCCCCCGATCCACCCGCAACCGGCGTGCCCCCGGCCCCTGTTGGCCGAGGTTGTCGTACGGGTTGGAGAGGGCACAACGTTCGAGGGAAAGGCAGCCGCAGCCGATGCAGTCGGTCAAGTGGTCGCGCAAGTCGACGAGTTGACCGATGCGTTCGTCGAGTTCGGCGCGCCATGCCTCGGAGAGGCGGGCCCAGTCGTCGCGGGTGGGGGTGCGTTCGTCGGGGAGTTCGGCGAGGGCGTCGCGGATCACGGCGAGGGGGATGCCGACCCGCTGGGCGGCGCGTACGAAGGCGACGCGGCGCAGGGTGTCGCGGGTGTAGCGGCGCTGGTTCCCGGACGTGCGGGTGCTGCTGATCAGGCCCTTGGTCTCGTAGAAGTGCAGTGCGGAGACGGCGGCGCCGCTGCGCGCGGAGAGCTGGCCGACGGTGAGTTCATGGACCTTGAAGGGAAGCTGAGGCACGGGCCCAGCCTAGGGCGCCGGACACCGGGCAGCCGTCCACCGAGTCCGACACCCACCCCGGCGCCCGCCGGTCCGTTGACAGCAGCACGCACACTCCGCATGCTGAGCAAGCGCTTAGCCCAGAGGCTTGGCGCAGGGATCGGCCAGTACACGGTCAGCGACGACGGGCGCCCGGCAGGGCGTGACCGGGCGGCGCGGGAAACTTCAGGAGGCGGACGGGATGGCAGAGCCCCGGGTATTCGGATCGCTCGACGAGCTGCGGGCCGCGGTCGGCGAGGAGCTGGGCCCCAGCGACTGGCTGGAGATCGATCAGCGGCGGATCGACCAGTTCGCCGAGGCCACCGGCGATCACCAGTGGATCCATGTCGACGCGGAGAAGGCGGCGGCCGGACCGTTCGGCACCACCATCGCGCACGGCTATCTGACGCTGTCGCTGCTGCCCGCCCTCGTCCCGCAGCTGATGCGCGTCGACAACGTCGCGATGGGCATCAACTACGGCACCAACAAGGTCCGTTTCCCCGCCCCCGTGCCGGTCGGCTCGCGGGTGCGGGCCACCGCGCGGATCGCGGAGGTCACGGAGGTGGCCGGCGGGGTGCAGCTGACGACGGCGGTGACGATCGAGCGCGAGGGCGGCGGAAAGCCGGTGTGCGTGGCGGAGTCGGTCAGCCGGTTCACCTTCTGAGGCGGCGGCGGGCATGGGGCGAGCGCACGGCGCCCGCCCCATGCCCGCCGCCTCACCCCGAGACCATGACCCCGAGACCGGCACGCGGAGGCCGTCACTCCGCCCCCGCGCCCACCATCCGCAGGACCAGCCCCGCGTAGAGGACGCCGACCTCGTCGGGGGTGCGACGGCCGTCGGCGGTGAACCAGCGGGCGACGTCCACGCAGAGCGACAGCGCGGCGAGGGTGGTGCCCGGGACGTCGTCGGCGCGGAACTCCCCGGAGTCCGCGCCGTCCTGGATGATCTGGCGCAGCAGCCGGTCGGTGCGGCGGCGCAGCGCAGTGATCTCGGCGTAGTGCTCGGGGCCGAGCGCCTGGAGTTCGTACTGGATGACCCGGGCGGTGGTGTGGTGCTCGGCGTGCCAGCGGACGAAGGTGCGGACGGCTGCGGCGAGCCGTTCGGCGGCGCTGCCGTCGGCCGCGGCGGCCTCGCCCATGATGGCGAGCGCCTTCTCGTGGCCGATGCCGCTGATGCGGTAGAGCAGTTCCTCCTTCGTCCGGTAGTGGATGTAGAGCGCGGCGGGGCTCATTCCGGCGCGGCCCGCGATGTCGCGGGTGGTGGTCGCGTGGTAGCCGCGTTCGGCGAACGCCTCGACGGCGGCGCGGACCAGGCGCCGTGCGGCGTCCGGGGCCACATCGGCCCACTCGTCGCCGGCGCCCGCCGCCTCCCGTGCCTCCGTGTCCATCGCACACCCCGCTTTTCCTCCGCCACGGACCCTCCACGGACGGACCGCACACCTTACCGCGCGGGTGAGCGGACGCTTAGCACATGTCCGCGGGGCGCGGGGCCAGGTGGCCGGAGCACCCGGACGCCGGTCGGCGCACCCCACGAGACAGCCACTCGGCACCGCTGGTCAGCGGCGGGGCGGCCTCTACCATGTGAGGCATGGCCCGACCCCGCAAGCCTCTGCTGAGCCGCGCCCGGATCGTCGCCGCGGCGCTGGCGCTCATCGACGCGGAAGGGCTGACGGCGCTGTCCACCCGGCGGCTCGCCGCCGAGCTGGGGGTGAGCGGCCCGTCCCTCTACAACCACTTCACAACCAAGGACGAACTCCTCGACGCGGTCGCCGACACGGTCATCGCCCAGGTCGACGTCACCGCCTTCGCGGACGGCGACTGGCGGACCGGGCTGCTGGGCTGGGGCCGTTCGTACCGCGCCGCGCTCGCCGCGCATCCGCACATCGTGCCGTTCCTCGCGCAGGGGCCCGGCCGCCGCCCGGCGGGGCTGAAGATGGCCGATGCGGCGTTCGGCGGTCTGGTCGACGCGGGGTGGCCCCCGGCCCAGGCGACCCGCGTCTGTGCGATGGTCCGCTACTTCGTGGCCGGTTCCGCGCTCGGTTCGTTCGCCCGCGGCTTCGTCGACGACCCCGGCGCGTACGATCCGGACGCCTATCCACACCTCGGGCAGGCGCATCTGCTGCCGGAGCATCAACGCCGGGTGGACGAGGGCGCGTTCGAGGCCGGGCTGCTGGCGCTGGTCGACGGGCTCGCGCTGCACCATCCGCAGCTCACCCCGCACGGTCGGTAGCCACGTCGCCCCGCGCGGGCCCTCACCCCGGCCCCCACATCTCTTAGATGTAGAGTGCACCAGCCTCTGACCGGCAGGGGCATTTCGGGCATGGGGAGGCATCGTGGGCCAGCGGGACACGAGGGAGGGCGCCGCGCCGCAACCGGATACGGCCGCCCCCGGCAGGCGGCTGTGGGAGTTCGTGCTGGCGGTGCTGCGCGGCCAGGCGCAGGTCGACTTCCTGCCCCACGCCCTCACCGGCGCGATCTTCGCCGTCGCGCTGTTCGCCGCCGGCTGGCAGTACGGCGTCTACGGTCTGCTCGGTACGGCGGTGGGCACGGCGACCGCCCGGCTGCTGGGCGTCGCCCGGGACCGGATCACCGCCGGGCTCGAAGGCTTCAACGCCTGTCTGGTCGCGGTCGGCTTCGCCGTCTTCCTCGGCGCCGACCACCTCTCCACCGCGCTGCTCGCGCTGGCCGGGAGCGCGGTGGTCACCGTCGTCACCGGCGCCGCCGCACGGGTCCTGGCGACCTGGGACCTGCCGACGTTCACGCTGCCGTACTGCCTGATGGCCAGCTCCATGACGATCGCGGCGCCCGGCTTCGAGCGGATCTGGCACAACGGCGAGGGGCTCGCCGCGCTCACCCACCCGGCGGGCGGCCCCACCACGCTCAGCTGGACCGATCTGTGGCACGCCTTCTTCGCCGACTTCGCGCAGATCTTCTTCATGCCGCAGTGGTACGTCGGCCTGATCTTCCTCGTCGGCATCTTCGTGGCCAGCCGCCGGGCCGGGGTGATGGCCTGTGTGGGCAGCGTGGTGGGCATCTTCACCGCCTGGGCGCTGGGCGCACCGGCCGCGGAGGTCGCCGAGGGCACCATGGGATACAACGCGGTGCTGGTGGCGATGGCGCTGTGCGGGGTGTTCCTCGTCGCCGACGCCTGGAGCCTGGGCTACGCGGTGGTCGCGGCGGCCGCGGCGACCGGCCTCAGCTCGGCGATGGCGGCGCTCTTCGCCCCGTCCGGCGGCCACACCTTCACCTGGCCGTTCGTCCTCGTCTCGCTGGTCTTCCTGGTCGCCGCCCCGGCCTTCCCGAGGCTGCGCCGCCCGGACGCGGCGGCACCCACCGACAGCGCGGACGGCGCGGAGGGCGCGGCGACGCAGGTCGCCGCGGCGGCCTGAGCCCGGCGGGTCCGCGGCCTCAGCCGCGGCGCTCCGGCGCCGGGGCGCCGGCGGGGGCAGCGATCCGGCCGGACCGCTGAGCGCACAGCCGCCGGTGATCAGTGCGACGCCGGTGACCAGTAGCGGGGTGCACCGGCCGTGGCCGGTACGGCGGCCCAGCGGGACGGCAGCGAGCAGCGGCAGCAGGGCGTGGACGGCGGTGATGACGCCGATGGCGCGGGGTTCCCCAAGCTCTCCACCACGTTCGAGCAGAGGGAGGCCCCATTCGCCGAGCGCGAGGGCCCGGTAGGAGACGGCCGACCGCGCCATGCTCACCGCTCCCTGGGCGCAGGAGAAGGTGAGGACCAGACGCAGCAGCCGGCTCCTGCCGGGTCTCGCGGGTTCCGCCACGGGGGCCGTTTCCGTTCGTGGGCGGGGTTTCGGGGATGCGCAGGCGGGTTCCGTGGGGGGCGGCGGGCGGCCCTGCCGGCCGCCCGCCACCGGCCCTCCGGCACCTGCTTTCCGGTACCGGCCTAGATGATGCCGATCAGAAGTCCCGCGCACAGCACCACGAGGGAGGTCAGCGCGGCCCACTTCATGGTGAAGCGGGTGTGGTCGCCGAATTCGACGCGGGCCATGCCGATGAGGACGAAGACCGCGGGGACCAGCGGGCTGGACATGTGCAGCGGCTGTCCGACGAGGGAGGCACGGGCGATCTCGACGGGGTCGATTCCGTGGGCGGCACCGGCCTCGGCGAGGATCGGGACGATGCCGAAGTAGAAGCCGTCGTTGGACATCAGATACGTCAGCGGGATGCTCAACACGCCGGTGACCAGGCCCATGTGGGGACCCATCGCGTCCGGGATGTTGCCGACCAGCCAGCGGGCCATGTGCTCGACCATGCCGGTGCCGGTGAGGACGCCGGTGAAGACGGCGGCGGCGAAGACCATGCCGGAGACGTTCAGGACGTTCTCGGCGTGCGCGGCGATGCGCTCCTTCTGGAGGTTCATCTGCGGGAAGTTGACGGTGAGGGCGAGGGCCGCGCCGATCAGGAAGAGCACCGGGATCGGCAGGGTCTGGAGGATCAGCAGGGTGAGCAGCGCGACGGTGAGCGCGGCGTTGAACCAGTAGAGCTTGGGCCGCAGGGTGGCGCGGTGCAGGTCCAGGCCCTGGAAGCCGTCGTCCGTGGCGTCCGTGGCGTCCGCGGCGCCCGCGGCGCCCGCGGTGGTGTCCGTACCGCCGGAGGCCGACGTCATACGCGCTGCCGCGGAGTGCCCGGTTCCGGTGCCCGCGCCGGTCAGGACCTGCTCGGTCTCCTCGGCCTCAGCCGTCGCGACCGCGCTCTCGGTCGTCTGGTCCGCGCCGTCGAAGGACAGCACGCCGAGCCGCTTGCGCTCGCGGCGCCCGAGGACGTACGCGAGGACGAGGACGGCGGCGAGGCCGCAGGCGAGGGCCGGGATCATGGGGACGAAGATGTCACCGGCGTCGAGCTTGAGGGCGGTGGCGGCGCGAGCCGTCGGGCCGCCCCAGGGGAGGGTGTTCATCACGCCGTTGGCGGTGGCGGCGATGCCGGTCAGGACGACCAGGCTCATCTTGAGCCGCCGGTAGAGCGGGTACATCGCGGAGACCGTGATCATGAACGTGGTGGAGCCGTCGCCGTCCAGCGAGACGATCGCGGCGAGCACCGCCGTACCGACGACGATGCGCAGCGGATCGGCCTTGCAGAACCGCAGGATGCCCCGGACGATCGGGTCGAAGAGCCCGACGTCGATCATCACGCCGAAGAAGATGATGGCGAACATCAGCATCGCGGCCGTGGGGGCCAGATCGCCGATGCCCTTGATCACGTAATCGCCCAGGTGCGCACCCTTTCCGACGAGGACGCAGAACAGCACGGGGATGAGTACGAGCGCCGCCATCGGCGACATCTTCTTCATCATGATCAGCACCAAGAAGGTAGCGATCATGACAAATCCGAGGATTGTCAGCACGGGGATACCTCACGTTCGCCCTTGAACACCCGCCGAGATGGCGGTCGAGGTGACGTTAGGTGGCCGAAACTCGCGTTAACAAGGTCTTGACGTGCGAGCAATACGAGCAAAACACCAGGTCACGAAGGGGAAACGGATATATGGGCCGGGGCGGGCACCACCACGGCCGCCCCCGGCTCACTCGTCGAGGTACCGGGCCAGATAGCTGCGCAGCAGCTCCTTCGTCTCGGTGACAATGAGCGGATCGCCCTCCGGGCTGACCCGGAAGGCGAGTTGGAGGAGGGAGTCGGCCGCCTCGACGCCGACGAGGAAAGCGGTGCGCAGCCGTTCGTCGGCGGCGCCCAGCGCAAGGGGCCCGGCGAGCAGTCCGAGGAGGCGGTCGGCGACCGCATGGTTGGCCTGGCGGGAGTCGCGCGGCGCCGGGACGGTGAACTCCACGAGCGCGAAGCCCGGCACCGTCCGCTTCATGGCGAGGTACTCGTCGACGACCACGTCCATCGCGCCGCGCCAGCCGCCCGGTGCGTCCGGGGCGGCCAGCCGGGCCGTGATGCGGTCGGCGTACGCGTCGAGGTTGCGCCCGGCGAGCGCCTCGGCCATGGCGCGTTTGTGCGGGAAGAAGCGGTAGACGGAGCCGATCGGCACCCCGGCGCGCCCGGCGACGGCGCGGGTGCTCAGGCCCTCGTAACCGCCCTCCTCCAGCTCCTCGGCGCAGGCGTCGAGGATGCGGGCCAGGCGCTGGGCACTGCGGCGCTGGACGGGGACGCGGCGGAGCGGAGTGGGCTGCTGCACCCCTCCATCCTGCCCGGCGATCCGCGAGGTGACCGGAAGTCACCCGGATGGCCGTACCCGGCGGCGGAGCGGGTGCGGCCGACGGCCGCTGCCGGAGATGCAGGGAGCCCAGATCCGGCCACCCCGGCCGGGAGTCTCCGTTGACGCCCCTCCCCACCAATCCTAGGGTTTCCCATAGGATTCCAGGATTCCTCAATCGGCGGGAGCGCGCGATGACAGGTACGGGCACGGAGCGGACGGGCGCGGCGGCCGGGGAGGCGGACCTCGCCTACCTCACCGGATTCGGGAACGAACACAGCTCCGAGGCGGTGCCCGGCGCGTTGCCCGAGGGCCGCAACTCCCCCCAGCGCGCCCCCCTCGGCCTCTACGCCGAGCAGCTCAGCGGCTCCGCGTTCACCGAACCACGCGCCCACAACCACCGGTCGTGGCTCTACCGCATCCGCCCCTCGGCCGCCCATCCGCCGTACGTCCGGGTCGCACGGCGCGGGGTGCGCTCCGCGCCGTTCACGGACTCCGTGCCCGACCCCAACCGCCTGCGCTGGGACCCGCTGCCCGAGCCGCAGGAGCCGACCGACTTCCTGGACGGCCTGTGGACCCTCGGCGGCAACGGCGATGCCACCCGGCGCACCGGTATGGCGGTGCATCTGTATTACGCCAACTCCTCCATGACGGACCGGGTGTTCGGCGACGCCGACGGCGAGCTGCTGATCGTGCCGGAGAGCGGCACGCTGCTGTTGCACACGGAGTTCGGCGTGCTGCGCGCCGCACCGGGCGAGGTCGCGCTGATCCCGCGCGGCGTCCGCTTCCGCGCCGTGCTGACCGGCCCGAACGCCCGCGGCTACGTCTGCGAGAACTACGGCCGCCCGTTCCAGCTCCCCGACCTCGGCCCGATCGGCGCCAACGGCTTGGCCAACGCCCGGGACTTCCGCGCCCCGTTCGCCGCGTACGAGGACACCGAGCGGCCCGTGGAGGTCGTCAACAAGTTCTGCGGCAACCTCTGGAGCGCGACCTACGACCACTCGCCGCTCGATGTCGTCGCCTGGCACGGCGACCACGTCCCGTACGTCTACGACCTGCACCGCTTCAACGTCATCGGGTCGATCAGCTACGACCACCCGGACCCGTCGATCTTCACCGTCCTCACCTCGCCGTCCGACACCCCGGGGCTGGCCGGGGTGGACTTCGTCGTCTTCGCGCCGCGTTGGCTGGTCGGCGAGGACACCTTCCGGCCGCCGTACTTCCACCGCAATGTGATGACGGAGTACATGGGCCTGATCGAGGGCGCGTACGACGCCAAGACCGGCGGGCGGGGCGGGTTCGTACCCGGCGGCGGCTCGCTGCACAACATGATGTCGGCGCACGGACCGGACCGGGAGACGTTCGAGCGGGCCAGCGCGGCGGAGCTGGCGCCGCAGAAGATCGACGACGGTCTTGCCTTCATGTTCGAGACCCGCTGGCCGCTGACGCTGACCGATCAGGCCAGGCAGGCCGACCACCTGCAGCGCGGCTATGACGACGTATGGCAGGGTCTCCAGCGCCACTTCCGCCCGTGACACCGGGGAACGCCCTGTGACGACCTTCGCTCCCGACTCGCTCGCCCTGAACCGCAAACTGCCCCTGTGGTACCAGGTTTCACAGTCGCTGCGCGCCTCCATACTGGGCCGCTCCCCGGACGCGCCGCTGCGGCTGCCGACCGAGGACGCGCTCGCCGCGCACTACGGCGTCAGCGTGCTGACGATGCGTCAGGCGCTGAAGGAGCTGGAGACGGAGGGGCTGATCAGCCGGCACCGGCGGCGCGGCACGTTCATCGAGCCGAGCGCCCGGCGCGCCGCCCCGGTGCGGCTGCTCGGTTCGGTGGACGCGATCGTGGCCCAGCAGTCCGGGATGACCTCCCGGCTGCTGGAGCACGGGCCGGTGCCCGTGCCTCCGGAACTCGCGGAGTTCTTCCCGGGGTTGCGGGAGGTCGCCGGGTACGTCCGGCTGCGCAGCGACGAGGAGAGCGGCGAGCCGACCAACCACGCCCGCAACTACGTCCACCCCGAGGTCGCCGCCCGCGTCGACCCGGCCGATCTGGCGCACCGGCCGATGACGAAGGTGCTGCGGGACACCGTCGGCGTGCGCATCAGCCGGATCACCGACACCGTCGAGGCGCGGCTCGCCGACCCGGAGACCGCCCGGCTGCTGCGGGTGCCGCTGCTCAGCCCGATCCTGCACTACACCGGCATCACCTACGACGAGTCGGGCCGGGCGGTCGACGTCACGCACATCCACTACCGCGGCGACCGGTTCTCGTTCACCGTCACGCTGGACGCGGACTGAGCCACCGGGACACGTCCCGCGTCAGATCCGCTCCAGGCCCGGGGTGCGTCCACGACGCCGCGCCGGGCGCAAGCCTTCGACGTCCCGCCGTCCGCCCGCAGCGGGGGCGTTCGCGCGCACGCCCTACGATGCCGGGGTCGGCCGAACGGTCCGGGAGGGCTTGGTTTGATGTCCTCCCCCGCCTGAAGGCGGGGGGCGTCCTCGGAGGTATCAGGTGAAGGCGAAGCAGGACGCGCCACTGCTGTCCGATCTGCTGCCCTGGTCGGTGCCGCCACTGCGGCCCGGCCGTGTCTGGGTCACCGGCCCCGATCCGGCGGTGTTGCGCCGCCGCTGGGACGCGCTGGCGGCCGCCGATGACGCGGCCGAACGCGCCCGGCTGCTCTGCCCGTCGCGCGCCCGTACGCTGCACACCGCCGTCGGGCAGCTGCCCGGCCAGGCCACCGCGACCGGTTCGCTGGCGGGCACGCCGGGCCGCTGCCCCGAGCCGGTGCGGTTCGCCCACGGCGGCTTCGATCTGCGGTGGCTGCTGCCCGACCACCGGCTGATCGACGCGGCCCGGCCGGAGCTGTGGCGAGTCGCCGACGCCCGGCAGCTCTTCGTCGTGGAGTGGACCGCGCAGCCGCGCGAGACGGACCCGCCCCTGCTGTGCTCGGCGGTGCTGCCCGACGGACGGTCACCGGCCGGGCGCGGCGGACGGATCCGCCCGCTCCACAAGCGGCCCGGCGGCCATGAACCGAACCTCGCGCCGGGCCTGACCGCGCTGCTCGCGGAGCGGCTGGGCCGCTCGGTGGCGCCCGCCGACGTCCTCGCGTGGGTGATGGCGGCGGCGCGGTCCGCCGCCGGGGGCTGCGCCGTCCCGCTGCCCGTGGACACCGGGCTGTGGGAGCGCGGGGTGGCGCTCGGGGAGCGGCTGGTGTGGCTGCAGACCCGCGGAGCGCACGACCGCGGTGGCCCGGCGGGCGCCCGGCCCCGGCTGCCGGGCGGCCGCCGCCCGTACGTCCGCGCCGCGCTGCCGCCCCGCGGTCTGCCCGCGGCCTGTGCGTACGACGCGGACGAGGAGGCGCTGCTGCTCGGCGCCGGGCGGATCGCCCCCGTACCGGCGGGCGCGTGGGCGTACCACGCGGACGGGGTGCGGGTCCTTGAGGCATGGTGCGCAGCGCGGTCGGCGACGGCCGGGGCGGACGCTCAGGAGCCACTGGCGGCGCTCGGCCCGGACGGCTGGCCGCCGGAGTGGACGACGGAGCTGCTGGAGCTGGTCACCGTGTTGGCACTGCTGGCCGAGGCGGAGCCGGAGCGCGCCGCGCTGCGGCAGGAGGCGGCGCAGGGGCCGGGCATCGGTGTGGCGGAGCTGCGGGCGGCCGGGGTGCTGCCGGTACCGGCGCGGGCCCGGCGCCCGGCGTCCGTGCTCGACCATCAGGAGGAGGGGCCGGGCGGGCAGTTCGCGCTGCTGTGAGCGCGCCGGGACATCACGGCCCGGAATATGCAGAACCACCCGTCACGGGCAACGGGTGGTGGGTGGCGGGGCGCCGTCCCGGGC
>NZ_VKJP01000810.1 GCF_007280575.1 Streptomyces benahoarensis
TCTGACGATTGGCGCTGCACAGGCCCAGGACAAAGGCGGACCGATCAAGATCGGTGTCTCGGCCGGCGTGACCGGGCCGTATGCGGCTTTCGGCGTGCAGGTGAAGAACGGCGTCAGCCAGGCGATCGAGGACATCAACAAGGCCGGCGGCATCAAGGGCCGGCCGTTCGAGCCGATCTACGGCGACGACGCCTCCGACCCGAAGCAGGGCGTGTCGATCGCCAACAAGCTCGCCGCGGACGGCGTGACGATGGTGGTGGGCGCCTTCGCCTCCAGCGTGTCGATCCCGGCCTCCGACGTCTACCTCGATGCCGGCATCGTCCAGGTCACCCCGTCCTCCACCAACGTGAAGTTCACCGAGCGCGGGATGTGGAACACCTTCCGCACCTGCGGCCGCGACGACCAGCAGGGCGTGGTGGCGGGCGCGTATCTCGCCGATCACTTCAAGGGCAAGCGGATCGCCTTCGTCCACGACAAGTCGTCCTACGGCAAGGGTCTGGCGCAGGAG
>NZ_VKJP01000811.1 GCF_007280575.1 Streptomyces benahoarensis
CCCGTGCAGGGGCTGGAAGGGGTGCAGCTCGCGGGGGCGCGGGCCGTCGAAGAGGCGGTCCCACCCGGCGGAGCTGATCCCGGCGACGCAGGTCAGGGCCGCTTCGGACGCCCGGAAGCCGACCGAGCGGACCAGCCCCGCCAGGCCCTTGAGCACGTCCCGGACGACCGCCTCGCCGCCGGGGGTGATGGTCGCCACGAGGAACACGGCGGCGCGGGCGGGCGGCATGACGACGGACTGCGAGGTGACCATGTGGCTCCCGGCGGGGGGTACGGGGAGGTGATGGGGGCGACGAACCCTCCAGCGGACCAAAGCATCCGAATTGCACACAACGCATGGAACGGGGTCAGCGTATCCGTGCGCGGTACGGGGCGCAGTCGGGCGACGCGCCGAGGGCTGCGGGGCCCGGCAACGGGTGCGCCGGACCTCTCGCGGATGGAGGTCCGGCGCACCCGTTGCCCTGGCTCTTATACACATCTGACGCTGCCGACGACTTAATAGGTTTAG
>NZ_VKJP01000812.1 GCF_007280575.1 Streptomyces benahoarensis
GACAGGGCCTTCACCGTGCCGGTGGCGGTGTCCACCAGGTTGTCCAGCGTGGAGAAGCGGCCGCGGCCCAGCTCCTGGGCGCGGGTGCGGTCCTTCGCCACCACCGCCAGGCCGGCCGCGCCGGCCTCGGCGGCCGCGGTCTGCACGTCGGCCACGCGGTCCTGGGTGACGGTGAATTCCACGTCGATCGGTGCGGTCTGGGTGATGGTGGCGATGCCGGCGGTGTCGCCCGTGGTGACGTAGTTGCCCGCGTCCACCGCGCGCAGGCCGATGCGGCCCGCGGCCGGTGCCGTCACCTGGGTGTAGCCGAGGTTGAGCCGGGCGGTGCGCTCCTGCGCACGGTCGGTCATCACGGTGCCCTCCAGCTGTTTGACGAGCGCGGCCTGGGTGTCGACGTCCTGCCGGGCGATGGAGTCCTGCGACAGCAGCGTGCGGTAGCGCTCGAGCGTGATGCGCGCGTTCTCCAGCTGCGCTTCGTCGCGCCGCCGCGTGCCTTCGGCCTGCAT
>NZ_VKJP01000813.1 GCF_007280575.1 Streptomyces benahoarensis
TCAGTGGGGCGGACCTGGCCGTCCCCGACCCCAGCCAGGTCCGCCCCACTGAACTCCACCACCACCCGATCCGTCACCGGTGCGTACCCCAACCGTCGGTACAGCGCGTTCGCGGTCGGGTTGGCGAGGTCGGTGAAGAGCAGGACCTCTCTGGCACCGGCGTCGCGGGCCGCTTGGGACAGGGCCGCCGTCACGGCCCCGGCGTAACCGCGTCCGCGCAGTTCGGGCGGGGTGTAGACGGGGGCGACGCGGGTGATGCCGTCCTCCGCGCCGGTGTGGGCGGCCATCGCCACGGGCCGTCCGCCGTCCTCCCAGAGCAGCACCCAGCCGTGCGCGATCCGGTCGTCGACCGTACGGGCGTCGCGCGGCGGGACGGTTCCGGCGTCGGTGGCGAAGTCCGCGAACCACTCCAGGACCAGGGCGCGGTCGGCGGTGGTGGCCGGGCGGGCCGCGCCCGGGGGGCCGGGGCGCGGGGGCCTGAGCGTGCCGAGGCGGTGGAGGCG
>NZ_VKJP01000086.1 GCF_007280575.1 Streptomyces benahoarensis
CGCGCTCCCGAACGCCCCCGCCCCCACCGCGTGGCCCCCGCTGCTCACCTTGTCCGCCCGCGACGAACGGGCGCTCGCCGAGGCCGCACGGCTGACCGCCGGCCGCCTCGAAGCGGCCGCCCCCGGCGAACTGCCCGGAATCTGCCACACGCTCGCCGCCCACCGCGGCCACCACGAGCACCGGCTCGCGCTCGTCGCCGCCGACGCCCGGGAGACGGCCGCCTCCCTCACCGCGTACGCCAGCGGCGAGCGCCCGCCGGGCCTGGTGCGTGGCCGGGCCCGCGCCGCCACCACCCGCACGGTCTTCGTCTTCCCCGGTCAGGGCGGCCAGCACGCCGCGATGGGCCAGGAGCTGTACCGGGACGAGCCCGCGTTCCGCCGCGCGGCCCACACCTGCGCCGAGCTGATCCACGCCGAGGGCGGCATCGACCTGCTGCCCTGGCTGCGCGGGGAGCGGCCGCTGGACCCGAAGGCCATCGAGACGGTCCAGCCGGCCGTGTTCACGGTGGGCGTCGCCCTCGACGCGCTCTGGCGATCCTGGGGCATCGAGCCCGCGGCCGTGGTCGGCCACAGCATGGGCGAGGTCGCGGCGGCGTACGCCTGCGGTGCGCTCTCCCTGCCCGACGCCGTGCGCGTGATCTGCCGCCGCAGCTCGGCCCTTGGCCCGCTGATGGGGCAGGGCGGCATGCTGCTGGTGGACCTCGACGCACAGGCGGCACTCGCCGCGGTCGCGCCGTACGCGCCGGGCGTGGAACTGGCCGCCGCCAACGGACAGCGTGCCACGGTGCTCACCGGCGACGCCGACGAGATCGCCGACGTGGCCCGGAAGCTCGACGCCCAAGGCGTCATGGCGCGCGTCCTCCAGGTCGGCGTCGCCGGGCACAGCCGCCAGTTCGAACCGCTCCTTCCGGACCTGCGGCGTGCGCTGAAATCGCTGACGCCCGGGGCGGAGCGGGTGCCCTTCGTGTCGACGGTCACCGGCCGCGTCCACCCCGGCGAGGCCCTGGACGCCGGGTACTGGGCGCGGAACCTGCGGGAGCCGGTGCGGTTCGCGGACGCCGTCGACCGGATCGCCGCCGACGGGCCGGTCTGCTTCCTGGAGCTGGGCCCACACCCGGTGCTGGTCCCGGCGCTCCAGGACCTGATCCGCGAACGGCAGGACGGCGGCGCGGTGGGCGCGCTGCGCCGGGATGCGCCGCACCCGGAAACCCTCACCCGGGCCCTGGCCACCCTGCACACCGCGGGCGTCGCCCTCGACTGGGACCGTGTCCCGCTGCCCGCCGGGCGCCTGACCGCACTGCCCGCCTACCCCTGGCAGCGCCGCCGCTACTGGATCACCGATCCGCCGCGCGCCGTCGAGGAGACCACGGACCGGGTGCCGCCGGCCGACCGGCTCGCCGCCGCCTCCTCGCCCGCCGAGGCCGCCGCGCTGATCCGGCACCACCTGAGCACCCATCTGGCCGCCCTGCTCCAGACGGACCCCGCCGAACTGCCGGACGACGTCCCGCTGCTCGCGCTCGGCGCCGGCTCGCTGGTCGCGATGCAACTGCGCAACACCCTGCTGGAGGACTTGAACACCGACCTCAAGGTCTCCCGGATCCTCGCCGCCCCCTCGCTCACCGCCCTTGCCGAGGAAGCCGTCGGCGCCGGCGCCGGCGCACGCCACTCCCAGGACGCCCCGACGGAGGTACTGCTGTGAACGCCCCCACGGACCCGGTACTCGCCGCCCTCGTCGCCCGCGGCGGCGACCTCCGCGCCGAAGCGGGCCGCCTCCGGCTGCGCGGCCCCGACGGCGTCCTCACCCCCGCACTGCGCGACGACATCACCGCGCACCGCGACGCCCTGCTCGCCCGGCTCCACGACCGGCGGGTGCTGCCGCTCTCCGGCATCCAGCGCCGCCTGTGGTTCCTCCAGGAACTGGACGCGAGCGGCACCGGCTACACCTTCAGCTACGCCCACCGGCTCCGCGGACGGCTGGACCCCGCCGCCCTCGACGCCGCGCTGAACACGGTCCTCGCCGCCCAGCCCGGCCTGCGCGCCGGCTTCGCCGAACTCGCCGGCCACCCCGTGCAGTTCCTGCCCGATGCCGTCACCGTCACCACCACCGTCCTCGACCCCGGTCCGGGCGAGGAGTGGCCCGCGCTCCTCCGCGCCCAGCTGGTACGCCCCTTCGATCTGGCCCGTCCGCCGCTGATCCGCTCCGCGCTGGTGCGGCTCGG
Source organism: Streptomyces benahoarensis (assembly GCF_007280575.1). Classification (GTDB taxonomy): domain Bacteria; phylum Actinomycetota; class Actinomycetes; order Streptomycetales; family Streptomycetaceae; genus Streptomyces; species Streptomyces benahoarensis. Next base: position 2,220 of record NZ_VKJP01000086.1, read on the forward strand.
CGACGACGACTGGATCTGGGGCCTGACGGTGCACCACCTCGTAGCCGACGGCTGGACGTACGGCCTGCTGCTGAACGGGGTGTCCGAGGCGTACGCCGGCAAGGCCGTCGAACCGGCCGCCGACTACGCCGAGTTCGTCGCCCACGAGCGCGCCGTCGAGGACGCCCCCGGCCGGGTTACCGCCCTCGACCACTGGGAGAAGACGCTCACCGACGCCACCACCGACGCCACCGCCGAACTGCTGGCGGACCGGCCGCGGCCCCGGCAGCGCAGCTACCGCGGCGCCACCGCCGGTCTCACCCTGCCCGCCACGACGGTGCACACGCTGCGCGCGCTCGCCGAGGCGGAGGGCACCACGCTCTTCGCCGCGCTGCTCGCCGTCCACGGCGTGATGCTCGGACGGCACACCGGCGGCGACCGGGCGGTCGTCGGCACCCCGTACGCCAACCGGCCCGACGCCCGCTTCCACGACACCGCCGGCTGCTTCGTCAGCACCCTGGTACTGCCGGTCGACCTGACCGGCCGGCCCACCTTCCGGCAGCTGATCGCCGGCACCGGCCGGACCTGCGCCACCGCCTGGGACCACTGCGACTACGCCTACGAGCGGCTGGTCGAGCGGCTCGCCCCGCAGCGCGACCCCGGCCGCAACGCGCTGTTCCAGACGTTCCTGGCACTTCAGGACCTGCCGGGCCGCCTGGACCTGCCCGAAGTCACCGCCGCCCCGGTGCCGTTCGACGCCGGTACCACCCAGTTCGACCTGGAGGTGTACTTCACGCCCGCGCCCGACGGCGCGCTGGAGCTGGAACTGCGCCACAGCACCGAGCTGTTCGACCCGGCCACCGCGACCGCCTTCGCCCACCGCTGGCAGCAGCTCGCACAGCGGCTCACCGACGATCCGGACCGCGCCACGCAGCTCGTCACGGTGCTGTCCGACGACGACCGGCGGGCCCTTGCGGCGGCCAACGACACCGCCCGCTCCTCCCCGTCGGACGCGACCGCCGCCGACCTGTTCGCCGCGCAGGCGGCCCGCACCCCGGACCGCACCGCGCTGCGCTGCGGCGACGAGGAGTGGTCCTACCGCCGCCTGGACGCCCGGGTCGCCGCCCTCGCCGCGCTGCTGCACGACCAGGGGTGCGCGGGCGGCCGGGTCGGGATCCTGATGAACCGCTCCGCCGACATGGTCGCCGCGGTGCTCGCCTCCCTGCGCACGGGCGCCGCCTTCGTCCCGCTCGCCCCGGACCTGCCCGCCGACCGGATGGCGCGGATGAGCGCCGACTGCGGGCTGACCGCTGCCTGGACCGGCCCGGACACCGCCGCCCTGCTGCCCGCAGAGATCCGCGCGCTGGACGCCACCGGGGACGCCCCACCGCCCGGCCCGGCGCCGGAGCGGGCGGCGGGCGACCCGCGGACGACGGCCGCGTACGTCCTGTACACCTCCGGCTCGACCGGCGCCCCCAAGGGCGTCGAGGTACCGCACTCCGCGCTGGTCAACCTCCTCACCACCATGGGCGAACAGCCCGGCCTCGGCGCCGACGACGTGCTCGTCGCCGTCACCGCGCTCTTCTTCGACATCTCGCTGCTGGAGCTGCTGCTCCCGCTGCTCACCGGCGCCACCCTCGTCGTCGCCACCGATGCCGAGACCCGCGACCCCGACCGCCTCGCCGCCCTGCTGGAGCGGCACGACGCCACGGTCGTGCAGGCGACGCCCTCGACCTGGCGGATGCTGCTGGACTCCGGCTGGCCCGGCCGGACCCGGCTGCGCGTCTGGTCCGGCGGCGAAGCCCTCAGCCGCGACCTGGCCGACCGGCTGCTGCGTTGCTGCGCCGAGGTGTGGAACCTCTACGGCCCCACCGAGACGACCATCTGGTCCACCCGCTGGCAGGTCGGGCCGGGGGACGGGCCGGTCCTGCTGGGCCGGCCGGTCGCCAACACGGCGCTGCACGTCCTCGACCGGAACCGGATGCCCGTCCCGCCCGGCGTCCCCGGCGAGCTGTACCTCACCGGCGACGGCCTGGCGCTGGGCTATCTCCACCGGCCCGAGCTGACCGCCGAGCGCTTCGTCACCCTCGACACCGGCGACGGACGGACCGAACGCGCCTACCGCACGGGCGACCTGGTCCGGCGGCTGCCCGACGGCACGCCCGTCTTCCTGGGCCGCGCCGACGACCAGCTCAAGGTGCGCGGCCACCGCATCGAGCCGGAGGAGATCGAGCACGCCCTGCGCCGCCACCCGGCGGTCCGCGACGCCGTGGTCGTCCCGGCCGACGGCGATGTGCTCGTGGCCCATCTGCGGGCCGCCGACCCGGCCGCCCCGCCCGCCGAGGAGGAGCTGGCGGCCCACCTCGCCGGGCTGCTGCGCCCCGCGCTCATCCCGCAGCGGTTCATCCCGCACACGGAGCTGCCCCGTACGGCCAACGGCAAGACCGACCGCGGCGCGCTGCGCCGCACGCCGCTCCCGGCGGCCCTCGCCTCCGGTGGCACGGAGCCCCCGGCGGGCCCCGAGGAGCAGGCCGTCGCGGCGGTGTACGAGGAGGTCCTGGGCCTGACCGGGGTCGGCCGGCACGACGACTTCTTCCGCCTCGGCGGCCACTCCCTGGCCGCCACCGGCGTCCTGTACCGGCTGCGCGAGTCCACCGGCACCCGCATCCCGCTGCACGTCTTCATGCAGGACGCCTCGGTCGCGGCGGTCGCCGGCCACCTGCGGCCCGCCGACGACCTCGAAGCGGCCCTCGCCCTGCTCGACTCCCTCTCCGACGAGGAGGCCGCGGCCCTCCTGTCCGGCCCGGCCGCCTAGGGCGTCGCGAGCCGGGCGGGACTTTGCGGACACGCCCTGGATCCTGTCGTCATCCTCCCGCCTGCCTCGCGGCGCCCGGCACGCCCTCCCCGGATCACCCACCACCGAACCCCCGAGAACCACTTCGGTACGAATCCCCACTTCGGTACGAATCCCCCTGGAGTTCCCCATGACCGATCTCGCCAACAGGGTCAGCGGCCTGTCCGACACTAAGCGGCTCGCGCTGCTCCGGCTGCTCGCCGAGAAGAACGCCGAGGCCCGCCTGCTGGAGCTGACCGGCTCCCACCTGAAGGTGCTGCGCGAGGGCAGCCCCCGGCTGTTCTTCTTCCCGGCGACGGAGGGCAGCGTCGGCTACATGAGCGGCTATCTGCCGCACGTCCCCGCCCCCTGGGGCGTGTATGCCTGCCAGTCGCCCGGCCTGGACGGCGACCAGTCGCCGACCACCACCGTCGAGGAGATCGCCGCACGCGGCATCGAGGAGATCCGCCGCGTCCAGCCGGAGGGCCCCTACTTCCTCGCCGGCAACTGCATGGGCGGCCTGCCCGCCTTCGAGGCCGCCCGCCAACTGGAGGCCGCCGGCGAGGAGGTGCCGCTCGTCCTGCACCTGATGCCGACGTTCGCCCGCGCCTGGCGGGAGCTGCCCGAGGCGGAATCGCTCCAGACCCGGGCCCTGCACGACTACGGCTTCATCATCGAACGGCTCCTCGGCCACCCCGTCGAGCTGCCGCTGGAGCGGATCGCGGCCGCGCCCGAGGGGGAGCGCACCGACATCCTGGTGGACTTCCTCGCCGCCCAGCCCGGTCTGGGCAGCGTCGACCCCGGGGTGCTGCGCCACCGCATCGCGGTGTACCAGGCCAACCTCGGCGCGATGTTCGCCTACCGCCCGGCCGACGGTCCGAAGGGACGGCTGCACGTCCTCGCCGTCGGCGAGGGCGCCCGCCGCGAGAACGTCGTCGACCCCGGCTCGCCGTACGCGAAGGCCCTCGACGCCATGGACCCGGAGCGGGTCGAGATCGAGAAGATCGACGCCGAGGCGAGCACCCTCTTCGACTGCGCCGAGCCGCACATGTCCCGCGTCGGCGTCGCCCTGCGCGCCGCGGTCGAGCGGGCCGGCCGATGAGCTGCCCCGTCCACGCGGGCTACGACCCGCTCGCCCCAGCCTTCCTGACCGACCCGTATCCGCAGCTCGCCGAGATCCGCGCGGAAACCCCGGTGTTCCACCACTCCGAGCTGAACATGTGGGTGGTCACCCGGCACGCCGACATCGAGCGGATCATGAAGGACCACCGGACCTTCTGCGGCGCCAACACCCAGGAGCCGGTCTTCCCGCTGGACGAGGAGGCCCGCGCCCTCCTCGCCGACGGCTTCGGCACCAGCCCCACCATGTCCAACGGCCCCGAGCCCAAGCACAGCCGGGTCCGCTCCCACTGCCTGAAGGTCTTCTCGGCCCGCCGCCTGGAGGTCCTGGCGCCGACGGTCCGGGCCCGCGCCGACGAGCTGATCACGCGGATGCTGCGCCGCCCCCGGTTCGACGCGGTGAACGAACTGACCTACCCGCTGCCCGCCTCGGTGGTCTTCGCGCTGATCGGCTTCCCCGCCGAGGACACCGTGATGCTCAAGGAACTCGCCGCCGAGCGGATGGTGTTCACCTGGGGCCGGGCCACGCCCGAGCAGCAGACCGACGTCGCGAAGTTCATGGTGCGGTACTGGAAGTACTGCGTCGACTTCGTCCACCGGCGGCTGGCCGAGCCCCGCGACGACTTCACCAGCGACCTCATACGCGTCCACCTCGACGACCCGGAGGCGCTGACCGTCGACGAGATCACCAACGTGATCCACGCGATCAGCTTCGCCGGCCACGAGACGACCACCAACGTGGCGACCAGCGCGCTGCTGCGGCTGCTCGGCGACCGTGAGCAGTGGGAGGCGCTGTGCGCCGACCCGTCGCTGGTGCCGCAGGCCGTCGAGGAGGCGCTGCGGTACGACCCGAGCCTGTTCACCTGGCGCCGCCAGACCACCCGCGCGGTCGACATCGGCGGCGTCGAGGTCCCGGCGGGGGCGAAGCTGCTGCTGCAGATCGGCTCGGCCAACCACGACCCGCAGGCGTTCGACGACCCCGAGGTGTTCGACATCCGCCGCGAGGCGGCCCGCCACCACCTCACCTTCGGCCGCGGCATCCACTACTGCTTCGGGGCGCCGCTGGCCCGGATGGAGATCGGGGTGATGCTGGAGCTGCTGGCCGAGCGGGCACCGAGTCTGCGGCTGGCCGGCAAGGATGTCGACCACCCGCGGAACATCTGCTTCCGCGGCCCCGAGAAGCTGTGGCTGGAGTGGGACGCATGACCGCGGCTCCCGACGGCCGCTACGACCGGCTGTTCACCCCCATGACGCTGGGCCGCCGCGAGGTGAAGAACCGCATCGCCTTCCCCGCGATGATCACCGGCGTCGGCGCCGGCAACCTCCCCACGGAACGCACCGTCGCCGGGTACGCCCGTATGGCGTCCGGCGGCGCCGGGATGGTGATGTCGGAGGCGCTGGCGGTCCATCCGACGTCCGAGCCGAAGCCGTTCGCGCTGGTCACCTACGACCCGGCCGGGTGGGACGGTTTCGCGCGGATCGCGGAGGCGGTCGAGGGCGAGGACTGCCGGATGATCGGGCAGCTCTACCACCTGGGCCGCAGCCAGCTGTGGACCACGGGCGGCGCCCGGCCCATGGGCCCCTCCGCGCTCCCGGACCACTACAGCCGCACCGTGCCGCGGGCCATGCCGCACGGCGATATCGCCATGCTCACCGAGGCGTTCGCCCGCTCCGCGGCGATGCTCGCCGCACGGGGCTTCTCCGGCGTCGAACTCCACGCCGCCCACGGCCATCTGCTCTCGCTCTTCCTCTCCCCGTGGTCCAACCACCGCGAGGACGACTACGGCGGCGACGCCACGGGCCGCTCCCGCTTCCTGCGGGAGGTCATCGAGGCCATCCGGTCGGTCACCGGCCCGGACTTCGTGATCGGCCTGAAGATGCCGGGCGACGAGGGCGTACGCGGCGGACTGCGGCCCGCGGACGCCGCCGCGCTGTTCACCCGCATCCAGGCGGGCGCGCCCGTGGACTACGTGTGCTTCGCGCAGGGCACCATCGCGCCCAGTTTCGGCGACCACGTCCCCGACGCGTCCTACCCGCCCAGCCCGTACCTGGACCTCCAGCGCGAGGCGCGGGCCGCGGCCGGCGGGGTGCCGGTGGTAGCCGTCGGCCGCATCCGGTCGGCGGCGGAGGCGGAGACGGCGCTGCGCTCCGGCGCCGCCGATCTGGTCGCCCTCGGCCGGGCCCTGGTCGCCGACCCGGACCTGCCGCGCAAGGCCCGCGCGGGCCGGGAGGAGCTGATCCGGCCCTGCGTGTACTGCAACGCCTGCTGGGGCGAGGTGCACGCCGGGCGCCCGGCCGCCTGCCCGGTCAACCCGGCGTTCGGCCTGACCGCGAAGGAGGCCGAGCCGCCCGCCGCGGTGGAATCCCCGCTGCGGGTGACGGTGGTCGGCGGCGGCGTCGCGGGCCTGGAGGCGGCCCGGGCGGCGGCGGACCGCGGCCACCGGGTGACGCTGCTGGCCGGACCGCGCCTCGGCGGCCGGACCCGTGCCGAGGCCGCGCTCCCCGGGCGGGGCGACCTCGGGCTGCTGGTCGCCGCCCAGGAGGCCGCGGCGCGCCGGTCCGGCGTCGAGATCGTCCAGGGCGCGCCCGCCGAGGCGGCGGACGTCCTCGCGACCGGCCCGGACGCGGTCGTCCTCGCCACCGGCGCGCGGATGCGGTCGCCCGCCGTCGACGGCACCGCGATCGGGGACCTCCCCGCCGCGCCGGAGGTGTCCGCCGAGGGCACCGCCGTGCTCCTCGCCGAGGACGACGGCGCCGCGGCCTGCGCGCTGGCCGAACTGCTCGCCGCCCGCCACCCGCGGACGGTGCTGCTCACCCCCCGCCTGGCTCTGGCCGAGACGGTGCCGTACACCAGTCGGCTGGGGATCCACCGGCGGCTGTCCGCCGCCGGGGTCGAGGTGGTCACCGGCGCCGCCGCGACCGGGCTGGACGGCGGGACGCTGCACTACGAGAACGTCTTCAGCGGTGAGCGCGCCACCATCGACGACGTCGGCCAGGTCGTCTGGTCCACCGCCCGTGTGCCCGCCGACGACCTCGCCGGACCGCTGGGCGACCGGGGCCTGACGGTCCACCGCGTCGGCGACGCGCACGCCCCGGCGACCCTGCTGGAGGCACTGAACCGGGCCCGTACGGTCGCCGGGAGCCTGTAGGCGGCGGGGACGCGGCGGGAGGGGCCGCCCCGGTGCGATCCGGCACCGGGGCGGCCCTTTTCCGGTACGGTCCGCGGCGAGGTCCTTGGAGGGTGTGCGTGGGGGCGTAGCCGAAGGACTGATGCAGGAAGCGAATGGAGCACACTGCAGGGGCACTTGTATGTTCGGAGGACATCAGTGCCGGGCTCGGTCCGCGCAGAAGCTGAACACTTCACCGGAGGAAGAAACATGGTTGAACGTCCCGAGTCGGAAAAGCGAGTTGACGACTCCGAGTTCATGGACATCGCCAAAGACCCGGCACAAGCCCGCATCTTGCGAAAGGCACTTGAGCGACTTGCGGAAGGCGGCGCAGGGGACACGTTGAAGGAGATGGCTCAGGAGGTGCTTTCCGGGCGCGTCGGGTTGCGGGAGGCGTCAACGATCTCAGCCTACTCCGATGCGTTGGTGACGGGTATGCAGCCCTTCAAGGAGAAGTGGGATCAAACGTCCGACAGTGAACGCCAAAATCTTGCCGCACAGGGTGAACGTCACCTTGAGGAAGAACGCCAAGAAATAGCGAAAGAGCAGCGAGAGGCGCAACAGGGGGGCCGAGGTGCGCGTACCGGTTCCAAGCACGGTGGAAAAGGTTGGTCTCTGTGACGGGAGAGGGGAGTGCCGAGAGGGGGTGGAGGCGGTGCTACACGGCGGTGTTGTCGTAGCTTTCCTTGGGGACGGGGAACGACTTGATCGCGGAGAGAGCCGCTATCACCTCGGACTGCCCTGAGGCCTGCGCACCCTGAAGCGTGAGGTAAAGGCCGGTCAGTGCCGTCGCGATTTCGTCCGACAGCTGGATCATCTTGGCGACCTTGAGCGCGATGTCGGCGGCGGCAGCGGCGGTGACGATGAGCCCCACCCCGGTAACCCCGGACGCGGCGCCGGCGGCTGCTTCCAGGGCGGCCATGAGAGCCAGGTCGGAGATCGTCGATATCGCAGCCTTGAGCATGTTGACGAACGAAGCGATTTCGGTGCCGATCTTGGCATAGCACTCGTCGAGCTTTTTGAAAGTCTCCTGGGCCTTTTCGAGTTTTTCTGCTACGGCATGGAAGTAATCCCACGCAACGTCAGCTGATTGGCCCTGCCACGTCAGGGTCAAGAGGTCGTTTCCGTATGACACATTCGTGGAGGTGGCGGCGCACAGTTCTCCCAGCTTCCCCCAGGCTTTGGCGCATTCGCTGAACGTCCCCCAGTCACCGGCAACGCAGTTGGCCAAATCGCCGAAGAGGTCCCAGCCGAAGGCCAGTTTGAGTCCTTCGTTGACCAGCACGGACGGGCTGGTCAAGTCCAGGACGTCGCCAACGAGTTCCCCGATGACTCCCAGGGCGCCATTGGGGTTGTCGACGATGCCGTCGATGCGGGGTTTGATCACGAGGTCGTACCGGGACTGGATGAATCCCGGTTCCGGATCGGCCGCCAGGTGTGACCGTGCGTCAACACGGTCATTGAAGCCGTTTCCGAAAACGTCCGTTCCGGCAGTGATGCCAGTGCCGGGCGGGGCCCCTCGGCCACCTCCGCCGTCTATCATGTCTACCGCAGCAGCCTCATTGGTGTCGGTATCCCTGTAGTACTGCGCGGACCTGATCAGTTCTCTGCTGGAGGAATTCAGTATCCCTCCGTAGCCCTTGAGCGCCTTATCTGCGAGATCGACGTGATCCTTGTGCATGGCGACAACCTTGCTCCAGATTCCGTCTGCACCTCCAGACGTTTCGATCTTCGCATTGTTGCGCAGGAATTCGCCACCTGCGAGCATGTCATGTTCCGCCCGGTCGACCAGCTTCCCGAAGCTGTTTATGTCGTCAGGTTCGACGCGAAATTCCATCCTGCCCCCGGCTCCCCCAGCGATGTGTTCCCTCGCCTCGGCCAAGGAACCTTTGACTCCACGGTATCAACCGTGCATCGCAAGGGTCCGGGAAACCGGAGAATCCTCTGCCCCCGACCGTGAACTCCCCGCACCCCGCAGACAAGTAAGTACCCGTAAGGCCGTTGATCCGCGCTCCCGGGCGAATCGGCTCCACGGGTATGCGTTCACTGCTGTCCATCGCCCGCTTCCCGGAGTCATTCCCGTCCCCACGGAGCCTCGGGCACTCGCACTCGCGGGGCGTGTGTGGCAGACTCCGCGCCGAACATCTGAGGTAGGTCGGGGGAGGTTGGCCATGTGGTCGGCGAAGTACGGTCGGCGTGAGCAGCTACACCGCGGCCCGCATCAGCCGTCTGATCCGCAGCCCGAAGAGCCGATGCCGCGGATGCGCGTGGGCTGGATGTTCAGCGACGATCCGAACAAAACGCTGGACCCCGGCCTCAACCACGCCCAGCGTGTCCTGACCGTTCGCATCCACAACAGCACCAGGGCCTTCGTCCAGTCCCTGATTTTCGGTGCCGCACTCATCGTCTTCGGTATCGCGTACCGCAAGTTCGAGACCACCGTCGGTGTCGTCGGAGTGCTCGCGGGAGTCGGCACGCTCGCCTTCGGTGTCCGGTCCCTGTTCAAGGCGAACGCCTGGAGGCGCGAACTGCGCCGCCAAAACCAGGCCGACTGACGCCGCTGGGCGACTGGGCCCGTACCGTCGCGCCGGGTCGCGGCACTACCCCCGCAACGCCACCCCATGCCGACTGCGCAGCCGATGGCCAGCAGCGGTACCAGGGTCCAGGCGCGGACCCGCTGCACCCGGAGGACGTCGGGGTCCACGATGCGGCCCTGTGCGCGTACCGGGAAGACCCGGGGGACGCCGTGCCGGGCCTACGGGGCTGCCCCGGCCCGGCGGACACCGGGGCCGGGGCAGCCCCGTACCGCCTACCGGCCGCCCTTGGCGCCCACCGGGAACCACGTCGCGCGGGACTTCTTCCACGCGTCGTGCGGGAGGTCCTTGGCCTCGGTGCCGTCGCCGTAGAGGTCGGCGGAGCCGTCGTCGGTGATCAGTTGGGCGCGGGCGTCCGGGGCGGTGAGGTCGGGGACGTCCACCACGGATTCCCAGCCGCCGGGGTCCTTCGTCGGCAGGTCCTGCGCCTTCGCCGGGGCGTGTCCGGGGACGCCGTCCCAGGTGTAGAGGGCGTACGCCTCGCTGTTGTCGTCGGCGGCCCAGGAACCGGCCACGATCAGATACTGGTCGGCGGCGTTCTTGCGGATGTCGCGGATCGACAGGCCGCCGAGGTCCAGTTCGACGGGGGTGCCGATGGCCGCGTGGGCGCCGCCGCCGACGACCTTGTCGAGGTTGGTGACCGGCACCAGCAGCGCCTTGCCGCCCTTCTTCGGCGGCACCAGCGGCGCGCGGAAGCCGACGTACGCGGTGGTGGTGGAGCCGGGCGCGAACTCCAGGCCCTCCACGTTGAACCCGTCGATCTGCTTGGGCACCTGCCCCTCGGCCGTACCGGCGGCGAAGCCGTACCTGTCGTCGTGCTTCTTGTCCCAAGCCACCAGGTCGTCGCGGAGCTTCTTGTACGAGCCGCCGAGCGAGAGGCGGGTGTCGGCGCCGGAGCCACTGACCTTGGTGGTGAAGACGGTGGCGCGGTCGGGCTGGAACTTGCCCTTCTTGCTGTTGCCCAGCGAACCGGTCCAGTAGATCGTGTCGCCGGCGCGGGCCGCCGCCTCGATGTCGATCTCCTTGGAGACGCCCAACTCGTCGCTGAAGTCCCAGGTCTTCACCGGCGCGCCGCCCGCCCGCCGGTCGTAGAGGCGCAGCACGTTGGACTCGTCGTCGGCGACGACGACGTAACCGCCGCCGACGTCCACGGCGGCCGACGCGTCGCTGGAGCCGGTGAAGTAGCGGGTGTCCGCGGCGCGTTGGACGGCGGCGGACGCCGCGTAGTGCAGGGTGGCGGTGGCCGAGGCGCCGTCGCCGTCGGCGACCTCGATCTTCAGGTCGGTGTAGCCGACGCCGCGGGCGGTGACGGTGAGCGTACGGGTGGCGCCGTCGCCGCTGACGTGGACGTCGCCGGTACGGGCGACGGACGTGTCGGAGCTGGCGCGCGCCGACACCTTCAGCGCCGAGGCGTCGCCGCCCGACAGCTTGACGGTCACCGACGGGTCGCCGGTGGCACCCACCGCGCCGGAGAGATGGCCGGACGACAGGGAGATGCCCGGTCCGCCGGAGGCGGCGGCGAGCGCGGGCCCGCTCAGCCCGAGGGCGGTGAGGCCGAGGGCCGCGCCGAGGGCGAGCGGTATCCGGCGCGAGGACCGGTGGGGGGACGGGGAAAGACGACTGCGCACGGTGTGCCCTTCGACGGCTCCGGTGTCGCGAACAATGTCCTGACCGCCGTCAACAGCGGCCGTACCCCCGGGCATACGCGGGGTGAACAGCGGTCGACGGCGCGGGCAACACGATACGGAGCGGGGAGCCCCCGCGGCCATGGTCCGGACCAGGGGGATTCCGGGCGTGGGGGGAACGCCCCGGTAAGACCCCGCGCACGCCGGGCCGGGCGCCGTCCACCGGGAGCGGCGCCCGGCCCCGATTCCCCGATCCGGCCCGAACTCCGTGACGAGGAAGGGCTGTTCAGCTCTCCGGAAGGACGGTTGCCGTGCCGCCGACGTGGGCGCGGGGGTCGCCGTCGCGCAGTTCGACGGTGAGCAGACCGGGGCGGCCCAGGTCGTGGCCCTGGTGGAGAGTGAGGGTGGTGGGGGCCGTGACGAGGCCGAGGGTGCGGGCGTAGGCGCCGAGGGCGGCCGCCGCGGCGCCGGTGGCCGGGTCCTCGACGACGCCGCCGACCGGGAACGGGTCGCGGACGTGGAAGACGGACTCGCTCTCCCGCCAGACCAGTTGGAGCGTGGTGAGGTCCAGGCGCCGCATCAGGGCGGCCAGGCGCGGGAAGTCGTAGTCGAGGTCGGCGAGGCGGGCGCGGGTCGCGGCACCCAGCACCAGATGGCGGGCCCCGGCGTAGGCGATACGGGGCGGCAGTGCCGGGTCGAGGTCGGCGGCGGGCCAGTCCAGCGCGGCCAGCGCCTCGGCGAGATCGCCCGGGGCGACGTCCGTGACGTACGGCTCGACGCTGCTGAGGGTGGCGACGAGGCGGCCGCCCTCCTCGCGGACGGTGACCGGGACGGTGCCGGAGCGGGTGGCGAAGACCAGCTCGCCGGGGCCGTGGCGCTCGGCGAGGGCGACGGCGGTGGCGACCGTGGCGTGGCCGCAGAACGGCACCTCGGCGAGCGGGCTGAAGTACCGGATCGTGAACGCGCGTCCGGGGGCGCCCAGGCCCTCGGGCGGGGCGGTGAGGAACGCCGTCTCGGAGTAGCCGAGCCGCGCGGCGATGGCGAGTCGGGCCTCGCCGTCGAGCCCCGTCGCGTCCAGGACGACACCGGCCGGATTGCCGCCCGCGGGGTCGTCGGAGAAGGCGGTGTAGCGCAGGATTTCGGGGGAGTCGGTGGATTCGGCCGAGCGCGCCGCCGTCGTGACGCCCGTGGTTCCGGTACCGGCCGTGGAGCTGTCGTCGCGTGTCATGGCGGCGAGAACCTGCCGGCGCGGCGAGCTATTCCCGGGGGGCTCGCCCGGGGTGGGCCGCCTCGTACGGTCCGGTGTGCGCCGGGCGTCTCCCGGGCCGGGAGCGGGGAGCGCTGCCTCGTACCGGGAGCGACCTCAGGGTGCCCGGGGCGCTCAGCGCGGAAGCCCGCCTCCCGGGGGCCGCACCCTCGGCTCACCGGGCCGGGCCCCGCCTCACGCCCCGTGGAACCGCTCCAGCACCGACGCCTTGGCCGTGGCGAACTCCCCCTCCGTCAGGACGCCGTCGCGCCGCAGCTCCCCCAGTTCACGCAGGCGCCGCAGGAGCGTGTCGTGGTCCTCGGCGGGGGCGGCCGCGCGCGGCTCGGCGGCCGGCCCGGACGGCGCGGCCCCGGGGCGTCGGGCGGGTGCCTTGGGGTGCGGGAGGTGGGCGGTGACCGCCGAGGCCAGCAGGGCGGTGCGGCCGCTCTCCTTCTTGAAGCCCCACAGTTCGATGGCGTGCGGGTCGTGCTCCGGCTTGCCGTGCGGCTTCACGCCGTGCGGGCGGAACCGCAGAAAGCCCGAGTCCAGGCCGACCGGCGGCCGCCACTCCACCGCCTCCAGATCACCGATGGCGAACTCCTGGGGACCGGCGTGCTTCTTGTGCTCGTTGGTGTTCCAGCGCCAGGCGATCTCCACCCGCTCGCCGTCGAACGTCGCGGTGCCGTCGACGCCCGCCGCCGACAGCGGCACCGCCGGACCGGGCAGCAGATAGCGGTGACAGGGCCCCTCCGGGATCTCCTCCAGCGTCAGCGCCCGCCGGACCTCGCCGACGAGGTACTCCGCGACACCGGCGCGGTCCGCCTCGACCGCCAGGTGGTACGGGCTCGCGTCGTCCGGCAGGCGGCCGCCGGTGGCCTGGAGCAGCGGGTCGGCGCCGTCCCGCAGCCGCAGCCGCAACCGGCCGCCCTTACGCGCCGGCTCGTAGAAGATGCCCGCGACCGCCTCCAGCGGGACGGTGTGCTCGCCCAGCTCCTGCCGCAGCCGGTGCACCCCGCGCTCGCTGCCCGGCACGATGCGTACGGCCTCGCCGTCGAAGGTCCAGGTGCCGTCCCGCGTCATCAGTTCAGCCATGCCCCGGAGCCTAATGAGCCGCTGGTTCGGCCGCCCCCGGGTCGACGCGTACGGTCCCGGAGCCGCCCGCCGGGCCCGCGCCGGGGGCGCACGGCCCCGGAAACACGCCCGGCTCCCGGAGCCACGCCGGAGGGCGCCCGGACCGAGGGAGTGCGCCCCCGCCGCGCACCTCGCGCGGCCGGGCCCCGCCCTGCCGCCCGCCCACTTCGCCCCACCGCGCCCGTTGCGGGCCGAGTTCTCACTGAGCTGTCATGCATGCGTCGTACACGGGACAGCGGGCCGCCGTCCCCCGCCCCTGCAATCACAGGTGACAACCACCGTCAGGGGAGGGGCAGATGACCCAGCACGCAGCGCACGAGCAGGGGACGGCCGCGCACGACCGGGAGCTGCGGGACGCCGCCGCGCACCTCGGGCGGCGCCGCTTCCTCACCGTCACCGGCGCGGCGGCGGCGCTCGCCTTCGCCACCAACCTGCCGCGCCCCGGCGCCGCCCACGCCGCCGAGGCCGACCCGCGCCGGATCGCCGAGGACCCGTTCACCCTCGGCGTGGCCTCCGGCGACCCGCAGCCCGGCTCCGTCGTCCTGTGGACCCGCCTCGCGCCGCGCCCCTACGAGCCCGGCAACGGCATGCCCGCCGCCCGCGTCCCGGTCCGCTGGGAGGTCGCCTACGACGAGAAGTTCACCCGCCTCGCCGGACGCGGCCGCGCCGACGCCCACCCGGAGTTCAACCACTCCGTACACATCGAGCCCACCGGCCTCGCCCCGGACCGCGTCTACCACTACCGCTTCCGCGCCGGTTCCTGGATCAGCCCCGTCGGCCGCACCCGCACCGCGCCCGCATACGGCGCCCGCAACGCCGCGCTGCGGCTCGGCGCCGTCTCCTGCCAGGCGTACCACGACGGCTACTTCACCGCCTACCGCCACCTCGCCGAGGAGGACCTCGACGTCGTCTTCCACCTCGGCGACTACCTCTACGAGTACGCCGTTGACGCCACCGGCGGCGCCCGCCGGTACACCGACCGCACCCTGCCCGCCCACTTCGACCACGAGACCGTCACGCTGGAGGACTACCGGCTGCGCTACGCCCTCTACAAGTCCGACCCGGACCTCCGAGCCGCGCACGCCGCGCACCCGTTCATCGTCACCTGGGACGACCACGAGGTGGAGAACAACTACGCCGCCGACATCAGCGAGGACGACGCCCCGCGCGACCAGTTCCTCCTCCGTCGCGCCGCCGCCTACCGCGCCTACTGGGAGAACCAGCCGCTGCGCCGCCCCCAGCTCCCGCGCGGCGCCGACGCCCGGCTCCACCGCCGGATCCGCTACGGGCAACTCGCCCAGTTCGACATCCTCGACACCCGCCAGTACCGCTCCGACCAGGCGTACGGCGACGGCTGGCACGCGCCGGGCCCGGACTCCGCCGACCCGGCGCGGACGCTGACCGGCGCCGCCCAGGAACGCTGGCTGATCGACGGCTGGCGGGCCTCCACCGCCCGCTGGAACGTCCTGCCGCAGCAGGTCACCTTCTCCGAGCGGCGCAGCACCACCGGCGACGCGTACAAGGTGAGCATGGACAGCTGGGACGGCTACCCCGCCTCCCGGGAGCGGCTGCTGGCCGGGGCCGAGGCGGCGGGCGCGGACAACCTGGTGGTGCTCACCGGCGACGTCCACGTCCACTACGCCTTCGACATCAAGCGGGACTTCGCCCGCCCCGACTCGCGCACCATGGGCGTCGAGTTCGTCACCACGTCGATCACCAGCGGCCAGGACGGCGCGGACAAGCCCGCCAACTGGGACACGTACCTGGCCGCCAACCCGCACCTGAAGTTCTACAACGGCCGACGCGGCTATGTGACCGTCACCCTGGACCACGACACGGCGCGCGCCGACTACCGCACGGTGTCCGCCGTCACCACCCCGGGCGCCCCGGTGCGCACCGCCGCCTCCTTCGTCTCCGAGGCGGGCGCCCCCGGGCTGCGGCCCGCCTGACCCGGCCTCCGGGGGCGGGCGGGCGCCGGGCCCGTCCGCCCCTCGGAAGGCCGCCCGGCCGCCCCGGGCGAAGCGGCCGGAAAGGGGCCGATGCATGACACGATGGTCCGCGGCCATCAACAAAAACTGGAGACGCTCATGACGGACGCCGCGCCCGGCACGGCAGAGAACCAGGATCTTCCCCCCATATCCGGGCGGGGCGTGGCGGCACCGCCGTCCGCGTCCCGCCGCACCGGACTGCTCCTCACTCTCGTCCTCGGCGGCCTCACCGCCGTCCCTCCGCTCTCCATGGACATGTACCTCCCGGCCCTCCCGGAGGTCACCCAGGCGCTGCACAGCCCCGCCGCCACCGTCCAGCTGACGTTGACCACCTGCCTCACCGGGATGGCGCTGGGGCAGCTGGTCGTCGGCCCGATGAGCGACAAATGGGGGCGCCGCCGCCCGCTGCTCACCGGCATGGTCATCTACGTCCTCGCCACCGCGCTCTGCGCCCTCGCCCCCAACGCCGAGATCCTCATCGCCTTCCGGCTGCTCCAGGGCCTGGCCGGCGCCGCCGGGATCGTCATCGCGCGGGCGGTCGTCCGCGACCTCTACGACGGCGTCGCGATGGCCCGGTTCTTCTCCACCCTGATGCTGATCTCCGGCGTCGCCCCGGTCGTCGCACCGCTGATCGGCGGGCAGATCCTGCGGATCACCGACTGGCGCGGCGTGTTCGTGGTGCTCACCGTCGTCGGCCTGCTGCTGACCACCGTCGTGTGGCGCACCCTGCACGAGACGCTGCCGCCCGAGCGGCGCCACGCGGGCGGCCTGGGGGAGACCCTGCGCACGATGCGCGACCTCCTCGCCGACCGGGCGTTCTCCGGCTATCTCCTCGTCGGTGCCTTTGGCTTCGCCGCCCTCTTCGCGTACATCTCCGCCTCCCCGTTCGTCATCCAGGAGATCTACGGCGCCTCCCCGCAGACCTTCAGCCTGTTGTTCGGCGTCAACTCCGTGGGGCTGGTGACGGTCGGCCAGATCAACGGCAAGGTGCTGGTCGGCCGGGTGCCGCTGAACAAGGTGCTGGGCACCGGCCTCACGCTGATCGCGCTGGCCGCCACGGCGCTGCTGCTGATGTCCTCCGGTGTCTTCGGCCCGGTCGGGCTGTGGCCGATCGCGGCCGGACTCTTCGTGCTGATGGCGTCGATGGGCCTGGTCATGCCCAGCACCAACACCCTGGCGCTGCTGCGCACCCCGCACGCCGCCGGTTCCGCCTCCGCGCTGCTGGGCACCTCGACGTTCCTGCTCGGCTCCGTCGCCTCCCCGCTGGTCGGTATCGCGGGCGAGCACACCGCCGTCCCGATGGCCGTGGTACAGCTCGGATGCGCCGTTCTGGCGCTGGTGTGCTTCCTCGGCCTGTGCCGCCCGTGGCAGCGTGGGGAGGGCACGCACGGGGGCACCGCCGACGGGAGGGCCACGCTCTGAACACACCGAAGCCGCCGCACACCCCTGGCGCCTCACCCGCCCCGTACGCACCGGTGCTCCGGCCCGGCACCCCGGCCGACGCCGGGCTCGACCCCGGCTGGACGGGACGGCTGACCGACGGCGTCCGGGCGCTGCCGCACGGCCGGGACCCGTGGTGCGCGGGCGCCGTCGTCCTCGCCGGGCGCGGCCCGGTCGTCGCCGTCGAGGAAGCCGCCGGGTGGGCGGTCCGCTACCGCGCCCACGACCCGGCGGCCGACCGCGGCGTCCCGCTGCCCCGCGACGCCTGGGAGCCGATGCGCCCCACGACCGTCTTCGACCTGGCGTCGGTCAGCAAACTCTTCACCGCGCTCGTCGCCCTTCAGCACGCCGAACGCGGCGCCCTCACCCTCGACGAGGAGGTCCGCGCCACCCTCCCGGCCTTCGCCCCGGGCATCACCGTCCGCCACCTCCTCACGCATACGTCCGGTCTCCGCCCCGAACTGCCGCTGTACGAAGGGAGGAATCGGGCCGAGCAGTTGGCGATGGTCTGGGCGCAGGCCGCCGCGCCCGACGACCGCCCCGGCAGCGGCCCCCGCTACTCCGACCTGAACCTCCTCGCCCTGCACCTGCTGCTGGAGCGCCGCACCGGCCGGGGCCTCGCCGCCCTGGTCCGCGACGGCGTCACCGCCCCGCTGGGCCTGCACTCCACGGCGTACGGGCCGCTGGCGCCGCAGGGCGTGGCGGCGACGGAGGACCAGCGGCGGCCGTGGGCGAAGGCCGACCGCGGCATGGTGCGCGGCGAGGTGCACGACGAGAACGCCTGGGCGCTGGGCGGCGTCGCCGGGCACGCGGGCCTCTTCTCCACCGCGCAGGACCTCGCGGTCCTCTGCCGGACGCTGCTCAACGGCGGGGCGTACGGCGCGGTGCGGGTGCTGCGGCCGGAGACCGTCGCCGCCCTCCTCGACCCGCCGGGCCTCGGCTTCGCCGTCGACCAGCCGTACTTCATGGGCGAGCTGGCGGGCCGCGGCGCCGCCGGACACACCGGCTTCACCGGCACCAGCCTCGTCCTGGACCGCGCCACCGACACCTTCCTCGTCCTGCTCGCCACCACCGTC
The DNA here is from genome assembly GCF_007280575.1 of Streptomyces benahoarensis. Taxonomy (GTDB): domain Bacteria; phylum Actinomycetota; class Actinomycetes; order Streptomycetales; family Streptomycetaceae; genus Streptomyces; species Streptomyces benahoarensis. The sequence continues at coordinate 20,418 of NZ_VKJP01000086.1, forward strand.
CACCCCCGCCGCCGCACCGCGGGCAGCGCACCGCGCGCCGCGGCCGCCACCTGCCTGGCGCGCGCGGTGGCGGCGTGGGACGGGGCGGGCC
>NZ_VKJP01000814.1 GCF_007280575.1 Streptomyces benahoarensis
CACGCCGCCCGCTCCCACCGGTCGGCCCGATCCGGCCGCGCCGCGGCCCCCGCAGGGCCGGATCGGGCCGGTGACCACGCAACCGGCGCCCCGGCAGTCCGACGCCGCCCGCCGGGCCGTACCGCCGGGCCCGGTCCGCGAAGGGGCGAAAGCGAGGCCCGGCCCGGCGGCGGTTCCGGCGGGCCTGCGGCTCCGCGCGTCGCCCCGGGGCGCGCGATCACCCCTGCGGGGACTTCCCACGCCCGTACGGGCCGGGAAAAGCTGCAAGGATGCACCGTTTGTCCGCTCTCGTGGTCCTCTCGGTGGTGGTCGCGGCGACCACCACCGGCTGCGTGACGCTCCCTTCCCGGCCGGCTCCCACGGGCCATCACCCCACGCCGCCCGCTCCCACCGGTCGGCCCGATCCGGCCGCGCCGCTGCCCCCGCAGGGCCGGATCGGGCCGGTGACCACGCAACCGGCGCCCCGGCAGTCCGACGCCGCCCGCCGGGCCGTACCGCCG
>NZ_VKJP01000087.1 GCF_007280575.1 Streptomyces benahoarensis
TTTTTGTGATTCATGAGCGTCTCGTGGGCTCGGAGATGTGTATAAGATACAGGCTTCCGGTGTCGGACGGGGAGAGCGGCGCGCCGGTGGCGCCCGGCGCCCCGGAACCGGCCGCGCCGCCGTCGCGCGGCGCGGCGAGCGGACCGTCCGGCCCGAACCCCTCGGGCAGCGGGCCTATGTGGTCGAAGACCTCGACGGCCTCGTCGTCGAGCCCCGCCTCGGGCAGTAGCTCGACGGCGGCCAGCACCGCCTTCCGCGCCCCGGTGGCCGTACGGAACCGGGACTCCGGATCGGGGTGGAGCAGCGTCGCCAGCACCTGCCACAGCGGCTCAGGGACACCCTCGGGCGCGTGCGGTACGCCGTGCTCGGTGAAGTGCCGCACCAGGGCGTCGGCGTCCGGTTTGGTGCCGGTGATCAGATACAGCGCGACCAGGCCGACCGCGAACAGGTCGGCGGGGAAGTCCGGTTCCGCGCCCAGCATCTGCTCGGGCGCGAAGTAACCGGGCGTGCCCACCACGTAGTTGGTCTCGGTGAGCCGCGGCTCGCCCTTGCGCATCGCGATGCCGAAGTCGGAGAGGCGCAGATGCGGCCGGCCGGTGCCGGTCGCCTCCAGCAGGATGTTCGCCGGTTTGATGTCGCGGTGCACGACACCCTCGTCGTGCACCGCGGTCAGCCCGGCCAGCAGCTGGTCCAGCAGGGTGCAGACGTACCGCGGGGGCAGCGGGCCGTAGTCGCCGATGAGGTGGGCGAGCGAGCCGCCGTGCACCAGATCCATGGTGAACAGGACCTTGGCGTCGTCGGCGGCCCAGCTCGCCGGGGCGAGCACATGCGGATGGTCGATCCGCAGCGCCTGCTCCCGGACGAACCGCAGCAGGGTGTGCGCATCGCTCTGCTGAAGCACCTTGGCGGCGACATAGCGGCGTCGCCGGTGGTCCCAGGCGCGCCAGACGGCGCCCACGCCTCCGCGCCCGACCGGGTCGACCAACTCGTACCGCCCGGCGAAGATCTCACCCATGGTGCCCCGTCGCTTTCTGACCTGTGCGTACCCCGCGGTGACCGGCCCGCTGTACGGCTAGCTCTGGTGCGCCTCGTAGTGCGCGACCGCGTCCCCGGTGCGGCCGGCACCGTAGACCCGGAGGAACTCTGCCAGCTCCGGGTGGGTGGGGGCGAGGGCGTTCGCCGCCTCGATGATCTCTCCCGCGTCCGAAACCGAGCGCAGCAGCGACTGGATCTCGCGCACCACGCGCCGCACGGTGGTCGAGCCGGTCGACGAGACGGTCTGCGCGGTGTTGCTCAGCACCGAACCCCCCGCGGTCTTCTTGATCTCGTCCATCCGATCGGTGGCCTCGGCGGCGCTGACGCTGCCGTCGGCGACCTGACCTGCCAACTCCTGGAGCGCCTGGACCCGTTGGACCACGGCGGGGTTGCCTATCTTCGCCCGCTGACCGCTCATCAGCTGCGACAGCATCGGCGCGGAGAGACCGAGCACACCCGCGAGCCGGGCCTGATTGAGCCCGAGATCGTCGATGAGGCGGCGGAAGAGAGCGCCGAGTGGTTCCCCGTACCAATTGCGCTGCAGCTCCCGGGCCCGCGCGGTGGCTTCCTGCTGTGCTGCGTCCATGCCGTCTCCCCATCTCCCCGGTCACGCTTCGCTGCCGCGAATCTCGCGAAGCATCCTACGGAGAGCGACGGTGCCGGGCGATACCCGGTCGGGAATGCATCCCCGCACCAGGTACTCTGGTCGGCGACGGGGCCTTAGCTCAGTTGGTAGAGCGCTGTCTTTGCATGGCAGATGTCAGGGGTTCGACTCCCCTAGGCTCCACCCTTCAAATGCCCTCTGACCTGCGGAAACGCGGGTTCAGGGGGCATTTTTGGTGCGCATACGGTGCGCACATGTGCGCACGTCGGGGCGGGGGATGGGGCGTGCAGCCCTTGTTTCCCAAGGGGTGTGCGCACTCGCCTGTCTCCTGTTGCTCCCCTGGTGATCCCCCAGGTGTGGTGCCTCAGGGCAGAACTCGCGCCACGGATTGGTTCCTCGCCGCTGTTGGCATGCATAAGTTCTTTTGGTGAGCCGGGTCGGACAGGGGCTCCACTGCCCGGCCGGCCAGGCACCCAGCCCTGGCGAGTCAAGTGGGACAGATGGAGGGCGGACTCGTCCTTGTCCGCCGCGTCGAAGAAGGCGATCGCCTTCACGTCGTCTTCCGGGATCGCAGTGCGGGAGTTCGGCCCGGCTCGACGCCATCACCGCCCTGCGGTGCGGCTGGTGAGAGCGCCGCACGGCCAGCGTGTACGCGACATCGCCGAGTCCGGCCCCCTTGCCCTGCCCCTCAAGCCAGTCGGCCAGCCGTCCTGCCGACGTCCGTACCGCTCCCGAGGATGCGGCGCTGAGCAGGAACGTGTGGTGCCGCGCGTCCGGCTGGTCCGTGACAGGCTGCGGGGACGGGACGGGCCTGGGGCTTCTTCGACGATGACGTGGGCGTTCGTTCCTCCCACCCCGTAGGAGGAGACCGCCGCGATGCGGGGACCGTCCACCGGCCAGGGCTGGAGCTCCGTGGGCACGAAAAGCCGGCACGCACGCGCGTCGATCTGCGGGTTCCACTCGGAGAAGTGCAGCGTGGCCGGTACTTTCCTGTGCCGTACGCTCGTGATTGTCTTCAGCAGGCCCACCACGCCCGAAGCCGACTCGGTGTGACCGATGTTGGTCTTGACCGAGCCGACCGCACAAGGCTGGTCACCCGCGCCGTACACCTGCTTCATCGCCGTGAGCTCCAGCGGATCGCCCACCGCCGTGCCCGTGCCGTGTGCCTCGATCATCTCCACCTGTTCACCGCGCCCCCTGACCGTTCCAGGGCCTGGGCGAACACCGCGGCCTGTGCCTGCGAGGACGGCGCCGTCAAACGCACCGACCGGCCGTCCTGATTGACCGCGGGCCCGCGCAGTACGGCCAGGATCCGGTCCCCGTCACGCAGCGCGTCCTTGAGGAGCTTGAGCACCACCACCCCGCAGATAGCCGTCGGCCTTGGCGTTGAAGGCGTGGCAACGCCCCGTGGGCGAGAACGTCTCCTATTCCGAGGATGCCGCGCCCACCTCGGGCCCCAGGCCGGCCGACACCCCGCCCACCAGTGCGGTCGGACACTCGCCCGCCCGCGGTGCCTGGCACGCCAGATGCACAGCCGCCAAGGACGATGAACACGCGGTGTCCACACCCATGTTGGGGCCGTGCAGGTCCAGCATGAGCGACAGCCGTCCCATGCCGACCCCGTGCATGCCGCCGCTGTACCAGTAGGCCGACGAGTCCTGGTCCGGGCGGTGGCCCCGCAGGTAGTTGTCCATCGCGTACATGCCGGCGAACACACCGGTCTGCGAGCCGCGCAGTCCGTCGATGGGCATCCCGGCGTTCTCGCACGCCTCCCAGGCGACCATCAGCAGCAGCCGGTGCTGTGGATCAAGCCAGTTGGCCTCCGTCCCGGAGAGCCCGAAAGCCTGCGCGTCGAAGGCACCCAGGTCGCCTTCGAGGAAGCCCCCCAGGCGCATCCGGCGCGCCATGCGGTCAGGCAGTCCCGCAGCGATCGCCTCCGCATCCCAGCGGTCAGTTGGCACAGGCTTGGCGGTCTCCTGCTCCTCGACCAGCAGGTCCCACAGCGAGTCCAGGGAGTCCACCCCGCCCGGAAGCCGGCAGCTCCCCCCGATCACCGCGACCGGTTCGGCCGCCGAACTCCCCGCAGAGCCTGTCTTCGCGCTCATGGACAAACACTTCTTCGTACTCCGCACTGATGTTCAGCTCCGGTCAGTCAAGCCGGGTGGGCACGAGGCGAGAAGCGGCTGGAGGCGGGCAAGGTGTTGAACGTGTTGAAAGCGCGCCGTGAGCCGGCCGTGTAGGGCGCGGGACGGCGAGCCGGGGGTGCCCCCGGTGCCGCGGCGATCCGCCCTACGATCGTGGCCGGTACGGCAGGAGCGGGCGCGGAGTTCCCGGGCGGGCCGCGATTTTTCTTCCCGTCGTTTCAACACACGCGGTGGGGCACGCGTATCCCGTAGCGAACGTCGTCTCGGGAGATGGGGAAGCACCATGAACGCCTGGCGCCGAACGGATGCGAGCAGCCGTGGCTGTAAGCGGTAACCCGCTGCGGTGGCTTCGCGGACGGGCGGCGACGACCGCCCCGGAGCCCGTCAGATTCCGGACGGAGCGAGAGGTGGGGGCCGCCTACGATCTCTACGGCGGCGAACTCTTCGGGTTCGCCTTCAAGGCGCTGGACGACCGGCAACTCGCCGAGGACGTGGTGCAGGAGACCTTCCTCCGCGCCTGGAGGTCGCCACGCGGCTTTGACCCGGGGCAGGGCAGCTTGCGGACCTGGTTGTTCGCCATCGCCCGGAACGTCGTGGTGGACGCCATGCGGCGGCGCAAGGTCTGTGAGGGCCCCGGCCTTGCGCCGTGGGACGTGGCGCCCGAACCGTCGCCGGCGTTCAACGACATCGATCAGCTTCTTGACCGGATACAGCTCGGGGAGGCCCTGGAACGGTTGAGTCCGCAGCACAGAGAGGCGGTGGTGGGGGTGTACCTCGGCGGCCGTACCTGCGCCGAACTGGGGGAGGAGTTGGGAATTCCGGCTTCCACCATGCGCAGCCGCCTGTACTACGGAGTGCGGTCTCTGCGGCTCGTCCTGGAGGAGAACGGGTGGCTGGCACCATGAACAAGGAATGTCTTCCCCACCGCGCGCTCCTCACCGAGCTTCTGCTGCTCGGGAGGCCGCTGCCGAAGGAGCTCTCCCGGCATCTGGTCCAGTGCCCGGACTGCACACGTGAGGCATCCGAGACCCAGGACGTGGTCCGCACACTGCGGCGGGCGAACCCGCGCGAGGGCTGGGAGCCCGCACCGGGCTCCGGACCGCAGGCGCGCCCTTCGTGGGGGCTCGGGCACCGCATCCGCCGGGAGGCGGCCGGCGCCAGGACCGCCCGGTTCCGTCCCGGGCGGGTGACCGCGATGAGCGTCATCGTCGCCTTCGCCGTGGCCGTCGCGGTGATCATCCCGCTCGGCGCGGCGGACCAGGCGGGCCGCACGGCCGACGCGGCACCAGTGGTGATGGTGCGTCAGGGAAAGATGGTGGACCGCCCGTGGGGCACCGAGGTCCCGGTGGCCCTGTCGGGCCTGGAGGCGGGAGAGACCTACCGGGTGATGACCGTCAACGCCCGCGGTGTGCGCATCCCCGGCGGCACGGTACGGGCCGAGAGCGGCGGGCGGGTGTCTTTCCGCATGGTGACCGCCATGCGGAAGGACACCATCACCGAACTGCTCGCAGAGGATGAGGACGGGCACGTAGTGAGCCGCCTGCCCGTGGGCTCCTCCCCGGCCTGACAACCGCAGGGGCAACGGCCGACGGGGCGACGCCCCCGCCGGCCGTTGCCCGCGCCTCCCGCATGGCGGGTCGGCGAAGCCCCGTGAACGCGCGCTGTTCTCCGGTCCGTTCCCTCAACGTGCGGACGGAGGGACCTTCCGGGAGCGGACAGGTTCCGTGGGCCCGGCGCCGCATCTCCTGATGATCGGGCGACCTTTCGTTCAACGCGATGCGGTGCCGGTGCGTATCCCTCATGAAAGCAGTCGCCGGGCCATCAGAGAGCGCGAGCGGCACGCAGCAGAGCCGCTCCCTGGATGTGGCTGCGGTCATGTCCCGCTCACACGGGCGCGGACCAGAAAAGGGTTCACGCACCTCGGCGAACCCCCCGGTGGGAACCAATACGGCGAAGGCCGCCGGTGACCATGTCCGTACAGGTTCGGGGACTCGCGTCGTGCAGGGCCGTACGGGCATCCACAGCGGGTGGGTGCCCTGAAGCAAGGAGACATTCCAGGTGAAACACGCCAAAGTTACTCGCCGGATGCTTACCGGCGCCACCGCCGCTGCCGTCCTGACCATCCCGGCCGCGATGGCTTCGGCGGACGAGAGCCCGGCCGCGGCCCCCGCGCGGCACGCCGCGGTACCGGCGTTCGGCGCCTACAGCGGAACCCTCGACGGAGCCCCCAAGCCGTTCGACCCTCACATCAGCAACAACACCATGGCGGTCAGCCCCGACGAGCGCGTCGCGGTGGTCACGAACTCCACATCGGACCACCTCGTCGTCATCGATGTGCGCCGGGGCCGGAAGATCACGGAGATCAACGGATACGTCAGCCCGCGCAACATCCTCTTCGCCCCGGACGGCAAGACCTTCACCGTGTCCGACAGCACCCTCGGCGTCGTGGACCGGATCTCCCTGAGCAGCTTCCAGGTGGTGAACCGCCTCCCGCTCGGCGCCGGAGTGTTCGGCACCGCACAGTCCACGGACGGCAAGTGGCTGTACGCCAACAACGAAGCGGCGGGCACGGTCACGGTGGTCGACCAGGCCGACAGCAGGGCGGATGCCGTCCTCACCGGCTTCGCCGAACCGCGTCAAGGGGTCAAGCTCGCCCCCGCGGGGGACAAGCTGTACGTCACCAACTACAAGGGCGACCGGATTACGGTCGTCGACGTCAAGACCAAGAAGACCCTGCAGCAGATAGAGGGGTTCAAGGCAGTCCGGGGACTGTCCATCAGCCGCGACGGAACCCGGCTCTACGCGGCCAACAGCGAGACCGACACGGTGTCCATCGTCGACACCGCGTCCGGCGCGACCCTGAAGCGGGTCGCGGTGGGGCAGAAGCCCTACGGTGCCGCGCTCTCTCCCGACGGGAAGGTCCTCTTCTCCGGGAATCTGGAGGGCAATTCGCTGACCGCCGTCAACCCGGCCGACGGCGAGGTGCGCGGCACGGTGAAGGGCCTGAAGGAACCCCGTCAGGCCATCAGCTTCAGCGCCGACTCGAAGACCGCGTGGGTCCTCAACGAGGACCTGACCGTCGCCGAAGTCGACGTGGCCGCCCTCAAGGTGACCCGGACGCTCGGAACGGGCTGAGCCTCAGTGGCAGGTGGCTGTGAGGCTGCCTGCCACGGGGCGACAGTCAGGGTGGTCCTCTGCGGTCCGGGGCAGGATCTGGGCCGGCCGCGGAGGCCGCGTGCACGCTTACGGCCGGGTCTGTCCGGGCTTGACGTGGACGGGCTCCGGGCGCTGGTGGAGCCGCTGCGGGAGAGCGCCGGGGCCGTGGCGGCCGAGCGGTGGGAGCCGGAGAGCGGGCGGGTGCCGTTCGTGCTGGTCGTGCCGCGTGCGCTGGTGGGCTCCTGACCCGGCACCCGCGGGTGCTGGTCAAGAACAAGTGCTTCTCCGTCGGCGGCTCGCGCTCCGGTGACCGCCGGGTGCCGGTGCTCTGGATCAGTCAGCGGGCGCCGAAGCTCGGCTGGTGCTGGGAGGGCAACCCGCACACCTGGCTCGGCATGGCCTTCGCGGGCGCCCTCCGCACGGCCGGGTAGCCGCGGCGGCGGGCCGGTGGGCGCGCCCGGCACGGGGCCCACCGGCCGCCGCTCAGCCCTTCTGCTCCTCCGGCCTGCTCAGCGCCCGTACGAGGTGGGGCAGGGCGCGGTGGACGAGCGCCGGGGTGTCGCGGTCGCCGGTGTGGGTGACCTCCATGGCGGTCAGGCCCTCGAAGAAGGCGGCGACGAGTCGGGCGAGGGTGAGGGCGGAGACCTCCGGGGCGCGTCCGGTGCGCTCCAGGCAGCGGGCGAGGACGCCCGCGATGCCGGTGTTGAGGCGTTCCTCGTGGACGGCGAGGGCGCGGGCCACCTCCGGGTGCCGGGCGGCATGCAGGGTGAACTCCATGCCCACGTCCATGCTCAAGACGGCGCGCCACTACGACGGGCGCCCGCGGCTCTGTGAGCTGGTGCGTACGGAGATCACGGACCTCACGGTGAAGGGCTCGTGGAGTGGCCCGGCCCGGCTCCAGCTCTTCGAGCACGCCTTGGCCCCGCCGGCCGACCTCCCGGTCCGCGAAGTGGTGGCCCGCCTCGCACCTCGTCACCGATCTGACCCTCGCGGCCGCCGAGAGGTGCACGACTACCTGGCCGAGCGAGGGGGCGTGCGGGCCGGTGCGGGCGTTTCACGTGAAACCGGCGGTCGCCCCGAGGCGGCACGGCGGCCGTTTCACGTGAAACCGGCGATCGTCCTGGGGCGTGAACGCGCGATGTTTCCCGTGAAACCACGGTGGTGCCCCGGCCGTGTGCGTGCCGCCTACCGCCTGTCTGTACGCGACGGTGCCCGCCACCCACCAGGGGCGACGGGCACCGTTCGGCGTCCGGAGGGTGCGCGGCGGCCGTTCCGAGGCGTCGGGTCGGGCACGGGCGCCGCGTCGGGCGGCGGGGCCGCCTCGGCTGTGGCGTCGCGTCCGGCAGGCACGGGCGCCGCTTCCGGCGGCGGGGCCTCGGGAGCTCCGCGTCAGGCGGAGGCCCCGCCCGGCCCGTCGCCGCGCTCCTTGTCCTCGTCCGGGCGGTCGGTCCGGGCCGTGGACCCACTGCCGTCGACGGCGCTCAGCCGACCGCGTTCGTTCATCTCGGTCGGCGCGGGCGGCTCCACCAACCAGTCCGGGTTGGCCTGCTTGTCCCACCACTTCCAGGCGGCAACGGCGCCCCCGGCCAGCAGGCCCACCACCAACAGCCGCTTGGCGGCCTTCCCGGCACGGGCCCGGCAGCGGTTCTTCCGCGCCAGCTTCTCGATCTCGGCGGCCGTCACCTGGCCGCGCAGCGCCGCGAGGGCCGCGGTGCCACGGGCGAACGCCTCCTCGCGGACCGGCTCGGCGGCCGCGCGGGCCTGGTGCACGGCGCTCTCGACCCGGGGCGCGGCGTAGTCGGCGGCCTGGCGTGCCGCACAGCGGGTGCGGTGGGCGGCGCGGCACGCCGCCGCGTCCATCTTCGGCGGCAGGGCGCCACGGGCGTGCTCGATACGCGGCACCAGATGGGTGTCGTAGTGGGCGCGCGCCTGCTGAGCGGCCTCCGACACCATGGGGGCCACCCGGGTGCGGGCCTGCTGCGCGGCCTCCGTCACCATCGGCGCCACGCGCGTCCTCGCCTCCTGGGCGAACTGCACCGCGGTGTCCCTGGCCGTACCGGCGTACGGAGCCACCACCTCAGCGGCGTGCCGCACGCTGTCCCTGGCCGAACCGGTCGCGGCGCGCACGCTGTCCTTGCGGGTCACTGGATCCTCCTCCTCGGTGGCGTGTCCGGGTCCATGGGGGCTGGTCCCCCAGGTCTGCTGTCTCGCCTGTCCACCCGATTGACGATCATGCCTGCTCGTCCGCCGTACGGCATGTACGCGCGGGCATCCGGGTCACGGCGGGGCCCCCGGCGGCGACGGGGTACGGGGTGCCCGCCGTCGGCGCCGGACGCGCCGGGGCGGGGCGCGGCATGGGCCGCGTGCCCGGTCGGTCCGTGCGAGGATCGGAACCCGTCAGCGAAGACTCATGGAAGGCAGATCCGTGGCTGAGCAGCTCTACGCCACCCTGAAGACCAACCAGGGCGACATCACCCTTCGGCTGCTGCCGAACCATGCCCCCAAGACGGTGAAGAACTTCGTCGAACTCGCCAAGGGCGAGCGGGAGTGGACCGACCCGGCGACCGGCCGCAGGTCCGCGGACAAGCTCTACGACGGCACCGTCTTCCACCGCGTGATCAGCGGCTTCATGATCCAGGGCGGCGACCCGCTCGGCAACGGCACCGGCGGCCCGGGGTACGAGTTCGCCGACGAGTTCCACCCCGAGCTGGCCTTCACCAAGCCGTACCTGCTCGCCATGGCCAACGCCGGTCCGGGCACCAACGGCTCGCAGTTCTTCATCACCGTCGCGCCGACCGCGTGGCTGACCGGCAAGCACACCATCTTCGGTGAGGTCGCCGACGAGGCCGGCAAGAAGGTCGTGGACGCCATCGCCGCCGCCCAGACCAACCCGCGCACCGACCGCCCGGTGCAGGACGTCGTCATCGAGTCGGTCGTCGTCGAGAACCGCGAGAGCTGACCCGAGAGCCGACCGGCGGGCCGCCGCGCCCGCCGTCTCCGGGAACCTTGCGCCCCGTCCGGTCGTAGACCAGGCGGGGCGCCCCGCGTGCTGGCCCGGCGGTGGGCGGGTGTGTTGTGATGACGCGTCCAGCCGCAGAGAGGACGACCGAGCGATGGACCAGGTGCCAGGCACCCCGCAGGAGCCGCAGGGCGCGGACGGCGCGAGTGGCCTGCCGGGCTGCTACCGCCATCCCGACCGCCCGACGGGCGTCACCTGCACCCGCTGCGAGCGGCCGATCTGCCCCGAGTGCATGGTCAGCGCCTCGGTCGGCTTCCAGTGCCCGGAGTGCGTACGCGCCGGCAGCGGTACGGGCCACTCGGCGCACGCCACCACCCCGCGCACCCTCGCGGGCGGCTCCATCGCCGCCGACCCCAAGCTGATCACCAAGATCCTGCTGGGCCTCAACGTCGCCGTCTTCATCGCCGTCTACGCCTCCAGCGGCCTCATCGGACGCCTCGACATGATCGGCCTGGCCTTCGATCCGCAGCACTACCAGCTCGTCGGGGTCGCCGAGGGCCAGTGGTACCGCCTGTTCACCGCGGTCTTCCTGCACCAGGAGATCCCGCACATCGCGTTCAACATGCTGTCGCTGTGGTGGCTGGGGCCGCCTCTGGAAGCCGCGCTCGGCCGGCTGCGCTACACCGTGCTCTACCTGCTCGCCGGGCTGGGCGGCAGCGCCCTGTCGTATCTGCTGGCCGCGCAGAACCAACCGTCGCTCGGCGCCTCCGGCGCGATCTTCGGCCTGCTGGGCGCCACCGCGGTCCTGCTGCGGCGGCTGAACTACGACATGAAGCCCGTCCTGATCCTGCTGGGCCTCAACCTCGTCTTCACCTTCCTGTGGCCGAATATCGCCTGGCAGGCGCATGTCGGCGGCCTGGTGATCGGCGCGGCCGTGGCGTACGGCATGGTGCACGCGCCGCGCGAGCGCCGCACGCTGGTGCACACCCTGACGTGTGTCGCCGCGCTGTTGATGATCGTCGGCGTGGTGTGGGTGCGGACCCTCCAGCTGACCGGCTGAGGCGCCGCGCGAGCCTGGGGGTAACGGCCGCGCCCGGGCCCGTTCCACGATGTTGTCCACAGTGCGTGGCGGATCTTGTGCACGCTGTGGGGAACACCCTTCCCGGATCGCACGAAACCGCGTTTCCCCAGTACGCAAGGGGGAGGCGGGCCGCCTGGAGGGGCGTGACCGGTCACACCGGCGTCAACATCCCGAGAGGTTATCCACAGATCTTCTGAAGTTTTCCCCGACTGTGGATAACTGTGTGGATGGCCTTGGGTAGGGCTTGCGTCACTTCCACTGCGTGGAGACGCCGAAGCCCACCGCGATGAAGCCGAATCCGCACACGATGTTCCAGTCACCCATCGCCTTGATCGGCAGATCCGCCTCGGACACGTAGTACAGCACGATCCAGGCGAGCCCGATCACGAACATCGCCAGCATCACCGGGGCGACCCAACCACGGCCGGAATTCATCTTCAGGCTGGTGGTCTTCGCCGGCGGCGGCGTGAAGTCGTCCTTCTTGCGGATCCGTGACTTCGGCACGAGGAACTCTCCTGTCGATGCGCTGCTCTCCCGCTCGCGACCCCTCTTGAGCGGGAGGTGCCCCCGTCCGCGCGGTGTACGGGCGGGAGCCGGACGGATGCGCCGGGGAGCGGTCAGGCGCCCCGGGGCGTCCGTTAGCGTAGTGCTTCCGCGGCGTCGTAAGGAGCAAGGGTACGTTGAGCGCTTCAGCTGACTCCTCCGGCCGCCCGGCCCGCCCGCGGCCGCGGCCCGTGCGCCTGCTCACTCTCGCCGTCTTCGCGCTCGCGGGCCTGATGTTCTGGCTCAGCTTCGACACCGCACGCGGCACCGATCTGCGCTCCGACGACTCCATGCTCCGCCTCTCCGACCTCATTCAGCAACGGAGCCAGAAGAACGGTGCCCACGACGAACGCAACGCGGCGCTCCGCGGGGACGTCGAGGCCCTGGCCCGGCGAGACAACGGCACTTCCCACGCCGAGGAGGCGAAGCTCAGGGCGCTGGAGGAGCAGGCGGGCACGGAGAAGCTGAAGGGCGAGGGCCTGTCCGTCACCCTCACCGACGCCCCGCCGAACGCCACCGCCAAGATCCCCGGCGTCCCGGAACCGCAGCCCAACGACCTCGTCATCCACCAGCAGGACCTGCAAGCCGTGGTGAATGCGCTGTGGCAGGGCGGCGCCACAGGCATCGAGGTCATGGACCAGCGACTGATCTCCACCAGCGCGGTGCGCTGCGTCGGCAACACCCTGATCCTCCAGGGCCGCGTCTACTCCCCGCCCTACAAGATCACCGCTGTCGGTGACCGGGACGCCCTCAACCGCGCGCTGACCGCGGCACCCGCGATCCAGAACTACCTCCAGTACGTCAACGCCTACGGGCTCGGCTGGAAAGTCGACCAGCGCGAGGCGGTGACTCTGCCCGGCTACTCCGGCACAGTGGAGCTCCACTACGCACAGCCGGTGCAGCCGTAGCCCGCGCGCCGGTGACGGCGACGGGAAGGGGCGGGGCCGGCGATGACGGTGCGGTGGATCGTCCGGACACTCAGCGAGCTCTGTGTCACGACCGGCACGCTCATCGTGCTGTTCGTCTGCTACCTCCTCTTCTGGACCGGCGTACGTGCCGACAGCGCCATGGACCAGGAGATCGGCCGTCTCCAGGAGCGCTGGTCGGCCGGAGCGCCCGCGACCGGTGCGGCGCGGCCCGGCCCGGCCACCGCACCCGCGCCGCCCGGCCGCCCCCGCCCGTACGGGAACGGCGCGGCGTTCGCCGTCATGTACCTCCCCCGCTTCGGTGCGGAGTGGTCCAAGCCCGTCCTCGAAGGCACCGGCACCGGCGTGCTGCGGCGCGGTCTCGGGCACTACGCGGTCACCGCGCGCCTCGGCGAGGTCGGCAACTTCTCCGTCGCGGGACACCGGCGCACGTACGGCGATCCGTTCAAGGACTTCCCGCGGCTGCGGCCCGGCGATGCGGTGGTGGTCTCCGACGGCACCACGTGGTTCACCTACCGCATCGACCGGCGGCCCTACCGGACGCTGCCCGACGACATCGGCGTGATCGACCCCGTACCCCGCGCCTCCGGCTACCGCGGACCCGGCCGCTATCTGACCCTGACCACCTGCGACCCGGAGTGGGGACACAGTCACCGGCTCATCACCTGGGCGCATCTCGACGCGACGCGGCCGGTGGCGGAGGGAAGGCCCCCGGCTTTGTCCGGCTGACCCACCCGGGCCCCTCCCCGCCCCGTACTCTGGTGGGGCAATCGACACCGTCATCGGCGAGTAGGGACAGCATGTACGGCTGGATCTGGCGGCATTTGCCGGGCAACACATGGGTGAAGGCGCTGATTTCACTGGTGCTGGTGCTGGCGGTTGTCTTCGTGCTTTTCCAGTACGTCTTTCCGTGGGCGGAGCCGCTGCTCCCCTTCAATGACGTCACGGTCGATCAAGGGATGGCAGCCGTCCGATGAGTGCACGCATTCTCGTCGTCGACAACTACGACAGCTTCGTCTTCAACCTCGTGCAGTACCTCTACCAACTCGGCGCCGAATGCGAGGTGCTGCGCAACGACGAGGTCACTCCCGGCCATGCGCAGGACGGCTTCGACGGAGTGCTGCTGTCGCCCGGCCCGGGTGCGCCGGAAGAGGCCGGGGTCTGCATCGACATGGTCCGGCACTGCGCGGACACCGGCGTCCCGGTCTTCGGCGTCTGCCTGGGCATGCAGTCCATGGCGGTCGCCTACGGCGGGGTGGTCGGCCGGGCCCCCGAGCTGCTGCACGGCAAGACCTCGCTGGTCTCACACGCGGGCGAGGGCGTCTTCAGCGGCCTGCCGTCGCCGTTCACGGCCACCCGCTACCACTCGCTCGCGGTCCAGGAGGGCACGGTGCCGGACGAGTTGACCGTCACCGCCTGGACCGACAACGGCATCGCGATGGGGCTGCGTCACCGTGAACTGCCCGTCGAGGGCGTCCAGTTCCACCCCGAGTCGGTGCTCACCGAGTGGGGCCACCGGATGCTCGCCAACTGGCTCGTCGCCTGCGGTGACGCGGGAGCGGTGGAGCGCTCGACGGGGCTCGCCCCGGTGGTCGGCAAGGCCGGCGCGTGACCGACACACGCCCCGAGCGTGACGGCACCCCCCAGGATCCGTACGGCTCACGGGGCGTGGACGGTGATCCGTACGGCGGGGACGCGGCCTTCGAGGCGGCGGTGGGACGGCTCAACGACCCGCTGACGGACCCGCTGCCGAGCCCGGGCGGCCCGCCCGGCGGGACGGATGCCCTGGCCGGCGACGGCTCGGGGACCACGGGCCCGGCGGGCACGGCGAACCCGGCGGCTGGGCACGCGGCGGCCCCGGGCCGGACGGCCTCGCATCCCTCGCCCGGGGCCACACCGTCCGCCACCGGCACCCCCGTGCCCGACCGCCCCGGTGCCCGCGCCCGGATCGCCGGGACGCCGGCGCCCGGCAACGGCTCGCCGTGGTTCCGCCCGCGCCCGGCGGCGGAGGAGGGGACACCGGCGGGCGGCACGCCACCGGGCTCCGTCACCGGCTTCGGGCCCGAGGCGGCCGCGGGCCGTGGCCCGGACGGTGCCGCGGGCGCGGCCCAGGTCCCGGCGTTCGGCCCCGCGGGCGCCCGCCCGGAGGCCCCGGGCCCGTCCGCTCCCCCCGTACCGCAGCCCACCACCGGTCCGGTGGCCGACGACGAGACCATGGCGCTACGCCAGGCGGAGCGGACGGGGAGTCCGGACGGCGGCGACCCCTCCGACGACGCCGTTTCACGTGAAACAGCGTCGGGCGTGGCCCCGGTTTCCCGTGAAACCGAGGGCGTTTCACGTGAAACGGCGGGCGCCCCGGGCCCCGGCGGACGCGCCGCACGCCGTAAGGCGGCCCAGCAGGCGGCGAAGCGCGGCGGGCGTCGCGGCAAGCACGGTGGCACCGCGGTCGCGAGCGCCCCGCCGTCACCGCCGCCCGTGCCCACCTCGCGCCTGGAGGCCCGCCGCGCCGCCCGCGCCGCGAAGGAGAGCCTGAGCCTCATCGCCAGCCGCGCCATCGGCGAGGTGTTCATCACGCTCGGCGTGGTGATGCTGCTGTTCGTCACCTACCAGCTGTGGTGGACCAACGTCCTGGCCCAGCAGGAGGCGGGCGGCGCCGCCAACACGCTCCAGCACCAGTGGGAGGAGGGCGGCGGGGAGAAGAAGTCGCCGGCTTCGGGCGAGCGCTTCGCCATCATGTACATCCCGAAGCTGGACGTGAAGGCGCCGATCGCCGAGGGCATCGACAAGCACTCCGTGCTGGACCAGGGCATGGTCGGGCACTACGGCAAGGCCAGCGGGATCAAGACGGCGATGCCCTGGGACAAGAAGGGCAACTTCGCGGTGGCCGCCCACCGCAACACCCACGGCGAGCCGTTCCGCTACATCAACAAGCTCAGCCCGGGCGACAAGATCGTCGTGGAGACGCAGAGTACGTACTACACGTACCAAATGGAGAGCATCCTCCCGCAGACCAGCCCGCAGAACGTCAGCGTCATCCAGCCGGTGCCGCAGGGGTCCGGTTTCAAGGTGCCGGGCCGCTACCTCACGCTGACGACCTGCACCCCGGAATTCACCAGTACCTACCGGATGATCGTCTGGGGCAAGATGGTCGCGGCGCAGCCGCGGAGCAAGGGCGAACCGGATGCGCTCACCGGCTGACCGAAGGTAAGAGGGGTACTACGCGGTGACTGCCACGGGCCATGACGAGGACATCGAACGGTCCGCGCCGCCGAACCGACCGCGCCGGATGCGTCGCTCCGTCGCCGCCGTGTTCAGCGTGCTCGGCGAGCTGCTGATCACCGCCGGGCTGATCCTCGGCCTGTTCGTCGCGTACTCGCTGTGGTGGACGAACGTCCTCGCCGACCGCGCCGCCGACAAGCAGGGCGACGAGGTGCGCCGTCACTGGGCCGCCCCGAGTCCCAAGGGGCCGGGGAAGCTGGACACCAAGGACGGCATCGGCTTTCTGCACGTCCCGGCGATGAAGAACGGCGAGGTGCTGGTCAAGAAGGGCACCGGCTCCGAGATCCTCAACGAAGGTGTGGCGGGCTACTACACCAAGCCCCTCGCGTCCGCGCTGCCGCAGGACAAGAAGGGCAACTTCACGCTCGCCGCCCACCGCGACGGTCACGGCGCGAAGTTCCACAACATCGACAAGCTCCGCGAGGGCGACCCGATCGTCTTCGAGACCAAGGACACCTGGTACGTCTACAAGGTCTACGCGGTGCTCGACCAGACCTCGAAGTACAACGTGGACGTCCTCGACCGTGTCCCCAAGGAGTCCGGGAAGCACCAGGCGGGCCGCTACATCACGCTGACGACCTGCACCCCGGTCTACACCTCGAACTTCCGCTACATCGTCTGGGGCGAACTGGACCGCACCGAGAAGGTCGACGCGGACCGCACCCCGCCGAAGGAACTGCGCTGACCGCACGGGAACCGCGCGCCGGCCGAAGGACCGCACCGGGCGTCCGCCCGAGCCCCGACCGGCCCGCGAGCCGCGACCGACCTGCGCCGCCACCCGCCGCATACGACATGAGCCCCGGCCCCCCATTTCAGGGGTCGGGGCTCATGCGCGGAGCGGGGTTGGTTAAGTAAATTCAGTTGATGGTCAGTGCCAGCCGGGCCAACCGCCGTCGTTGCCGTTGTCACCGCCGCCGCCGGCGGTGGTCAGCGTCACGGTCGTGGAGGCGGGGTCGGACGGGGTCTCGCCCGCGGGGTCCTGCGACATGACCCGGGCGTTGTCGTCCTGGTTGCTGCCGTCCGCGAACTGGATGTTGGTGAACCCGGCGTCCTGGAGCGCCTTCTTCGCGTCCTTCACCTTCTGGCCGACGACATTGGGCACCGGCTTCTGCGCCGCCGCCTTGCCGACGGTCAGCGTGATCGTGGTGTTGACGTCGACCTCCGTCTGGCCCGCCGGATTCATGGCGGTGACCTTGCCGACCTGCGCCGGGTCGGTCACCTCCTGCTCCTGCTTGGTGACCTGGAGCTGGAGGTCCTTCAGCTGCTTCTCCGCCGCGGCGAAGTCGTTACCGACGACGTCGGGGACCTTCACCTTCGGGTTGGCCTTGGCGATCGTCAGCGTGATCGTGGTGTTCTTCGGCTTGCTGGCGCCCGGCTTCGGGTCCTGGTCGAGGACGGTGCCCGGGGACTGTTCGGATACCTTCTGCGCGACCTCGATGTTCTCGAAGCCCTTGGCCTTCAGCTCGGACCGCGCCTCGTTCTCGTTGAAGCCGCGGACGTTGGGGACCTGCACCTGCTTGGGGCCGGTGCACATCGTGACGGTGATCGTGCCGCCCTCGTCGGTGGTGCCGCGGTACGCCGGGTCCTGCTTGGTGATCTGGCCCTTGTCGACGTTCTCGCACGCCTCGCTGCCGCCCTTGACGATCTTCAGATCGCCGTTGTTCCGGGCGGAATCCTTCGCCTGAGCCAGGGTGCTGCCGACGACATTGGGCACCGACACCCCGCCCCCGGCCTTGTTGCCGCTGAACATCGCCTTGCCGATGAAGATCGCCCCGACCAGGACGAGGACACCGGCGACGGCCAGCAGGACCGTCGAGGTGTGGTTCTTCTTCGGGGGACCGGAGGCACCGGCGCGGCGCCCCGCGGGCCGCTCGTCGTAGCCGTAGCCGCCGTCGTCGGGGTTCATCGGCGGCAGCATCGCGGTCTGCGCGCCCGGGTCCTGCGGCCGCAGCATCGTCGTGGGCTGGTCCTGGTCGAAACCGCCCGCACCCATCACGGAGGTGGCCGCGACCGGCTGGCCGTCCAGCGCCGCCTCGATGTCGGCCCGCATCTCATCGGCCGACTGGTAGCGGTAGTCCGGGTCCTTGGTCAGCGCCTTGAGGACGATGGCGTCCATCTCCGGCGTGATCTCGGGATCGAAGTTGCTGGGCTTCTGCGGCTCCTCCCGCACATGCTGGTACGCCACGGCGACCGGCGAGTCACCGATGAACGGCGGCCGGACGGTGAGGAGTTCGTAGAGCAGACAGCCGGTGGAGTAGAGGTCGGAGCGGGCGTCGACCTGCTCGCCCTTGGCCTGCTCCGGGGAGAGGTACTGCGCCGTGCCGATGACCGCGGCGGTCTGCGTCATGGTCATCCCGGCGTCGCCCATCGCCCGGGCGATACCGAAGTCCATGACCTTGACCTGGCCGGCGCGGTTCAGCATGACGTTGGCAGGCTTGATGTCGCGGTGCACGATGCCGGCCCGGTGCGAGTACTCCAGCGCCTGGAGCACCCCGGTGGTCATCTCCAGGGACCGCTCGGGCAGCAGCTTCCGACCGGAGTGCAGCAGCTCCCGCAGCGTGGAACCGTCGACGTACTCCATGACGATGTACGGGATCGAGACGCCGTCGACGTAGTCCTCGCCGGTGTCGTAGACCGCGACGATGGACGGATGGTTCAGGGAGGCGGCCGACTGGGCCTCACGGCGGAACCGGGCTTGGAAGGACGGGTCGCGGGCGAGGTCCACCCGCAGCGTCTTCACCGCTACGGTGCGGCCCAGGCGGCTGTCGTGGGCGAGGTACACCTCGGCCATGCCACCGCGGCCGAGCACCGAGCCCAGCTCGTACCGGCCGCCGAGGCGACGCGGCTCATCCATAAGCTTCTCCAGCCCTCTCCGTCAGTCCCGACCGCACCCGTGTGTGGTCCGGCGGTGTGCTGTCCGGGCACACCGTACCCGGCGCGCCGCACCGTGCCGGGCCGTAACCGCAACCTGATATCTGACCGGTACGGCCCCGCCCAGGAGTCACTTCTTGTCGCTGAGCACCGCTTCCATCACGCTCTTCGCGATCGGGGCGGCGAGCTTGCCACCCGCGATGTCGTTGCGGGTTGTGTCGGATCCCTCAATGACGACGGCCACGGCGACCGGGGTGCCCTTGTCGGTCTTCGCGTAGGAGATGAACCACGCGTACGGGTTGTCCTTGTTGTCCGCACCGTGCTGCGCGGTACCGGTCTTGCCACCGACCGTCACGCCCGGGATCTGGGCGGAGGTGCCCGTACCGTTCTTGACGACGGTCTCCATCATGTCCTGGAGCTTCTGGGCGTTCTCCGGCTTGAGCGGCTGGCTCATCTCCTTCGGCGTGTGCTGCTCCACGACGTTGAGGTTCGGCGCGACCAGCTTGTCGACCATGTACGGCTGCATCAGCTTGCCGCCGTTGGCGATGGCCGCGGTGACCATGGCCATCTGGAGCGGGGTGGCGCGGTTCGACGCCTGGCCGATGCCCGCCTGGGCGTTCTGCGGGCGGTTGTCCTCGGGGTAGATGCTCTCGGAGAGGCGGACCGGGGTGTAGATCTTCGCGTTGTTGAACCCGAACTTCTCCGCCTCGGCCATCATCTTCTTGTTGCCGAGATCGGCGCTGATCTTGCCGAAGACGGTGTTGCACGACCAGCGCAGCGCCTCGCGCAGGCTGGCGTCCTTGCAGGGAATGTTGCCCTCGTTCGGCAGCGGGACGTGGTTGGTGTCCGGCAGGTACCAGGGCAGCGGCGAGCGCGTCGGGGCGTCGATGTCGGTGTAGAGACCGTTCTCCAGGGCCGCCGCCGCGGTGACGACCTTGAAGGTGGAGCCGGGCGGGTACGTCTGCCGCAGCGCGCGGTTCAGCGTCGGGTCGTCCGGGTCGTGGGTCTTCTGCAGCGCGTTGTACGCCTCGGAGTCCTTGTCACTCATACCGGCGAAGGTGGACGGGTCGTACGACGGCGCCGTGGCCAGTGCCAGGATCGCGCCGGTCTCCGGGTTGATCGCGGCGACCGCGCCCTTCTTGTCGCCCAGCCCCTCGAAGGCGGCCTTCTGGGCCTTGGCGCTGAGGGTGGTGACGACGTCACCGCCCTCCTGCTTGCGGCCGGTCAGCATGTCGACGGTGCGGCTGAAGAAGAGCCGGTCGTCGGTGCCGGTGAGGATCTTGTCGTACAGCTTCTCCAGCTGGTTGGCGTCGAACGCCTGCGAGGCGTAGCCCGTGACCGGCGCCCACATCTTGCCGTTCTTGTACGTCCGCTTGTACTTGTAGTCGCCGACGCCGGTCGTCGTGGAGTCGGTGACGGCATTGCCGTCGACGATGATGTCGCCGCGCGGCGTGCTGTACCGCTCGATGGCGACGCGGCGGTTGTTGTCATCGTTCTTCAACTCGTCGGCCTGGACGAACTGCACCCAGTTGACGCGGACGAGCAGGGCGAGGACGAGCAGGCCGCAGAAGATCGCGACCCGGCGCAGGGGCTTGTTCACGGGCGGACCACCTGGGTCATCTCGGCATCGGTGGAGGGGGCGGGGGCCGGGGC
>NZ_VKJP01000088.1 GCF_007280575.1 Streptomyces benahoarensis
GGTGCGCAGCCCCTCGACCGGTCCCGTAGAGGCCGCCCGTACCGCCGCCACCACCGCACTGACCGCCGCGACCGTCTGGTCGGTGCTGGGCGGCACCTCGCTGGGCCGGGAGGCGCGGGCCGTCGGCGATGCGCTGGCCGCCGGGGACCTGGCGCGGGCGCGGCGGCGGCTGCCGCATCTGTGCGGCCGGGATCCGCAGGCGCTGGACGGGCCGCAGATGGCGCGGGCGGTCGTCGAGTCGGTCGCGGAGAACACCTCGGACGCCGTGGTGGGCGCGCTGGTGTGGGGCGCCGTCGGCGGTGTCCCGGGCCTGGTCGCGTTCCGGGCGGTGAACACCCTCGACGCGATGGTGGGTCACAAGTCGCCCCGCTACCGCCGGTTCGGCTGGGCGTCGGCGCGGCTGGACGATGTGGCCGGGTGGCCCGCCTCCCGGCTGACCGCCGCGCTCACCGTGTTCGCCGCCCCGGACCGGCGCGGCGCCGCGCGGGCCTGGCGGCGCGACGGCGGAGCGCATCCGAGCCCCAACGCGGGCCCGGTGGAGGCCGCGTTCGCGGGGGCGCTGGGCGTACGGCTCGGCGGGACGCTGGCGTACGGCGGGCGCGTCGAGCACCGGCCGCGGCTGAACGAAGCGGGGCGGCCGGTGGCGACGGAGGACATCGCGCGGGCGGTGCGGCTCTCGCGCCGGGTGAGCGTGCTGGCGTTGACGACGACGGTGGCCGGGCGGCTGCTGGCGGGCGCGGTGCGTCCGGCCCTCGCCCGGCGGAAGGGCAGGATCCGGTGACGGGCGGCGGGCTGCTGATCGCGGGGACCACCTCCGACGCGGGAAAGAGCGTGGTGACCGCGGGGATCTGCCGCTGGCTGGTGCGGCAGGGCGTGAACGTCGCGCCGTTCAAGGCGCAGAACATGTCGTTGAACTCGTTCGTGACGCGGGACGGCGCGGAGATCGGCCGGGCGCAGGCGATGCAGGCGGCGGCCGCCCGGGTGGAGCCGTCCGCGCTGATGAACCCGGTGCTGCTCAAGCCCGGCGGGGACCGCAGCAGCCAGGTGGTGCTGCTCGGCAAACCGGTCGGCGAGATGAGCGCGCAGGGGTACTTCGGGCGACCCGGGAGTGGGGCGCGGCCCGGCGGGCGCGCGGAGCTGCTGGCCACCGTCACCGACTGTCTGGCGGAGCTGCGGCGCGCCCATGACGTGGTGATCTGCGAGGGCGCGGGCTCCCCGGCGGAGATCAATCTGCGGCGGACCGACATCGTCAACATGGGCATCGCGCGGGCCGGGCGGCTGCCGGTGGTGGTGGTCGGGGACATCGACCGGGGCGGCGTGTTCGCGTCGTTCTTCGGGACCACGGCGCTGCTGTCGAAGGAGGACCAGGCGCTGGTCGCCGGGTATCTCGTCAACAAGTTCCGCGGCGATGTGGCGCTGCTGGAGCCGGGCCTGGACATGCTGCGGGAGCTGACCGGGCGGCCGTCGCTGGGCGTGCTGCCGTTCGCGCACGGGCTGGGCATCGACGAGGAGGACGGGCTGCGGGTGTCGCTGCGCGGCGCGGTCCGCGAGAGCGTGGTGGCGCCGCCGCACGGCGCCGATGTGCTGCGGGTGGCGGTCGCGGCGGTGCCGCTGATGTCGAACTTCACGGACGTGGACGCGCTGGCCGCCGAACCGGGCGTGGTGGTGCGGTTCGTGGACCGCGCCGAGGAGCTGGCCGACGCGGATCTGGTGGTGCTGCCGGGCACCCGCGGCACGGTGCGGGCGCTGGCCTGGTTGCGGGAGCGGGGGCTGGCCGACGCGGTCGCCCGGCGGGCCGCCGAGGGCCGTCCGGTGCTGGGGATCTGCGGCGGGTTCCAGATGCTCGGCGAGGTGATCGACGACGAGGTGGAGTCGCGGGCGGGCACCGTGCCGGGCCTGGGGCTGCTTCCCGTACGGGTGCGGTTCGCGGCGGAGAAGACGCTGGCCCGGCCCGTCGGCACGGCGCTGGGCGCACCGGCCGAGGGGTACGAGATCCACCACGGTGTGGCCGAGGTCGGCGGCGGGGAGCCGTTCTTCACCGACGCCGACGGGCGGCCGCTGGACGGCTGCCGGTCGGGCGCGGTGTGGGGGACGCACTGGCACGGGTCGCTGGAGAGCGACGCGTTCCGGCGGGCGTTCCTGCGCCGGGTGGCGGCCGACGCGGGGCGGGCGTTCGTCCCGGCGCCGGACACCGGTTTCGGCGCGCTGCGCGAGGAGCAGTTGGACCGGCTCGGCGATCTGATCGAGGAGCACGCCGACACCGGTGCGCTGCTGCGGCTGATCGAGGAGGGCGTCCCGCCGGGCCTGCCGTTCGTCCCGCCGGGGGCGCCGTGAGGGCGCGCGGATCCGTAGGACGCCACGCAAGGGTGCCCGAGGGCACGGACCGGTCGGCCGGGGACGGCCTCAAGCCAGATGACCTGGGTCGTTACGAAGGAGTGATCGCCACATGAGCGCCCGCTATCCGTTCACCGCCGTCGTCGGAATGGACGACCTGCGGCTTGCGCTGCTGCTGAACGCCGTCAGCCCGGCGGTGGGCGGCGTCCTCGTCCGCGGCGAGAAGGGCACCGCCAAGAGCACCGCGGTGCGGGCGCTGGCGGAGCTGCTGCCGGAGGTGGCGGTCGTCGGTGGCTGCCGGTTCAGCTGCGATCCGGCCGCGCCGGACCCCGGGTGCCCGGACGGGCCGCACGGCGCGGCGGAGGCGGCGCACCGGCCCGCCCGCATGGTGGAGCTGCCGGTGGGCGCCTCCGAGGATCGGCTGGTCGGCGCCCTGGACATCGAGCGGGCGCTGGCCGAGGGCGTGAAGTCCTTCGAGCCGGGCCTGCTCGCCCGGGCGCACCGCGGACTGCTCTACGTCGACGAGGTCAACCTCCTCCACGACCATCTGATCGATCTGCTGCTGGACGCCGCCGCGATGGGCGCGTCCTACGTCGAGCGGGAGGGCGTCTCCGTCCGGCATGCGGCGCGGTTCCTGCTGGTCGGGACGATGAACCCGGAGGAGGGCGAGCTGCGGCCGCAGCTCCTCGACCGGTTCGGGCTGACCGTGGAGGTCGCGGCGGACCGGGATCCGGAGCGGCGGGTGGAGGTGGTCCGGCGGCGGCTGGCGTTCGACGACGCTCCGGCGGCGTTCGCGGCGCGCTGGGCGGCGGACGAGACGGCGCTGCGGGGGCGGATCGCCGCCGCGCGGGCGCTGCTGCCGTCGGTGCGGCTCGGCGACGGGGTGCTGCGGCAGATCGCCTCGGTCTGCGCGGGGTTCGAGGTCGACGGGATGCGCGCGGACCTGGTCATGGCGCGGACGGCGACGACGCTGGCCGCGTGGGCCGGGCGGACCGAGGTGGCCACCGAGGACGTGCGGCAGGCGGCGCTGCTGGCGCTGCCGCACCGCAGGCGGCGGGCGCCGTTCGACGCGCCGGGCCTGGACGAGGAGAAGCTGGACCGGATCCTGGAGGAGTCCGCCCCGGAGGACGGCCCGGAGCCGCCCGGCCCGCAGGACGACGAACCCCCGTCGGGCCCGGAAGGGCCGGACGGCCCGGAGGGCGGGCCGGACGGCGGTGGCCCGGACGGCGGCGGTCCCGATGGTGGTGGCGCGCCGCCGCCCCGGGAGGAGACCGTGCCGGGGCCGCGCGAGCAGGAGACGGAGCCCGCGCCGGGCCGGGACGGCGACGGCGGGGAGCCGGGCGGCGAGCCCGACGGGCGTCCGGCCGGGGCCCCGGCGGCGCAGCAGGCGGCGGTCGCCGCGGGCGAGCCGTTCGCCACCCGGCGGCTGGACGTGCCGGGGCTGGGCGCGGGCGTGGACGGCCGCCGGTCGCGGGCGCGGACCGCGCACGGCCGGACGACCGGGGCGCGGCGGCCGCGCGGCGCGCTCGGCAAGCTGCATCTGGCGGCGACGCTGCACGCGGCCGCGCCGCACCAGCGGGCGCGCGGGCGGCGCGGCCCGGGCCTGGTGGTGCGCCGCGATGATCTGCGGGAGGCGGTCCGCGAGGGGCGGGAGGGCAACCTCGTGCTGTTCGTGGTGGACGCCTCCGGGTCGATGGCGGCGCGGAAGCGGATGAGTGCGGTCAAGGGCGCGGTGCTGTCGCTGCTGCTCGACGCGTACCAGCGGCGCGACAAGATCGGCATGATCACGTTCCGGGGGCGGGAGGCGGAGCTGGCGCTGCCGCCGACCTCGTCGGTGGAGGCCGGGGCGGCGCGGCTGGCGTCGCTGCCGACCGGTGGCCGCACCCCGCTCGCCGAGGGGCTGCTCAAGGCCCATGAGGTGCTGCGGGTGGAGCGGCTGCGGGACGCCTCGCGGCGGCCGCTGCTGGTGGTCGTCACGGACGGCCGGGCGACCGGCTCCGGGGCGCCGTCGCCGCTGGAACGGGCGGCGCGCGCCGGGCGGCTGCTGGGCGCCGAGGGCGTCGCGTCGGTCGTCGTCGACTGCGAGAGCGGTCCGGTGCGGCTGGGGCTCGCCGGGGCGCTCGCCCGGGAGCTGGGCGGCGCCGCCGTCACCCTCGACGAGCTGCGCGCGGACAGCGTCTCGGGGCTCGTCCGGGACCTCCGCGGCGGGCGGGGAGCGTCCGCCGCACACCACATCCAGGATTCCAGGAAGGTCGCGTAATGCCGCAGGGACAGCCGTCCGTCGTACCGAACGACGGGCTCACCACCCGCCAGCGCCGCAACCGGCCGCTGGTCTTCGTCCACACCGGCGTCGGCAAGGGCAAGTCGACGGCGGCGTTCGGGCTCGCGCTGCGGGCCTGGAACCAGGGCTGGCCGGTCGGGGTGTTCCAGTTCGTGAAGTCGGCGAAGTGGAAGGTCGGCGAGGAGCGGGCGCTGAAGGTGCTCGGGGAGACCGGCGAGGGCGGCACCGTCGCCTGGCACAAGATGGGCGAGGGCTGGTCCTGGGTCCAGCGCGATATGGCCTCCAGCGAGGAGGCGGCGCGCGAGGGCTGGGAGCAGGTCAAGCGGGATCTGGCCGCCGAGACGTACCAGCTGCTGGTGCTGGACGAGTTCGCCTATCCGCTGCACTGGGGGTGGATCGACACCGAGGACGTGATCGCCGCGCTGCGCGACCGGCCCGGCACCCAGCATGTGGTGATCACCGGGCGGAACGCGCCGCAGGCGCTGGTGGACTTCGCGGATCTGGTCACCGACATGTCGAAGGTGAAGCACCCGATGGACACCGGCCAGAAGGGCCAGCGGGGCATCGAATGGTGAGCGCGGCATGAGCGGCGGGATGATCCCCCGGCTGGTGATCGCCGCGCCCGCGTCCGGGGCGGGCAAGACGACGGTGGCGACGGGCCTGATGGCCGCGTTCGCCGAGGCGGGCCTCGCGGTCTCCCCCCACAAGGTCGGCCCGGACTACATCGACCCGGGCTACCACGCGCTGGCCACCGGCCGCCCGGGCCGCAACCTCGACGCCTACCTGTGCGGGACGGAGCGGATCGCGCCGCTGTTCCGGCACGGCGCGCGGGGCTGCGACCTCGCCGTGGTCGAGGGCGTGATGGGGCTGTTCGACGGCGCGTCCGGGCAGGGCGAGCTGGCGTCGACGGCGCAGATCGCCAAGGTGCTGCGGGCGCCGGTGGTGCTGGTGGTCGACGCGTCGTCGCAGTCCCGGTCGGTGGCCGCGCTGGTGCACGGCTTCGCGTCCTGGGACCCCGGCGTGCGGCTGGCCGGGGTGATCCTCAACAAGGTCGGCTCGGACCGGCACGAGGCGCTGCTGCGGGAGGCGATGGAGTCGTCCGGCGTCCCGGTACTGGGCGCGCTGCGCCGTACCGGCACGGTCCACGCGCCCTCCCGCCACCTGGGCCTGGTGCCGGTCGCCGAACGCCGTACGGAGGCGGTGGAGTCGGTACGGGAGCTGGCCGCGCGGGTGCGCGCGGGGTGCGACCTGGAGGCGTTGCTGGCGCTGGCGCGCAGCGCGGGCGAGCTGCCGGACGCGGTGTGGGACCCGGCGGAGGAGGTCGCCGCGGCCGGGGGCCCGGCCGCGGGCCGGCCGGTGATCGCGGTGGCCGGTGGCGCCGCGTTCACCTTCTCGTACGCGGAACACACCGAGTTGCTGCGGGCGGCGGGCGCCGACGTCGTGCCGTTCGATCCGCTGCACGACGGGCGGCTGCCGGAGGGCGTCCGGGGGCTGGTGATCGGCGGCGGCTTCCCGGAGGTGCACGCCCCGGACCTGTCGGCGAACGCGCCGCTGCGGGCGGCGGTGGCCGCACTGGCGGCGTCGGGCTCGCCGGTCTCGGCGGAGTGCGCCGGGCTGCTGTATCTGTCCCGGTCGCTGGACGGGTGGCCGATGTGCGGGGTGCTGCCCGCCGACGCCCGGATGACGGACCGGCTGACGCTCGGTTACCGGGAGGCGGTGGCGCTGGCGGACAACGCGCTGGCCACGGCGGGCACCCGGGTGCGCGGCCACGAGTTCCACCGCACCGCCGTGGAGCCGGGCGCGGGCGCGTCCCCGGCGTGGGGCGTCACGCACCCCGCGCGGCGGATGGAGGGCTTCGTGGCGGGCGGGGTGCACGCGTCGTATCTGCACGTCCACTGGGCCGCGACGCCGTCGCTGGCCACCCGGCTGGTGACGGCCGCGGCGGGCGCGCGATGAGCGCCGCCACGGCACCGGCCGTCCTCGACCACCTGGTGTACGCGGCGCCGGATCTGGCGGCCGCCGCCGGGGAGTTGGCGGAGTTGACCGGGGTGCGGCCGGTGACCGGCGGCAGCCATCCGGGCCGGGGCACCCGTAACTGCCTGCTGGCGCTGGACGGCCCGCTCGGCGCCGGGGCGTATCTGGAGCTGATCGGCCCGGACCCGGAGCAGCCGGAGTCGGACGGTCCCCGCTGGTTCGGCATCGACGCGCTGACCGGCCCACGGCTGGTCACCTGGGCGGTACGGGCCACGGGCCTGCCGGACCGGGTGGCGCGGGCGCGGGCGGCCGGGTACGACCCGGGCGACGCGGCGGCGATGGGCCGCCGCACCCCGGACGGCCGTCGGATCTCCTGGGAGCTGACGCCGCCGTGCGCGGGCGGCGGCACCACCCCGTTCCTCCTCGACTGGGGCGCCACCCCGCATCCGACGGCCGCGGGTCTGCCCGCGCTGACGCTGGAGGCGTTCGCGGTGACCGGCCCCGACCCGGCGGCGATCGCCGCGCGGCTGGCGGCGCTCGGCGGGCGGTGGCCGGACGCCCCGGCGGCCTCCGGGCCCGCCGCGCTGACCGCGGTGGTGCGGGGTCCGCGCGGCGCGGTGCGGCTGGGGCACGGGGCCGTCGCGGTATGAGCGCGGTGGCGGCGGGCCGGTCAGCCCGCGAGGCCGACGACCAGCCAGATGGCGCCCGCCCCGGCGACCGTGCAGGCCAGGGTGGGCAGCGCCGGGTGGGCGTGGTGGGCCTCGGGCAGGATGCCGGAGGTCGCCAGATGGAGCAGGACGCCGCCGAAGAACCCGAGGTAGCCGCCGAGCCACTGCTCCGGAAGGGTGACCACCAGCGTCGCGGCCGCCCCGAGCAGCGGCGCCGCCGCGTCCGCGCCGAGCATCAGCAGCGCCCGGTGCCGGGCGTTCCCGTACAGGCTGGTGATCGTGTACGTGTTGAAGCCGTCGGCGAAGTCGTGGGCGATGACGGCGAGCGCCACGGCCGTGGCCATGCCGTGCCCGGCCTGGAAGGCGAGGCCGAGGGCGAAGCCGTCCATGACGCTGTGCAGCACCATCGCGGTGGCGGCGGTCAATCCCACCTGCGGGATGCGGCCGCCGTTCGGCGCGACGGCCCCGGCGGCGCCCGGCGGGCCGCTGCCGCGGGCGGCGCGGCGCACCGCGAGGAGGCGTTCCAGGGCGTGCGCGGCGAGGAAGCCGAGGACGAAGCAGAGCAGGGCGAGCGGGACGCCGAAGACCGGGCGCCCGGCGGCGTCCAGCGCCTCGGGCAGCAGATCGAGCCCGACGACGCCGAGCATCAGGCCGCCGGCGAGCCCCAGCACGAGGTGGCGGCGGTCGGTGACGCGCTGGGCGACCCAGCCGCCCAGCAGCGTCATCAGGACCGCGCCGCACGCGATGAGGACCGGCACCGCCGCACCCCTTCCCGCCGGTTCGCCCCCGGCTCTGCCCCCTTCCTACTGACGCGCCGCCGCTCCCGCACCTTCGCGCGGTGCCCGGCGGGGGCACGGTGACGGCCCCGGGCCCCGCGCGGTACGTGGGCGTCGGGGCGGGGCGGGGCGTCGCGGAGGCCGAGGTGCTGGCGCTGGTCCGCGCCACGCTGGCCGAGGCGGGCGGGACGGTGGCCGCGCTGGCGACCGTCGAGGCGAAGGCGGCCGAGCCGGGGCTGGTCGGCGCGGCCCGGCGGCTGGGCGTGGCGCTGCGTACGTTTTCGGCCAGGGAGCTGTCCGGTGTGCGGGTGCCGGGCGGTGGTTCGGCGGTGGCGCTGGACGCCGTCGGGACGCCGAGCGTGGCGGAGGCGGCGGCCCTGCTGGCGGCCGGGCCCGGCGCCCAACTGCTCGTCGGTAAGCGGAAGTCGGCGCCGCCCGAGGGGCCGTCGCGGGCCACCTGCGCGGTGGCGTCGGCGACCGGCCATCATGGCGCGGAGCGGGGCCGCCCCTCGGTTATCGTCGTCCCTTCCCCACCCGGCTCGGCCCCGGACCGGCCCCGCCGACACACGGCCCCCAAGGAGACCTTGTGACCACCCCTCCCGCCCTGCTCATCGCCGGTCACGGCGACCGTGACGACGGCGGGGCGCAGGCCCTGCGCGCGCTGCTGGACGCGGTCGCCGAGCGCTGCCCCGGGATACCGGCGGCGGCCGGCTTCACCGGGCGGGCGCCGTCGGCGCTGCCGCTCGCCGAGGCGGTCGACGGGCTCGCCGCCCGGGGCGCGACGGAGATCGTCACGGTGCCGCTGATATCCGAGGGCCCGGCACGGCGCGGACTGTCCGCGGAGCTGACGGCGGCCACGGCGCGCCATGCGGGACTGTCGTTCGTCCGCGGGCAGGCGCCGGACGGCCATCCGCTGCTGCTGGGCGCGTGGGAGCGGCGGCTGGACGAGGCGCTGGGCGGCGGCGGGGCGCGGCGCCCCCGCGACCGGGCCCGGACGACGGTGCTGCTGGTGGGCGGCGGCTCCGGCGATCCGTACGCCAACGCCGAGGTGGCGCGGGCCGCCCGGCTGCTGTGGGAGGGCCGGGGCCTGGCCGGGGTGGAGACCGCGTTCCTGTCGTACGCGGCGCCGGACGTGCCGACGGGGCTGGAGCGCTGCCGGGTGCTGGGCGCGGCGGTGCCCGGACCGGACGCACCGGGGCGGATCGTGGTGCTGCCGTGCTTCCCGCTGCCCGGCGACGAGCAGGAGCGGCTGCGGCTGCAGACCGAGGGCTGGGGCGCGGCACACCCGGAGTCCGAGGTGGCGTGCGCCGAACCGGTCGGCGCGGTCGCGGAGGTGGCCGACGCGGTGGTGGCGCGCTACCGGGAGGCGGTCCGGGCGGAGGCGGAGCACCGTGTCGCCGTCCACTGAGCCCGATCTGCGCCACCACGGGGACGCCGAAGTGCGGGGCGACGCCGCCGCGTTGACGGACCTGGCGGTCAACGTCCGCACGGGGACGCCCCCGGCGTGGCTGAAGGCGGAACTCGTCGCCTCGCTGGACGGGCTCGCGGCGTATCCGGACGGGACGGCGGCGCGGCGCGCGGTCGCGGCACGCCACGGGCTGCCGGTGGCGCGGACGTTGCTGACGTCGGGCGCGGCGGAGGCCTTCGTGCTGCTGGCGCGGGCGGTACGGGCGCGCCGTCCGGTGGTGGTGCATCCGCAGTTCACCGAGCCGGAGGCGGCGCTACGGGACGCCGGGCACACGGTGGAGCGGGTGGTGCTCTCCGAGCGGGACGGTTTCCGGCTGGATCCGGCGGCGGTACCGGACGGCGCCGATCTGGTCGTCGTCGGCAATCCGACCAACCCGACATCGGTGCTGCACCCGGCAGGCGTCCTGGCGCGGTTGGCGCGGCCGGGCCGGACGTTGGTGGTGGACGAGGCGTTCATGGACGCGGTGCCCGGCGAGCGGGAGTCGCTGGCCGGGCGGACGGATCTGCCCGGCCTGGTGGTGCTGCGCAGCCTGACGAAGACGTGGGGGCTGGCCGGGCTGCGGATCGGCTACGTCCTGGCGGAGCCGGGGACGGTGGCGGAGCTGGAGCGGGCGCAGCCGCTGTGGCCGGTCTCGTCGCCCGCGCTGGCGGCGGCCGAGGCGTGCTCCGGCCCGACGGCCTTGGCGGAGGCGGCGGCCGCCGCGCAGCGGACGGCGGCGGACCGCGCCCACCTGGTGGCACGACTGGCCGAACTCCCGGACGTGACGGTCATCGGCCCGGCCGAGGGCCCGTTCGTCCTGATCCGCCTGGCGAACGCGGCGGCGGTACGGGAGGCGCTGCGGGCGAGCGGTTTCGCGGTACGCCGCGGCGATACGTTCCCGGGCCTGGGGCCCGACTGGCTCCGGCTGGCGGTCCGGGACCGGGAGACCACGGACCGCTTCACGGCGGCTCTGGCGGAGACGGTGGCGAAGGCGGGGGCGGGAAGGGGCTTGGACTGAGGGGCCGTTGGGCCCGCCGTCACAGCAAGCGTGCGGGGCCGACCGCCACCTGGTCGGCCCCGCACGGGGCGCTGTCCGTCCCGCCTTGGTGCCGGCCCCCTTCCGCCAGGGAGGGGAGACGGACCGGAGGCGGGCACGGGGTTGCGAACCGCGCCCGGGCCGTACGCCGGGACGGCGCCCCCACGGCACCGGCCCGGCATACGGGGTCGTGTCAGCCGCTCACTGCGGCCTTGCGCTTGCGGGCGTAGACCACCGAACCGGCGCCCGCGAGGAGCAGCACCGCGGCGCCGCCCGCGAGGTACGGCGTGGCGGAGCTGCTGCCCGTCTCGGCGAGGTCGCCGCCGCCCTGGGGCCGCGGGTCGGAGCCGCCGGAGCCGGAGGCGCCACCGTCGTGACCGCCCGAGCCGGAGGAGCCGCCGTCCTGGCCGCCGGAGCCCGAACCACCGGTGGTGGCGCCGCCGTTGCCGCCGGCGGTGGAGCCGCCGTCGCCGCCCGTGGTGCCGCCGTTCTGGCCGCCGGTCGTCGCGCCGCCGTCCGTGGAACCGCCCGAGCCGCCCGTCGTGGAGCCACCCGCGGTGCCCTGGCCGGGGTCCGGGGCGCCGGGGGTGGTGCAGCTGGCCTCGGCGAGCCGGACGCGGCCGTTGACCTCGGCGACGTTCAGCTTCAGCGGGTTGACGGCAACCCTGAGGTCGAGCGCGGTGGCCGCCGCGCTCTTGGAGGTGGTCTGCGTCTTGGAGAGGTCGAGGCGGACATCGCCCACGCCCGGGACCTTGACCTCGGTGGTGCCGCCCGCGGTGAGCGTGACGGTCTTGCCGAGGATCTTGACGGTGCCGAGCACGTTCGAGGTGGCGGTGGGGCGCTCGCCCGCCGTGCAGACGGCGTGGGAGGTGACCTTCTCGACCTCGATGAGGGAGAGCAGCGGCAGACCGGGGACGTGGACCTTGGCGTGCACGAGGTTGCTGTAGCCCTCGGCGCCGTCCGCGTCGGCGGTGGCCCGCGCGGTGGCGACGTCCGCGCGCAGCACCGAGAAGGGCTTGCCGCCGTCGACGCCGTCCAGGTCGACGCTGAGCGCCGTCTTCTTCGCGTCGGCCGGGGCGTGCACGTCGTTGAGGGTGACGTTCAGCGGCAGCGTGACGGCCTTGTTGAGCAGGCTGACGTCCAGACCGGTGCGGAGCACGGCGGCACCGGCGGTGCCGTGGTCGGCGGCGTGTGCCGGGGCGGCGCCGAGAAGGAGCGTGGGACCGGCGGCGAGGGCGGTGGCTGCCGCGACGGCGGCGAGGCGGCGCGCGGGACGACGCGCCGACGCCGGGGACTCGGGTCCGGTCCGCGGGGAAGCGGGCAGGCCGGACGGGCTGGTAGAGCTGGTGGACACGTGTGTGGAACCCCCCACAGAGAAATGGAGCCACCGCCCGCGCCAATGGGGGACATCGCGACGGCCGGTGACCTCGACCCATCCATACTGTACGCACGCAGGGTGAACAGTCAGCCACGAATGGTGAGTTCATCCTTATGAGTGATTTTCGGATTCTCATTCGAATCCCCTGACGCAAGGGGCTCGCGTGCCACAGTCGCCTCACGGGACATCCGCGAACGTGGCAGCCATCAGCCGCACCAGTGAGCGCAGGCGACACGGGCACGGCGGCGCCCCGACGTCCACCATCCGGATCCGTTGCCCCGTACACGCAGGTGGCGGCTACAGTGCCGCCGTGTCGAACGAGCAGACGAATCCCCCGAGAGAACCCTCCGGCGAGCAGCGCGAGCGGCCCGCCGCGGACACCGCCGTACCGCCCCCGGGCGGCGGCGACTCCGCGACGGCCCACGGCGATCTGCCGTCGTCCGACCGCGCGGCCCGGCGCGCCGTCACGGTCTTCCCGCTGCTGGTGATCGCCGCCGGTGCGCTGGGGCTGCTGTGGCCGTCGCACTTCACCGGCTGGGCGCCCGCGGTGCCGTGGCTGCTCGGTGTGGTGATGTTCTCGATGGGGCTGACCCTGACGCCGCCGGACTTCACGGCCGTCGCCAAGCGGCCCTGGGCGGTCGGCCTGGGCCTGGTGGCGCACTACGTGATCATGCCGGGGCTCGGCTGGCTGATCGCCACCGTGCTGGACCTGCCGCCGCAGCTGGCGGCCGGTGTGATCCTGGTCGGCTGCGCGCCCAGCGGCACCGCGTCCAACGTCGTGACGTTCCTGGCCCGCGGCGATGTGGCGCTGTCGGTCTCCGTCGCCACCGTCTCCACCGTCCTGGCGCCGCTGATCACGCCCCCGCTGACGCTGCTGCTCGCCGGGCAGTTCCTGAACGTCGACGCCGGGGTGATGGTCACCGACATCCTCAAGACGGTGCTGCTGCCGGTGGTGGCCGGGTTGCTGGTGCGGCTGGTGGCCGGGCGGTACGTCGACAAGGCGCTGCGGGCGCTGCCGTGGATCTCCGCCGTGACCATCGCCGCCATCGTGCTCGCCGTGGTCTCCGGCAGCGCCGCCGCGATCAAGGACGCGGCGCTGCTGGTGATCGTCGCCGTGCTGCTCCACAACGGTCTTGGTCTGGCACTCGGCTACGGCGCGGGCAAGCTGGCGCGGCTGGGCCGTCCGGCGAGCCGGGCGATGGCCTTCGAGGTCGGCATGCAGAACTCCGGCCTGGCCGCATCGCTGGCCACCGCACACTTCAGCCCGGCGGCCGCGCTGCCCGCCGCGGTGTTCTCCGTCTGGCACAACATTTCGGGCGCGCTGGTCGCCGCGTGGATGGCCCGCACGGGACGCCGGGAGGCGCGGGAGGCGTAGGGGTCCGGCGCGGGAGCGGGCCGCGGCCCCGGGCCGGGCAGGACACGGCGCCCGGCCGGGCGCGCCCGGCGCCGCTCACCGGCCCGCCTCCCCGCACGGCACCCGGTGCCGCCCTCACCCGATGACCCGCCCCCGCAGCACCACCCGCCGCGGCGCGGCCAGCACCCGGACGTCCGCGCGCGGGTCCTCCGGGTAGACGACCAGGTCCGCGGAGGCACCCTCGGTGAGGCCGGGGCGGCCCAGCCAGTCGCGGGCGCCCCAGGTGGTCGCGGAGAGCGCCGCCACCGCAGGCAGTCCGGCCTTGCGCAGCTCGGCGACCTCCTCGGCGACCAGGCCGTGCGCCAGCGAACCGCCCGCGTCCGTCCCGGCGAAGACCGGTACCCCGGCGTCGTAGGCGGCCCGTACGGTGTCATAGCGGCGGGCGTGCAGGCGGCGCATGTGGTCGGCCCAGCGCGGGAACTTCTTCTCGCCGCCCACCGCCAGGTCCGGGAAGGTGGCGATGTTGACGAGGGTCGGCACGATCGCCACGCCCCGTTCGGCGAAGAGCGGGATGGTCTCCTCGGTCAGCCCCGTGGCGTGCTCGATGCAGTCGATGCCCGCCTCGACCAGCGGGGCGAGGGAGTTCTCGGCGAAGCAGTGCGCGGTGACGCGGGCGCCGAGCCGGTGGGCCTCGGCGATGGCGGCGGCGACCTCGCCCGGCGGCCAGCAGGACTCCAGGTCACCGGTGGAGCGGTCGATCCAGTCGCCGACGAGCTTGACCCAGCCGTCGCCACGCCGCGCCTCCTGCGCCACGTAGGCGACGAGGTCCTCGGGCTCGATCTCGTGGGCGTAGTTGCGGATGTAGCGGCGGGTGCGGGCGATATGGCGTCCGGCGCGGATGATCCGGGGCAGGTCGGCGCGGTCGTCGATCCAGCGGGTGTCGGACGGGGAGCCCGCGTCGCGCAGCAGCAGCGCGCCCCCGTCGCGGTCGGTGAGCGCCTGCTTCTCGGCGGTTGCCGCGTCGACGGGGCCGTGGGCGTCGAGCCCGACGTGGCAGTGGGCATCGACGAGACCGGGCAGCACCCAGCCCTCGACGGTGGTGAACTCCCGGGTGGTGCGCGGGCGTTCATGGGTGACGCGGCCGCCGACGACCCACATCTCGTCGCGCACGTCGTCCGGCCCGACCAGGATCCGCCCCTTGAGGTGCAACGCCGCACCTTCACTCTTCGACGTCATGACGGCACTTTATGCGCAAGCTCACGCCCGCCGTCCGCGCGCCCGCGTGAAGCGGCGCACGCCGGTCGATTTCCGTAAACGGAAGTGTCTTGTGTGCTTTCCTGGCAGTCCATCTCGCGATGCCTGCGGCAACCTTGCGAGGAACCTTCCGCTGGCAAATTCCCAATTCTTTGGATGCCAGCTTCCCGTATTCTCCTTCCCGCTTTTCCCGACCTCAAACGCCAAGATTCCGCTAGCGCCGGGAGTCGGAATTCGGATCGATCTCGGGGACGTTACGGACCTGTGACCGACTCCACATGCCGCCCGCTTCGCCCGAGATTTCCGGTACAAAAGCATACATCTTGCCGGGCTTCCGCGCGCTCGGGCGCCCCCGCGCGATAACACAAAGGTCCCCGACGACGTAACCCCTGCCCGCGATGCAATTTGCTTTTTCCCTCGGTAAATTTAATTTCCATGACCGCCGCACAAGCAGACCATGCACGTGCCCGAAGCGAAATCAAGGAATTGCCGGAGGGTTTCAAGCTCGACACCCCACGCGTGGAGGACGGAGCCGCGATCTGGCGAATCGCCCGCGACTCCCGGACACTGGACCTGAACTCCTCCTACAGCTACCTGCTGTGGTGCCGTGACTTCGCCGCCACCTCCGTCGTCGCCCGCGACGACGAGGGAGCGCCGGCCGCCTTCGTCACCGGCTACATCCGCCCCGACCGTCCGGACACCCTCCTCGTGTGGCAGGTGGCCGTCGACGACGCGCACCGCGGGCGCGGCCTCGCCGCCGCCCTGCTGGACGGGTTGACCACCCGCATCGCGCGGGAGCAGGGCGTGAGCCGCCTGGAGACGACGATCACCGCGGACAACGCCGCGTCCAACCGGCTCTTCTCCTCGTTCGCCGAGCGCCACGGCGCCCCCCACCGCCGCGAGGTGCTGTTCGACGCGGCGCTCTTCCCGGAGCAGGGGCACGAGCCGGAGGTCCTGCACCGCATAGGCCCGTTCACCACACCCGCCCCCTGTCTCTGACCGGCATCACCCCGCGGGTCCCACGGCGGCACCCGGTGCCACCGTCCGGAGGCGCCCGCACCCAAGACTTCGCAAGACCCCACGCCACTCATCTCCCAGGAGCATGCTGTGACCATCACCCAGCCCGATCTGAGCGTCTTCGAGACCGTCGAGTCGGAGGTGCGGAGCTACTGCCGCAGCTGGCCGACCGTGTTCGACCGTGCGCAGGGCAGCCGCATGACCGACGAGGACGGCCACATCTATCTGGACTTCTTCGCCGGGGCCGGTTCGCTCAACTACGGCCACAACAACCCCGTCCTCAAACGTGCCCTGATCGACTACATCGAGCGGGACGGCGTCACCCACGGCCTGGACATGTCGACGACGGCCAAGCGGGCGTTCCTGGAATCGTTCCAGAACATCGTCCTGCGCCCGCGTGACCTGCCCTACAAGGTCATGTTCCCGGGCCCGACGGGCACCAACGCAGTCGAGGCGGCGCTCAAGCTCGCCCGGAAGGTGAAGGGCCGCGAGTCGATCGTGTCCTTCACCAACGCCTTCCACGGCATGTCGCTCGGCTCGCTCGCGGTGACCGGCAACGCCTTCAAGCGGGCGGGCGCCGGTATCCCGCTGGTGCACGGCACCCCGATGCCGTTCGACCACTACCTCAACGGCACCACCCCGGACTTCCTCTGGTTCGAGCGGCTGCTGGAGGACTCGGGCTCCGGGCTGAACAAGCCCGCCGCGGTCATCGTCGAGACGGTCCAGGGCGAAGGCGGCATCAACGTCGCCCGCCCGGAGTGGCTGCGCGAGCTGCGCGCCCTGTGCGACCGGCAGGACATGCTGCTGATCGTCGACGACATCCAGATGGGCTGCGGCCGCACCGGTGCGTTCTTCTCGTTCGAGGAATCGGGCATCGTGCCGGACATCGTCACCGTCTCGAAGTCCATCAGCGGCTACGGACTGCCGCTCGCGCTCACGCTGTTCAAGCCGGAGCTGGACCTGTGGGAGCCGGGCGAGCACAACGGCACCTTCCGTGGCAACAACCCGGCGTTCGTCACCGCCGCCGCGACGCTCGACACGTACTGGGCCGACGGGCAGATGGAGAAGCAGACGCTGGCCCGCGGTGAGATCGTCGAGTCGCACCTGAAGGCCATCGCCGAGGAGCACCCCGAAGCCGTCGTCGAGTACCGCGGGCGCGGGCTGGTGTGGGGCCTGGAGTTCCACGACAAGAGCCTCGCCAACAAGATCGCCAAGCGCGCCTTCGACCTGGGTCTGCTGATCGAGACCTCCGGGCCGGAGAGCGAGGTCGTCAAGCTCCTCCCGGCGCTGACGACCACCCCCGAAGAGCTGGACGAGGGTCTGCGGATCCTCGCCCGCGCCGTCCGCGACCGCGTCTGACCGCGCGTCGCGCCCGGCACCCCTTCGTCACCGTTCCACAGAAAGGCACCGACTCACCGTGATCGTTCGCTCGTTCAAGGACATCGAGGGCACCGACCGCCACGTCAAGGCGGCTTCCGGCACCTGGGAGAGCAAGCGCATCGTGCTCGCCAAGGAGCGCGTCGGCTTCTCCCTCCACGAGACCACGCTGTACGCGGGCACCGAGACGTCGATGTGGTACGCCAATCACATCGAGGCGGTCCTGTGCGTGGAGGGCGAGGCCGAGCTGACCAACGACGAGACCGGCGAGAAGCACTGGATCGCGCCGGGCACGATGTACCTGCTCAACGGCCACGAGAAGCACACCCTGCGGCCCAAGACGGACTTCCGCTGCGTCTGTGTCTTCAACCCGCCGGTCACCGGCCGCGAGGACCACGACGAGAACGGCATCTACCCCCTGCTCACCGAGGACGGCACGGACGCGCCCCAGGCGTGAACGACGCCCTTGCGTCCGGTAGTTGACGGACGGCACCCGGCATCCACGGAGCACGTACGAGAGGAGAGGAAGGCAACACCATGACCATCGCACCCGAGCGCACCGCCGACCTGTACCCGAGCCGCGGCACCTCCGAGGTGATCACCCCGCGGAAGGACCCGGTGGTGTGGTCGCAGTCCGGCGCGGCTGGCCCGTTCCAGCCGTCCGAGCTGAGCGACTTCGAACGCGACGGTTTCTTCGCCATCGGGGAACTTCTGACGGCGGACGAAGTCGCGGTGTACCGCACCGAACTGGACCGGCTGGTGGGCGACCCGGAGATGCGCGCGAATCCGCGCTCCATCGTCGAGCCGAAGTCGCAGAGCGTCCGGTCCGTGTTCGAGGTGCACAAGATCAGTGAGGTGTTCGCCCGGCTGGTCTCTGATCCGCGTGTGGTGGGCCGGGCCCGTCAGATCCTCGGCTCCGACGTCTACGTCCACCAGACGCGGATCAACGTCAAGCCCGGTTTCGGCGCGTCCGGTTTCTACTGGCACTCGGACTTCGAGACCTGGCACTCCGAGGACGGGCTGCCGAGCATGCGGGCCGTGTCGGTGTCGATCGCGCTCACCGAGAACTTCGACACCAACGGCGGCCTCATGATCATGCCCGGTTCGCACCGGCACTTCGTGGGGTGCGCGGGCGAGACACCGAAGGACAACTACAAGCGGTCGCTACAGATGCAGGACGCCGGTATCCCGTCGGACGAGGCGCTGACGAAGATGGCGGACAAGCACGGCATCCGGCTGTTCACCGGTAAGGCGGGCTCCGCGACGTGGTTCGACTGCAACGCGATGCACGGCAGCGGTGACAACATCACGCCGTACCCGCGCAGCAACGTCTTCATCGTCTTCAACAGCGTGGAGAACGCCGCGGTGGAGCCGTTCGCGGCGCCGGTGCCGCGCCCGGACTACATCGGCGCCCGGGAGTTCACGCCGGTGCGGTGACGCATCCGCCGGACGCACGCGGCCGTCGCACAGCTTGGGTCTGTGCGGCGGCCGCGCCGTGCGCCCGCCGGGATGACGGGACAGCCCCTAGCCTGACCGCGATGTTCGTGCCCGTCCGGCGGTGGCGGGCGCACCGATGATGAGGAGTGAGGACGGGTTCATGAACGTCGACCGGCTGCCCGGGGTGACCCTGACCGACCATGTGCTGGACGCGCCGCTGGACCACGCCGACCCGGGCGGCGAACGCATCGAGGTGTACGGCCGGGAGGTGGTGGCCGCGGGCCGCGAGGACGCCGCGCTGCCGTGGCTGGTGTTCCTCCAGGGCGGGCCGGGCAACGCCGCGCCGCGTCCGCTGGGCCGGGAGTCGTGGCTGGGCCGGGCGCTGGAGGACTACCGGGTCCTCCTCCTCGACCAGCGGGGCACCGGACGCTCGACGCCCGCCAACCGGCAGACGCTGCCACTGCGCGGCGGGCCCCGGGAACAGGCCGGATACCTGGCACATTTCCGCGCCGATGCGATCGTGCGGGACGCCGAGCTGTTCCGCCGCCGGCTGGCGGGCCCGGGCACCCCGTGGAGCGTGCTGGGGCAGAGCTTCGGCGGCTTCTGCACCGTCGCGTATCTGTCGCAGGCGCCCGAGGGGCTGCGCGAGGCGCTGGTCACCGGCGGGCTGCCCGGTCTCGACGCGAGCGCCGAGGACGTCTACCGGGCGGCGTATCCGCGGGTGGCCCGGAAGAACACCGCGCACTACGCCCGGTATCCGCGGGATGTGGCGGCGGCGCGGGAGATCGCGGCGTATCTGCGCGAGCGGGAGGTACGGCTGCCGGGCGGCGGGATCCTGACGCCACGGGCGTTCCAGGCGCTGGGCATGCTGCTGGGCAGCGGCAACGGCTCGCACGTCCTGCACCATCTGCTCGCCGACGCATGGGTGACGGGCCCGGCCGGGCGGGAGTTGGGCGACGCGTTCCTGGAGGGCGTCCGGGCACACCTGTCGCACGCCGCGGCGCCGCTGTTCGCGGTGGTCCACGAGGCGATCTACGGGCAGCGGTCGGTGGACCCGGGCCCGACGGCGTGGGCGGCGCAGCGGGTACGCGACGGCCTGACGGCGTATCCACAGTTCGACGTCGACACCGTGCTGGACGGCGCCGGGCCGCTCTACTTCACCGGCGAGATGATGTACCCGTGGCTCTTCGACACCGACCCGGCGCTGCGCCCGCTCAAGGAGACCGCGCAGGAGCTGGCCGAACGGCGTGACTGGCCGGACCTGTACAACGCCGGACAGCTGGCGGTCAACGACGTACCGGCCGCCGCCGCGGTCTACTTCGACGACATGTACGTCGACACCACGCACTCCCTGGCGGCGGCGGACCGCATCCGCTCCATGCGGGTGTGGGTGACCAACGAGTGGGAGCACGACGGACTGCGGGTGAGCGACGGGGCGGTGCTGGACCGGCTGTTGCGGATGGTGCGCGGGGAGGTGTGAGCGGGCGGCCGGGCACGAGGCGGGGCGCCTGTCTCGTATACACATCTGACGCTGCCGACGACTTAATAGGT
>NZ_VKJP01000089.1 GCF_007280575.1 Streptomyces benahoarensis
TCTGATTCATGAGCGTCTCGTGGGCTCGGAGATGTGTATAAGAGCCAGACGCCGGACGGCAGAGCTGCCGCGGCGACTGCCCGCCATGAAACCGCCCCCGCCGAGATGCGGGCACCCCCTCCTGGGTGCCCCCGTACGGGGGGTAGCCACCGGGGCCGCGATGCGTCGGGGGACCGGGCTCCACGCCCCCGGTGAAGCCGGAGACTCAACTCCCCGTTAAGGACCGGACGAGCCGCGCGAGGTGACCCTACCGATCGGCGGCCGCACGGAGCAATCCCCCAAGAGTCACGGCCCTTTCCGCCGTCCGGTAGCGGCGGCCCCTGGCATCGGGTGATCGGACCGTGACAGGATGTGTCCAGGAGTCCCGAGGGCAGACTTAACTCGCCGTTGGGTCCGTGGAGAGGGCCGTGCACGGGCCGGGCGACGGCACGCGCCGCCCGCCACGGAACGGCCGGACACGGGGGAAAGGGCGGCGGGATGGCTGCGAAGGACCACACGGAGCGCGCGGAGAACGGGACCGAAGGGGACGTGGCGGGCAAGGACGCGCGGAGCGGGACGGCACGCGGCGACGCGGCGCGCCAGGACAGCGGCACCCTCGCCGACCGGCTGGGCCGCCTCTTCACGCACATGCACCCGCCCGGCGCGCCGTACACCAACGCCCATGTCGCCGAGGAGATCAGCGGCGACGCGGCGCAGTACGGCGGGGTGCGCCTGACCGAGCAGTACCTCTCCATGCTGCGCAACGGCCGCCGGAGCAACCCCTCCCCCGAAGTCCTGCGCGCCCTCGCGAAGTTCTTCGGCGTCCCGGCCGGATATCTCCTGGGCGATCTGTCGCAGCCGCAGGCCGAGCGGGTGGAGGAGGAGGTCCGCTTCCTCGCCGCCATGCGCGATCAGCGGGTCCGCGCCATCGCGCTGCGCTCGGTGGGCCTGCCGCCCGACGTCCAGGAGAGCCTGACCACCATCATCGACCAGTTCCGCCGCCAGATGGACCTGCCGGGCAGGGGCGGTGCCGCCGATGACGGTTGATCTGCCCCGGACCGACGGACCGGACCGGCTCTTCGCCACCTGGCGGCGGGCGCACGACGACGGGATGATCATGCGAGTGGGGCGGATACGCAGGCGGTGCAAGCGGCTCGTCAAGGAGCTGGCGCTGCCCGCCACGGTCGATCTGCGGGGCCTGTGCGACCTCGTCGGGGCGCGCGTCGGAGCCCCCGTCCACCTGGTGCCGATGAGCCTCGACGGCGCCGCCTCCGGCATGACGGCGGCCACCGACGACGCCTACTGGGTCTTCTACGAGAGCCGCACCTCGCCCTGGCACCAGGCCCACATCGT
Source organism: Streptomyces benahoarensis (assembly GCF_007280575.1). Taxonomy (GTDB): domain Bacteria; phylum Actinomycetota; class Actinomycetes; order Streptomycetales; family Streptomycetaceae; genus Streptomyces; species Streptomyces benahoarensis. Next base: position 1,333 of record NZ_VKJP01000089.1, read on the forward strand.
GCTGCACGAACTCGGCCACCTCCTCCTCGGCCACGACCGGGACCCCGCGCTCACCGAGGACGCGCTGCGGCTGTGGACCCCTTCCGTCGACGCGGCGACGGCCCTGCGCCGGATGGGCCTGACCCCGGGCCTCGCCCGCCACCACGGCTACGACAACCCCGCCGAACGCGAGACGGAGGTCCTGGGCACCCTCCTGATGGAACGCCTCGCCCCGCCGGCACAGGATCCGCCGCCACCGCCGCACGGCCGCGCCGCCGAACTCGCCGCCGCCCTCGGCCCGGCCCTCCAGCACCTCCGCCGCCCCGCCGCACCGCACACCCCGGACAGCGCGGCCACCGACGACGGTCCCGGCCCGGCCGACGGCGGCACAGGCTCCGCACCGGCCGAGCCCTCCCGCGACGACGGCGGTGACCTCCGTGCCTGACCTCTTCGACGTCCTCTACCTCTGCTTCGCCGCCGTCGCCTGGATGATCGTCGGCTACAAGACCACCGCCTGGCTCCGCGACCGCGCCAACGCCGACCTGGGCCTGGCCTGCGTGATGACCGGCAGCGTCGCCACCGTCTTCCTCTTCTCCGTGCCCAGCCTCTACCGCGCCTTCGACCGCCTGCTGGGCGTCGCCAACCTCGCCATGGTCTTCCTCTACTCCGCCGTCATGGTCTTCGCCGTCGGCGCGCAGGTGATGCTGGCCCGCTGGGCGGCGGGCGAGGGCGACGCGGCCCGACACTGCGCCCGTACGCGGGCCCGCGCCACGATCGCCGCCGTCGCGGTGCTGTGGGCGGTGGCCGTCACCGGCTTCGCCGTCGGCCGCCCCGACGCCGTCGAGCACCCCCGCGACTTCAGCACCGCCTACACCGGCGCCCCCGGTGTGATGCTCTTCCTCGGCCTCTACCTGGCCATCTTCGGCGTCAGTCTGGCCGCCCTGGGCTCGCTCTGCCTGCGCTACGCCGCCACCCTCGGCGCGTCCTGGCTCACCCGGGGCCTGCGGGTGATGTCCGCCGGGTGCCGCCTCGGGCTGGTCTACTGCGCCGCGAAACTCCTCGGCTTCGCCCTGTCCTGGGCCGGACGCCCCGCGCCCTGGCTCTCCAACGGTGTGGCCCCGCTCAGCGCCTCGGTCGCGGCGCTCCTCGTCCTCGCCGGGTTCGCCCTCCCGGCGGCCGGTCCCCGGGTGACGGCCTGGCGCCGCCTGCGCCGCCTCACCCCGCTGTGGCGGCAGGTCACCGAGCAGAACCCGGAGGTCACGATGGAACGCGGGGCCTGGCCGGGGCGGTGGCCCTTCGCCGACCTGGAGTGGCGGGCCAACCGCCGGATGGCCGAGATCCGCGACGTCCAGCGTTCCCTGCGCCGCCACGTCGAGTCCGACACCCTCGACATCGCCGGGGAGCGCGCCCGCGCCGTGGTGCCGGACGCACGCCAGCGGGCGGCCGTCGCCGAGGCCGCCGCACTCCGCCGCGGCCTGGAGAACCGTGCGGTGGGCCATGTGCCCCCGCACGGCGCCGACACCGTCGTCGTCGCCCACGGCGGCGGGGACGGCCTGCTCGCCGCCGAGTACGAGCATCTGGCCCTGGTCGCCGACGTCTACCACTCACCGCTGATCGACACCGTGCTCACGGAGCTGCGCCAGCGCAGCGCGGCGGCCCGCCACTGACGGCGGCACACCGACGGGGTGGCCCGGTACGGGGGTCCGGGCCGCCCGAACCACCTCCGCCGCGGGCGGCGCCTCCTCCCGGCTTCGGGCCGGGAGCGCCGCCCGCGACCGGGGGAGCGGACCACTGCCCCGGCCACCCGGAGGCTTCTCAACTTCCCCTTTCCGACGCTCCTTTGGGTGCGTACACCCTTTCGGATGTCAGACCCGGCAAAAGGCTTGCCGCCCGCGCGGGGCCGGGCTGTACTGATCCCGACGGTGCCCGGCGCACCGCTCCGGCCACCGGCCGCCGCGTCCCACACAGCGGCGCGCGGGTGCCCGCGACCGACGAGTCGACCACGGGGGTCCACGATGTCGCCACGCTCCGAAAGCACCACCCCGCCCGGCGCGTTCGCCGCCGCTCCGACGCCCGGGCGGCCGTGATGACCGAGACGTCCGAGCCGGGGACCACACCGCCCGAGGGTGCCCCTCTTCCGCCGGTCGCGGTAGGCGAGAACAAGGGCCTCGTCGTGGTCGGCAACCGCAACAACATCACCTACCAGCAGGGCGGATACGTCGTCACCCCCGGTCTCGGTGACCTCCCGCTGCGCCCGGCTCTCCCGCTGTCCACCGCGCCGCCTGCACCGCTCTTCGGCCGCGACGAGCTGGTGACGCAGGTCCTCGCCGACCTGACCGACAAGGGAGCGGCGCAGCTCCACGGTGAGCCGGGCGTCGGCAAGAAGGCCGTCACCGAGGCGGTGCACGCCGCCCTCGCGGCGCGCGGCGGACGGGGCCACATCCTGCGCCCGCTCACCGGCACGGAGACCACCCTGGCGTCCGTCGAACGGCGGCTGGCCGGGGCGTTCTTCGGGCAGGAGTTCCTGCGGGAGGTCGACGAGTCGCTGCTGCGCACCGCCGTCGCCGAGGTCACCGACGTCCATCTCACCCTCATCGACTGCCCGCTCGACCGCTCCGACCTGACCCGGCTGCGCCAGACCTTCCCCGGCTGCACCTTCCTGCTCACCTCCCGGTACGCGACGCTGCCGGACTCCTCCGCCGTCCACCACGTCCAGCCGCTCTCCCGGGACGCCGCGACGGAACTCCTCGGCGCCGAGCTGGGGCTGCCACTCGGGCCGGTCGGCCTGCAAAACCTCCAGTTCGACCACGTCTACCGAATGTCCGAGGGGCGCCCCCAACGCCTGTGCCGGTACGCGGCGTTCATCAAGGGATCCGACGAGTGGCGGGCCAGGATCGCCGAGGAGCCCCACGACCGGCCACCCCTCGTCGACCCGGAACAGCTCACGCCGCTGCACCAGGCCGAGGCGCTGGCGGTCGCGCTGAGTGAACCGGCCCGCCGGGTCCTGGTCGCCCTGGAGACGTTCGCGACGCCGCTGCCCGCCGCATGGTTCGAGCCCGTCACCGGCGGATGTCAGGACGCGGACGCCGGGCGGGAGTTGTGCGACCGCCGACTGGTGGTCCGGTACGGCGACACCTACCACCTCACCGGCGACGCCGCCGAAGCCGTCCGCCACCAGGAGTGGCCGCCCGCCGATGCGGCCGTCGCCGCGGAGGGGCTGATGACGGCGTTCGCCGCCGAGGACGGACCGCCGCCCCCGGACGCCCATCTCTATCTGACCGTCGCCCAGGCCCTGCGGGACGCCAAGAAGTGGTCCCTGACCGTCCGCTTCGTCCACGCCGCCGTACCGATGGCGCTGGCCGCGGGCCGGGGCCAGATCGCCTTGCAGCTCTACGTCCTGGGCAAGGTCGCCGCCACTCGCGGCGGCAGACAGCAGGACGCCGAGCACTACACCCGTGAGGAGAAGCTGACCCGCAACCTCCTGGAGGGCGACAAGGCCGCCGCGGCCGCCGCGCTGCTGGTCCTCGCCCCGACCGCGGGCCAGGCCGTGACGCACGGCGGCAAACTCGCCGGATATATCGGCAAGGTCACCGCCACCCTCTCCACCAAGGCCGGTGCCACGGTCGCCGCGGTGAGCGTCGCCGCGGCCGCCGCCACCGGCGTGGTCGTCGCGACGAGCAACAGCACGCCCGCCGGATGCGCCGAGGCGCAGGCGGCCGTCACACCCGGCAACCACCGCTCATCCGTCCGCACCTCCGACGACCTCGCCGCCAGCTTCCGGCGGACCGCGACGGATCTGGACGCCGCGGCCGCCAAGGCCACCGACACGACGATCGCCCCCGGAATACGCGGCCGGGCGGACGAGCTCCGCACCCTGGCCGACGCCCAGCAACGCGACGGCGACGGCCTCGGCCCCGATGTCCACCCCGACGTCCGGGCCGCCCTCCTCAGCTCGAAGGAACTGCGGGAGAACATCCAGTCCCTGCAGGCGGTGATGAAGGTCTGCCCCGAGGGGTGACGCACGGGGGCACGGCCGCAGGAGTGACCTGACCTGCCGCCGTGCCCCCGCCTCACCCGCAGGCACGCGCGTCGGCAACACGCCCGGTTCCGGCGTCGAGACCGCGCCGGCCGGGACCGACTCGGGGCGAGCCGCCGCCCGGAACCCTCCGGGACCACCCGCCGATGAGCCGGGCCGCGTGACTCCGTCCCTGCGACGGCACGTCATATACCCGCTACGAAGCGGTCGTTCGTCGCCACCCGTCGGGGACGCACCGCCCCGGACGCACCGCCCCCGACGACCGCACCGGAAAGAAACCCCCCGGAGGAGGGCCCTAAAGTCGGACACCATGCAGAACACCGCCGAGACCGGCCCCGCAGACCCCGTTGACGTGACGCCTCTCCTCGACGATCCGCATACCGCGTACGCCGCGTTGCGCGCGAGCGGCCCCGTCCACCGCATCACCGGCCCCGACGGACAACCCGCCTGGCTCGTCACCCGCTACGACGACGTCCGTGCCGCGCTCGCCGACCCGCGGCTCTCCCTCGACAAACGCCATGCCGCGCCCGGTGGTTACCGCGGCTTCGCGCTGCCCCCGGCGCTCGACGCCAACCTCCTCAACATGGACCCGCCGGACCACACCCGGGTCCGCCGACTGGTCGTCCGCGCCTTCACCGCGGGCCGTGTCGAGGCGCTGCGCGCACCCGTACGCCGCGTCGCGGACGACCTCCTCGACGCCGTCGAACCGGCCGGGCGCGCCGACCTGATCGCCGACTACGCGGGCCATCTGCCGATCATCGTGATCTGCGACCTGCTCGGCGTACCCCGCGCCGACCGGCGGGACTTCCGCGCCTGGACCGACCGGCTGGTCACCCCCGATCCGTCCCGTCCGGAGCTGGTGAAGCAGACCATCGGCGACCTGCTCGCCTACTTCACCGGCCTCATCGCCACCAAGCGCGCCCAGCCCGGCGACGACCTGCTCTCCGAACTCATCGCGGTTCGCGACACCCCGGACGGGACCCCGGACGGCGCCCCGGACAGCGGCGCCGCGCCTGGCGGCGACCGGCTCTCCGAGGACGAACTGACCTCCCTGGCCTTCCTCATCCTCTTCGCCGGATACGAGAACACCGTCCACCTCGTCGGCAATGCCGTCCTCGCCCTCCTCGACCACCCCGAGCAGTTGCGGGCATTGCACCGCAATCCGGCCGAACTGCCGAACGCGGTCGAGGAGTTCATGCGCTTCGATCCGCCGGGGCCGCTCGCCATCCGGCGGTTCCCGCGCGAGGACCTGGACATCGGCGGCGTCCGCGTCCCGGCGGGCGACTGCGTGCTGCTCTCCGTCGGCTCCGCCAACCGCGACGAGGCCCGCTTCCCCGACGCGGACCGCCTCGACCTCGCCCGTGATCTCTCCGGCCACCTCGCCCTCGGCCACGGCATCCACTACTGCCTGGGGGCGCCGCTCGCCCGGATGGAGACGGCGGTCGCGCTGTCCGCGCTCATCGAACGGTTCCCCGGACTGAGGCTGGACGTTCCGCGCGCGTCGCTCACCCACCGCCGGACCCTGCGCGCACGTGGCCTGATCTCGCTGCCTGTGACGTGGTGAGCCGCCGACGAACACGCTTTCCGAGGCATAAGTGTTCTGCGATGCGGTAGAAAGGTGTGGAGACCCGCCCGGTGTGCATCCCCCGTCGCACCGGGCGGGTCGTTGTGCGTGGGGGCGCGCCGTGACGGTCCGTCTTTCGTCCGACTGGCCCAGCCGCCCTGCGGGACGCCCGGCATCTCCATAGCGTGATCGTTATGTCACTCGATGCGTTCCCGTTCCGGAAGGCCGGTGCAGTGGCGGTGCTCGTCGCCACCGGCGTCTCGTCGGCCTGTATACCGGCCCCGGCCCTCGCGGCCGACGCGCACCGCCCGCCCGCTCCGGCCGTCGCCGGGGTACAGGTGGCCGACGCACCCGGAGTGCCGAACCTCCCGGAGGGCCTGTCCGCCCTGTCGTGGGCCGTCACGGACGCCGACTCCGGCAGCGTCCTGGCCGCCAAGGACCTGCACCGCAAGCTGCCGCCGGCCAGCACCCTCAAGACCCTGTTCGCGGTCACCGCGCTGCCGAAGTTCGCGGCGGATGCGGTGCACCGGGTCGAGCCCGCCGACCTCGACGGTGTCGGCTCCGGCAGCAGCGTCGTCGGCGTCGAGGCGGGCAGCAGCTACTCGGTGGCCGACCTGTGGCGCGGGGTGTTCCTGCGGTCGGGCAACGACGCGGTGCACGTCCTGGCATCGATGAACGGCGGCTGGGAGACCACCACCCGCGAGATGCAGGCGAAGGCCCGGGCGCTCGGCGCCAAGGACACGACCGTGAAGTCCCCGGACGGGTACGACACCCCGGGCCAGGTCTCGTCCGCGTACGACCTGACGGTCTTCGCCCGGGCGGGGCTCGCCAACGCCGACTTCGCGCGCTACTGCTCCACCGCGCGGGCCGACTTCCCGACCGCCAACGGCGTCACCCGCATCGAGAACACCAACCGGCTGCTGTCCGGCGCGAGCGGGATGCCCCGCTATCCGGGGATCATCGGGGTGAAGAACGGCTACACCACCCACGCCGGGAACACCCTGATCGCCGCGGCCCGGCGCAACGGACACACCCTGCTGGTGACGGTCATGAACCCGCGGTCCGGCGAGGCCAACGGCGTCTACAAGGAGGCCGCCGCGCTGCTGGACTGGGGTTTCGCGAGCGTGGGCACCGCGGAGCCGATCAGTTCGATGACCCGCGCGGTGGCGCAGGGCCCCGACGCGGAGCCCGCCGCGCACACCGCCCGTACCGACGAGGACGGCAACTCGCCCTGGCGGGACGTGCTCGCCCTGTGGGGCGGCGGGGTCGGCGCCGCCCTCCTCGCCATGGGCGCGGTGCTCGCCCGGCGGCAGCACCTCCGCCGCAGGGCGGACGAGACGGATGGATCGCACACGCCGTAACGGGGACGGGCCCGGCGGCGGCGCGGGCCGTGGCGCAGGCCCCTCACCGGCGCACCGCCACGGCCCCGTCCGCCGCTTCCCGCCACGGCCCCAGTCATCGGAACCGTCCGCCACCTCCCGTAGGCGCCCCGGCTCAGGCGCGCAGCCGGGGCGCCGAACCGGCCGCCGGGACCGGGTCCGCCGGGGCGCCGCGCAGCCGCGCCGTCAGGTCGTGGGCCCAGGTGGTCAGGGCCGCGACGTCGATGCCGTACGGGGCGGTGTCCGCGTACGGGGTGAGGGCCGCCGCGCCGCGGTCGAGCAGGGTGACGGCGCCGGTGGCGTTGGCGCGGGCCGCATGGGTGAGGCCGACGGCGAGCTGTGCCAGGCCGCGCCAGAGCGCGCGCTCCGGATCCGGGGCGGTCTTCCAGGCGTCCTCCAGCACCTCGTGCGCATGGAACGGCATCCCGGCGTCGAGCAGCCGCTGCGCCTCGGTCAGCGTCGCGTCCGGCGTCCGCACGACGCCCTCGGGCTGGCGGGCCACGCCCGGGGCGCCGTACGGCAGCGGACGCCCGAGCCCGTCGCGGGGCCGCGCGTTGCGGGCCCGTCCGTCGGCGTCCCGGTCGCGGCGCCGTGCGGAAGGCGGGGGTGCGGCGGCGGCTTCGGGCCCGGCCGCACCCGGTGCGCTGCCCTGCCCGGACGCGGATCCCGGGGCTCTCTCCCGTCCGGACGCGGCTTCCGGCGAGCCCGTGCGCGCCGACTCCGCGTCCGCCCGCCCCGCCGCCTCCTCGGCGCAGAAGCGGCAGCCGTCCCGCCCGCCATCCGCCCGGTCCTCGATCCGCCCGCAGACCTCGCAGACCCGGTCCAGCCAGCAGGCCGGGTCGCCGCCCTCGTCGCCGGTGGCCGCCGGGCATGGCGTATCGGCGGTCCGTCCGGTGTCCCTCTCCGTGTCACTCACCCTTCGATTGTGCGCCGTCCGGGCGCCGGTACGCGTACGGGTCAGGGCAGCCGTGCCGGGGACGAGGCGTCGGGGATGCGGCGGGCGGGGGAGCCGTGGCCGTCGGCGGGGACGGTCCAGATGTCGCTGGAGCCGGTCTCCTTGCCGGGCAGCGCGTAGGCGAGGGTGGCATCGTCCAGCCAGGCGGCCTGGTCGTCGACGCTGCGGGTCTCGGCGAGCGGGTGCTCCTTGAAGGTGCGCAGATCGAGGACGTACAGCCGCCACGGGTCGCGGGCGCCGTCGCGGACGCGTTTCTTGAACGCGAGGCGGGTGTTGTCGGGGGAGAGCGACGGGCACTCGACGTTCTCGCGGAGCGTACGGGCCCGCCATGTGCGCAGGTCACCCTTGACGAGGTAGGTCTTGCCGGCCGTGGAGACCGTCGCGTAGAAGGTGTTGTCGTCGCGGGCGAAGGTGACGCCCCAATAGTTGACGTCGGGGGCGTGGTAGCGGCGGCCGTCGAGGGTGAGGGGGACGCCCTCCATGTTCTTGATCAGATAGCCGGTGCGGGTGTCGAGGATCGAGGTGCGGGTGGAGAAGGACGTGGTGGCGTACGAGTCGCCGGTGGCGAACATCGTCCAGGACAGCATCCGGCCGGAGGCCGAGACCCGCGCCCGGTTGGGGATGCCGGTCAGCCCGATCCGGCGCTTCTCGCGCAGGTGCTCGTCGAGGACGACGGCGTACGAGCGCGGCGGGATGCCGGGGCGGCGCTGGAGGCACAACCCGGTGCGGGCCGCCGCGTAGAAGCGGTCGCAGCGCGGACCGCCGGTGGTGCGCTGCCCCGGCTCGCGGGCGGTGGCGGGGGAGACGGCGGTGCGGCCGGTGGCGGGCAGCCGGGCGATTTGCCCCGTACCGGCGCCGGTGGAGCGGAAGTACAGCTGGCCGTGGTCGAGGCCGAACGCCGAGACGGGGTCGGCCGGTTCGGCCCGGCGGGCCGCGCCCACGGTGTAGGCCACGGCGACACCGGCCAGCAGCGCCCCCGTCACGGCCAGCGCGAGGACGCGCATCCGCAGCGGCAGCGCGGCGAACCGGGCCGCGGCCCCGGAGGGCGCGGGCCGGACGCCCGGGGAGGTGGCGTCCGGCTCCCCGCCCGGGGTCTCGTGCCCTTCGGCAAACTCGGCGGACTCGGCGGACTCGGCGGACTCGGCGGATCGGGCCGGGCGTTGAGGCGGGTTCATGCGGGCGTGAGGTGCCTTTCCGTGCGGGGGAGCAGGAGGGCCGACGCGAGCAGGGCCACCGCCAGCGCGACGAACGCGGCGATCAGCGCCGGGCGGGTGCCCCACAGCGTCCAGGCGGCGCCGAACCCGGCGGCCGCCAGCAGACGGCACAGCGCCTGGCCGGTCTGGAGCAGCGCCATGCCGCTCGCCCGGCGTTCGGCCGGGAGCACCGGTCCGGCGAGTGCCATCAGGACGCCGTCGGTGGCCGCGTAGAAGACACCGAGGAGCAGCAGGACGGCGGCGAGCAGCGGCAGTCCGGCGCCGGTCGTCAGCAGCAGGAGGTAGCCGCCGAGGAGGGCGGCGTGGCCGACGAGGAACGGCACCCGGCGGCCGATGCGGTCGCCGAGCCGCCCGGCGGGCACCGCCAGCAGCAGATAGACCGCCGCGGCGCCCAGCGGCAGCAGCGGGAACCAACTGACCGCGAACTCCAGCCGCCGCTGCAACAGCAGATAGAGGAACGAGTCGCCGATGGTCGCGGCGCCCAGCAGTGCGGCGGCGGCGAAGATCCGCCGGAACGCCGCATCGCGCAGCGGGGCCAGCAGCGCGGCGCGCGGCCGGGGCGCGGCGGGCGGCGGCACGGGCGCCGTCGCGCGGTCGGGGACGAGGACGAGGAGCATCAGCACGCCCAGCAGCCCCACGCAGAAGCTGACGACGAAGACCGCGTCGTAGGCGTCGGCGGTGGCCCACAGCAGCGCGAACGCGGCGAGCGGGCCGAGCAGCGCGCCGGTGGTGTCCATCGCGCGGTGCACGCCGAAGGCGCGGCCGAGCGCGTCGGGCGGGGCGCTGAGTGAGATCAGCGCGTCGCGGGGGGCGGTGCGGACGCCCTTGCCGAGGCGGTCCGCGGCGAGGGAGGCACCGATGCCGAGGGTGGCGCCGCCGGACAGCAGCAGTCCGAGGCGGGAGAGCGCGGAGAGGGCGTAGCCCCATCCGGCGACGAGTTTGTGGCGCCCGCCGCGGTCGGCGGCGTGCCCGCCGAGCAGCCGGACGAGCGCGGTGGCCCCGTTGTAGAGGCCGTCGAGGAAGCCGAACTGGAGGGGGGAGAGGCCGAGTTGGATGACGAAGTACAGCGGCAGCACGGCGGTGACCATCTCCGAGGAGATGTCGGTGACGAGGCTGACCGCGCCGAGGGCCAGTACCGGCCCGCCGACGCGGCCCCGCGTCACCTTGGTCGCCGTGGCGGCCGCGTCCGTGGTCGCGAGATACATGGTGCCCGGTGCCCGCCTTCGGGATCAGTGGCAGGTGTAGGACGGGCTGCTGTCCTTGGTCTTGCCGTCCGTGCCGACCAGGTCCCAGGAGAAGCCGGTGTCGGTGAAGTCGATTTTCACCACCCCGAAGGTGTTGGTCAGCCGCTTCTGGCTGTTGGGCTGCACCTCCTCGATCTTGTACGGGTGGGCGCCGCCCATGCCGCCGAGGAGTTCGACGATGCCGTTCTTGTCGTCCCGCTTGCCGTCCGGGTTCTGCGGGGCGAACCGCTCGTAGTGGTGGTCGTGGCCGTTGAGCACCAGCTCCGCCTTGGCGTCGTAGAGCGCCTTCCACACGGGGCGGCTGACCGGGTCGTTGCCGTGCTCGCCGGAGGAGAAGAGCGGGTGGTGGAAGTAGGCGGCTACGCACTTCTTGGCGGTGGACTTGAGGTCGTCCTTGAACCACTTCAGCTCGGCGGAGGTGAGGTTGTTGGTGTCGAGGGCGATGAAGTGCCAGTTGCCCTCGTCGTAGCTGTAGTACGGCTTGCCCTTCGGGTAGGCGATGTCGCCGAAGTACGCCTTGTAGCCCTTGAACTCGCCGTCCGGGTCGTACGTCTCGTGGTTGCCCGGGATGGGGTGGGTCTTGTTCTTGAAGGCGCCCCAGGTCTTGTCGTAGTAGCGGGTGAAGTCCTTGAGGCGGGCGTCGTCGTACTGGTTGTCGCCCATCGTCATGATGAACTTCGGGTTGATCTTCTTCACCAGCGCGGCGGTCTTGGGGTGTTCGCAGTCGCTGCTGTCGGCGGTGCACTGCTCGGCGATGTCCCCGGCGGCGACGACGGTGAAGGCGCCCGCCGCGTGGTCGGTGGAGGCGTCGGCGCGCCCGGTGGGGGACCACATCAGCACGCCGCCGACGAGCGCGAGGGCGGCGGCGCCGGCCGCCGGGATGCCGATACGGGGGTTCTTGTGCAGGGGCTTCTTGGCGCGGGGGGTGGGCGTCATGTCCGTCTCCTGGTTCGGCACGGGGGAGCCGTTCCCGAGGAATCCTGACGCCGGGTCATGTACGGGTCAAGACGTCGGCCCGTCATTGTTAGGAAACTTTCCTACTTGCCTTTCGTGGGGGATGTCTCCTCCAAATCCCGTTGTCGCGGCCGGAGTTCGGGCGCGGAGGCGTACCCGGGGGCGCGTGCGCCGGGGCCGGAACTGCATACGCCGGGGCCCCGGAGGATGTTCTCCGAGGGCCCCGGCGGCGGAGCGTCAGACCTCGCGGATGCCGCGTCCCGCCCAGGCGGGTGCGGGCACCACGAGCCCGGTGAGCGTCCGGTGTGTCGCCTCGGGCAGCGGCGCGGAGCGGCCCGTGCCCTGGTCGACGTGGAGCGCGAACAGCTCCTCCGTCGCCACCGGGTGGTCACCCGGTTCGCCCACGAACATCTCGTGCGCGAACCGCACCTTCTTCGCGTCGGCGCCCAGCACCGAGGTGCGGACCGTCAGTTCGCTGCCGCGCGCCACCTCGTCGAGGTACCGCACATGCGCCTCGGCCGTGTACAGCGAGCAGCCCGACCGCGTGCGGTAGGCGTCGTCCAGCCCGGTCTGAGCCATCAGCGCGTCCGTCGCGAAGCCGAAGACCAGGACGTAGTACGCCTCGCTGAGGTGGCCGTTGTAGTCGATCCACTCGTCCCGGACGGTCTGCCGGAAGAGGGGGAGCGGGGCCGTCATCGGGCGGTGCCTCCCAGGCGGCCGGTGGCGCGCAGCACGTCGATGACGCCCTGGTCGCGCTCGGCGACGAGATCCGCGTACGTCCGCTCCCCGGCGGCCTCCTCGCAGCCGTCGACCATCGCGTCGCGCAGCTCGCGGTCCAGCTCGGGGGCCTCCAGGCGGGTCCACGGCGACTTCAGCGACGGGCCGAAGTGGTCGAGCATATGGCCCATGCCGCCCTCGCCGCCGGCCAGCGCGAAGGTCAGGCAGGGACCCATGAACGCCCAGCGCAGACCCGGGCCCTCGGTGATCGAGTCGTCGATGTCCTTCACCGTCGCCTCACCGTTGGCGACCATGTGCAGCGCCTCGCGCCACAGCGCCTCCTGGAGGCGGTTGGCGATGAAGCCGGGCAGCTCGCGGTCCATGGTGATGACGGACTTGCCCGCCACGTCGTAGAAGCGCGACGACCACGCGACGGCGTCCGCGGCGGTGCTCTCGCCGCCGACGACCTCGACCAGCGGGATCAAGTACGGCGGGTTGAACGGGTGGCCCACGACCAGGCGGCCGGGGTCGGCGCCGTCACCGTGCTGGGGCTGCATGTCGGTCATCGGGTAGCCGGAGGTCGACGAGGCGATGACCACGCCGGGCGGGGTGGCGGCGTCCAGCTCGGCGAGGAGGGAGCGCTTCAGCTCCAGCTTCTCCGGGGCGCTCTCCTGCACGAACTGCGCGTCGGCGACGGCTTCGGCGAGCGTCGCGGTGACCGTCAGCCGGTCCTGCGAGGCGCCCTCGGCCAGGCCGAGCTGCTCCAGCGCGGGCCAGGCGGCGGCAACCAGACGCCGCAGCTTGTCCTCGGCGTCGGGGGCCGGGTCCCAGGCGGTCACGTCGTAGCCGCGGGCGAGGAAGTGGGCGACCCAGCCGCCGCCGATGACGCCCGCGCCGATGCAGGCGACGCGGCGGACGTCCTCAGGGGCGCAGGGGGCGGGAGTGGTGTCGGTCATGGGGAACTCCAGGTGTTCCAGGTGGGGAGGAAGGGGACGGTCAGCCGCGGGGCTTGAGGCCGAGGCGGGCGCGGGCCTGGTCGGGGGTGGCGACCGTGGCGCCCAGCAACTCGGTGATCTGCACGGCGCGTTCGACGAGCTGGCCGTTGGTGGCCTTCACGCCCCGGCTGAGGTAGAGGTTGTCCTCCAGGCCGACCCGGACGTTGCCGCCGAGCAGGATCGACTGGGCCACCCACGGCATCTGCATCCGGCCCAGCGCGAAGCTGGCCCACTGCGCGCCCTCGGGCAGCATGTTCACCATCGACTGGAGCACACCGGGCTCGGCGGGGGCGCCCCACGGGATGCCCATGCACAGCTGGAAGACGGTCGGGTCGTCGAGCAGGCCCTCGGCCAGCAGCTGCTTGGCGAACCACAGCTGACCGGTGTCGAAGATCTCCAGCTCCGGCCGCACGCCCAGCTCCTGGATGCGCTTGGCGCCGGCCCGCAGCATGTCGGGGGTGGAGACGTAGAGGTTGGAGCCGTCGCCGAAGTTGAGCGAACCGCAGTCCAGGGTGCAGATGTCCGGCAGCAGGTCCTCGACGTGCGGCAGCCGCTCCAGCCCGCCGACGAGGTCGGTGCCCGGCAGGTGCTTCAGCGGCTCGTCGGGGTCGACGACGAGGTCGCCGCCCATCCCGGCGGTGAGGTTGATGATGACGTCGGTGCCGGTGTCCTTGATCCGCGCGACGGTCTCCGCGTAGAGCTTCGGGTCGCGCGAGGGCGCGCCGGTCTCGGGGTCGCGGACGTGGATGTGGACGACGGCGGCGCCCGCCGCGGCCGCCTCGACGGCTGAGGCGGCGATCTGCTCCGGCGTCACCGGGACGTGCGGGGAGCGGCCGACGGTGTCGCCCGCGCCGGTCAGCGCACAGGTGATGATGACCTCGTGGTTCACGGGATTCCCTTCGGAGGGGGACAGGAGAGGCCGGCGCCGGGCGGCGGCGGCCGGTGGGATGCGCGGACTCAGTCCGCGGTGACCTCGCTCGCCACGAAGGCGAGCAGGGCGTCGTGCATGGTGTCGGGGCCGGTGCTGTCCGGCGCGGTGGCCAGGACCTGGGTGGCCAGACCGTCGATCAGCGCGGTCAGCCGCAGCGCGGTGAACTCCGGGTCCAGGTCGCGGAAGACGCCCTGGCCGATGCCGCGGCGCAGCACATCGGCGACGGTGGTGCGCCACTGCCGGTAGTAGTGCTCGTGGAGGCGGCCGATCGCGGTGGAGCGGGCGGCCTGCGCCCACAGGTCCAGCCAGACCAGCCACTGACGGCGCTGCTGGTCGGTGCGGGGCGTCTGGAGGGCGATCAGATGCAGCAGCTCGGCGCGGGCGTCGGCCGCCGTGGCGAGGCCCGCGGCCCGGCGGGCGGTGTCCTCGTCCATGCACCAGCGCACCGCGGCCTCCAGCAGCTCGTCGCGGCCGGGGAAGTGGTAGTGCACGGCCGCCGTGCTGGTGCCGCAGGCCGCCGCGATGTCGGCGACCCGCACGCCGTGGAAGCCGTGCTCGGCGATGAGCCGGACGGTCTCGCGGACGATCTGGAGCGGGCGGCCGCCGTCCGGCACCGCCACCGGACCGGCCGCGGGCGGCGGCGCGGGGCGCTGCGCCGGGCCGAGGAGGCGGCCCGCGTCGACGCCGGTGATGTCGGCGATCCGGACGATCTCGGCGACGGTGAAGCGGCGGCCGCCGTTGAGCGACCGGGAGAGCTTCGAGGGGTCCATCACGATCCGGCGGGCGACCTCGCGGCGGCTGCATCCCAGCCCGTCGATCGCCTGCCGGACACGTTCCGTGAGCGCCCCGGCGTCATCCGGTACCCGGGCTGCGGCGTCGTCCGTCATGGTCCGGGACCGTAGCAGCAGCGTTGAGACCATCGCAACGGTGAGAGGGAGTCAAGTGATCTAAACCCGCTTTGAACAGGGGTTTTCTCGCGTTGTGGTGACTGACTGATGCGAAAGTCAGTCACGGGGGGGCGTGGGTCGGCCGGTGCAGGAGGGGCGATCGGAAAGCCCTGATACCGGGGCGTATGGGACAGTGGCGGCATGGCTGACCGGGGAGCGAAGCGGCCCACCGTGTCGGTGCCGGACGACTGGCCCGCCCACCCGGATCTCACCCTCGCCCACGCCCGCACCATCCAGGACGTCATCGCCGTCCTCGCCGACGACCAGGGCCTCAGCCGCCTGAGCGCCGAGAACGTCATCCTCGGGTTCGTCGAATCCGGCCGCATCCGGCTGATCTCCGAGGGGAAGGCCGGCAGCTTCATCCCCGAACTCGGGCTCACCCGGATCGGCGACGAGTTCCCCATGAGCGAGGTCGTGCGCACCCTCGCCCCGCGCTTCGTCGGCAGCCGCGCCGAGTTCGCCGACTGCTACCCCCGCGTCCGGCCCGCCATCGAACCCCTCGACGTGGGCTCCGCCGCCTACCTCCCGCTGATCGCCCAGGGCCGCCCGATCGGCGTCATCGGCATCTTCTTCCCGCGCGAGTCGGACTTCGGTGAGCAGGAACGCGCCCTCATGGCCGCCCTCGGCTCCAGCATCGCCCAGAGCCTGGCCCGCGCCATGCTCCACGACCAGGAACACGACCTCGCCGCCGGACTCCAGCAGGCGATGCTGCCGCGCCGCATCCCCGGCGCCCAGATCGCCGTCCGCCACCGCTCCGCCCGCCACGGCCGCGACATCGGCGGCGACTGGTACGACGTCATCCCGCTGCCGCACGGCCGCGTCGCCGCCGCTGTCGTCGGCGACGTCCAGGGCCACGACACCCGGGCCGCCGCCCTCATGGGCCAGCTCCGCATCGTGCTGCGCGCCTACGCCGCCGAGGGGCACGCCCCCGCCACCGTCATGGCCCGCGCCTCCGCCTTCCTCAAGGAACTGGACACCGACCGCTTCGCCACCTGCGTCTACGTCGACGCGGATCTGAGCACCGGCTCCGCCCGCTTCGTCCGCGCCGGGCACATCGACCCGCTGCTGCGGCACGCCGAAGGGCTCTGCCGACCGCTGCCCGTCGCGGGTGGCCTGCCCCTCGGACTCTCCGCCGAGTTCACCCGTCTGGATTACCCCGTCACCACGGTGCAGCTCGCTCCGGGTGACACGCTGCTGCTCTGCACCGACGGCCTCGTCGAGACGCCCGGCACCGATCTCGACGACGGCATCCGCGAGTTGGCCGCCGAGGTCCGCCGCGGCCCGCAGGACGTCCAGCGCCTCGCCGACCGCCTCTGCGACCTGGCCGACCACGACCCCGGCGAGGACGACATGGCCTTTCTGCTGCTGCGCCGCCTCGGCGACCCGCACCAGGACATCGCGGGCCGCGTCCGGCGGAAGATCGCCCCCGCCGACCCGGACGGCCTGTCCGCCGCCCGCCACATGATCCGCTCCGCCGTCCGCGCCTGGGGCGCCGGGGACCGCGCCGGGGAGATCGAACTCGTCGCCGACGAGCTGATCACCAACACCCTGCTGCACACCGACGGCTCCGCCGTCAGCACCGTCGAGATGCCGCACAGCGCCGAACGGCGGCTCCGGCTGGAGGTCGAGGACGAGTCCAGCAACCTGCCCCGGCGCCGCGAACCGGGCGAGGCCGGGGTCTCCGGACGCGGTCTGCTGCTCGTGGACCGGCTGGCCGATGTCCGGGGAGTGGAACCGCGGGGCGGCGGCAAGTGCGTATGGTGCGAGTTCAACTGCCCCTGACCCGGGTCCTGTCGTCACGGCCGGGCGCAGAGCCCACCCGCCCCGCGGGCCGGGCGCCGCGCCGCGTACGCACCCCGGGGGCACCGGACGCCGAGACATCGGCACACGCGAGTGAAGGACGCACCATGGAATCGCGGTCGGCACAACAGTCGGCACAGGCACGTCAGTTGTCGGCGCGGCTGGACGCCGAAGGGGTCCGCAACACCGCCCTGACCTGGGTCGACAACGCGGGCATCACCCGCGTAAAGGCCGTCCCGGCACACCGCCTGGAGCAGGTCGCCCACCGTGGCGTCGGCATGTCCCCCGTCTTCGACGTCTTCACCTCCGACGACGCCATCACCGAATCCGCCCACATCGGTGGCCCCGACGGCGATCTGCGGCTCTTCCCCGACCTGGACCGCGTCACCCCGCTCGCCGCACAGCCCGGCTGGGCCTGGGCACCCGCCGACCGCTACGACCAGCTGGGCGCCCCGCATCCCGCCTGCCAGCGGCAGTTCGCCCGCCGGATGACCGACCGCGCGGCGGAGCACGGCCTGGGGCTGCGGATGGGCTTCGAGACCGAATGGGTCGTCACCCGCGCCCCCGAGCCCGGCACCCCGGCCGCCACCGACCCGGAGGCCCCGCTCGACTTCCCCTGCGCCGGGCCCGCCTACGGCATGACCCGCGTAGTCGAACTCTCCGACTACCTCCGCGACATCACCGAGGCGCTCACCGTCCAGGGCCTCGACGTCCTCCAGCTCCACCCGGAGTACGCGGCCGGCCAGTTCGAGGTCTCCACCGCCGCCGCCGACCCGGTGCGCGCCGCCGACGACGTCGTCCTCGTCCGCGAGACCGTCCGCGCCGTCTCCGCCCGCCACGGGCTGCGCGCCTCCTTCGCCCCCACCGTCGTCGCCGGGCTCGTCGGCAACGGCTGCCACCTCCACCTCAGCCTCCACCGCGACGGCCGCTCCCTGCACCGCGACCCCGCCGCCGCCCACGGCCTGGCGCCCGACGCGGCGGCGTTCCTCGGCGGCGTCCTGGAGGCACTGCCCGCCCTCCTCGCCCTCGGCTGCCCGTCACCCGCCAGCTATCTGCGCCTCCAGCCGTCGCACTGGGCGGGCGTCTACCAGTGCTGGGGCGTGGAGAACCGCGAGGCCGCGCTGCGGCTGGTCACCGGCGCGCCCGACGACCCGGACGGCGGCCACGCCGAGCTGAAGCCGTTCGACGCCGCCGCCAACCCCTACCTCGTCGTCGGCGCGGTCCTCGCCGCCGGGCTCCACGGCCTGACCTCCGGCGGCCGTCTCCCCGACCCGGTCAGCGGCGACCCCGGCATCCTCGGCGTCCGCGAGCGTGGCCGCCGCGGCATCGTCCGCCTTCCCACCACTCTCACCGACTCCGCCGACCAGCTGGAGAAGTCGGCGCCGCTGCGGGAGGCGATGGGCGACGTGCTGCACGGCGCGGTGCTCGCCGTGCGCCGGGCGGAGGCCGCGCGGTTCGCGGGCGAGGGCGATGAGGAGATCGCCGCCGAGACCCGGTGGCGCTGGTGACGCCCGCCCCGCCGGACGGCCTGCCGCCGCTCGTCGACCACCACTGCCACGGCGTGATCCGCCACCACCCGGAGGCCGACGAGTTCGCCGGATACCTCACCGAGTCCGACCGGCCGCCCGCCCCGGGCACCAGCTACCTCGACACCCAGGCCGGGTTCGCGGTCCGCCGCCTGTCTCTTATACGCATCTCCGAGCCCACGAGACGCTCAT